>NZ_JBEZDW010000041.1:0-72957 GCF_040802045.1 Microbispora sp. NPDC049125 | reverse complement strand
CCGGGCCCCCCGCGCCCCCGCGCCGCGCCGGGGCCGCCGGGGGGGGGGGGTCGCGCTCTCTCGCTGGGGGGGGGCCCCGCCCCCGGGGGGGGGGGCCCCCCCCGCCCTCGTGCACCAGGTCTTACGCCCGCTCACACCTCGCGTCGCCCGCGCCGCGGTCGCGGAAGCGGGCAGGCGTACGGCACCAGGGGCTCACGAGGAGATCATCTGGCTGGACAGGCCGTCCTGGGCGGTGAGCAGCGCGCGCAGCTCCTCCGCGCTCTCGCCGCAGGCGGTCATGATCAGCCCCCGGTCCATCTCCGCCCGGGACAGCGACCTCGTCAGCCGGGTCGCGTACCAGCGGCCGGCGTCGCTCCTCCAGATCGACCAGCGGCCGGCATAGTCGCTGCGCAGTTGGGTCCAGGCAGCGTCCTCGGCTGGGAACCGCACGCGTACCACCTCCAGGCTCGGTGCAGGCTCGGTGCCGGAGACACAATGTGCTCATCCGGACACGATCGGTATGAGATGCGGTCTCCCCCGTCGGGGCACCGCGCCACCGCGCCCGAAGTGAAGATCTCCCACGCGATGCGGTCACTTCACCCGATCACGACGCTCGTTCCCTCGGCCCCACCAGCCCCATGCCACATCCGGAAATGACGGAGGTAATCCGAAAAGACATGATGCTTACGGCGATCCCGGTCAGAGGGAGGCTTGACCATACTTCGTGAGGCGAAGTATGGTTCCCGGCATGGCCAAGAGATCACCCGCGATCAGCGAGCCGACGTACTTCATTCTCGCGGCGCTCCTCGACGGTCCGATGCACGGGCACGGCATCATCAAGCGGACCCTGCATCTGTCCGAGAGCAGGGTGAAGCTGCCGGTCGGCACCCTGTACGGCGCACTCGACCGGCTCGCGGCGAGCGGCCTCATCACCGTGGAGCGGGAGGAGATCGTCGACGGGCGGCCACGGCGGTACTTCCGGCTCACCGACGAGGGCCGCGCCGCGGTGTCCGAGGAAGCCCTGCGCATGCAACAGGCCGCCGCGGTGGTGACGGGCAGGATCGTCGGTCTCGGATCGGCGTTCGCGTGAGCGCGGGCCCCCTCGCCGTCCACCCCACCCGTGTCGTCCCTGCCGCCCGTGTCGTCCCTGCCGCCCGTGTCGCCCGTGTCGCCGTGGGCGTCCGGGAGGCCGGATGACGACCACGGCGGGCACCGGCGTCGGATCGGCAGCCGGCCCATGGGCGCTCGAACGCCGCTACCGCTACTTGCTGCGCGCCTACCCCCGTGACTACCGGGAGCGGTTCGGGGAGGAGATCGTCGCCACGCTGCTGGAGACGACCCCGCCGGCACGTTCCGTGCCGTCCCCCCGCGAGGCGGCGTCGCTGGTCCACGGGGGTCTTCGCGCCCGCGCCGCGCTGGCCTCCGAGGGCCCGCCCTGGCGGGACGGGCTCCACCTGGGGGTGCTGGTGGTGGCGCTCGGCACCTTTGCGACGCTTCTCCCCTACGCCGGGTCCATCCCCCTGTGGGTGGGGCTGTCCGCGGCCACTGTCTTCGCGGTGACCTACGGATGGGTATGGCCGGCGATTCCCCTCGCCGCCGTCACCGGCGGCAAGGTCGCGGCCATGGCGCTCGGGAGGCCGTGGCTCGACCAGACCCTGCTGCCGGTGCTGCCCGACCGGTTCTGGGGCGGACGCGCGCTCTACGGCACCGGCGGCCCGATCGCCCCGATGATCGCGTACGCGGTCCTCATCGTGGGCCTGCTGGTGCTCGCCTCCTCGAAACGGCCGCTCAGGACGAGGTCGTGGCGCTGGTGGGCGGTGGCGCCGCTGGTGGCGGGCGCCGACCCCGCGTGGCTGGACCTCGCCGACGCGTCCCCCGCGACGTTCGCCCGGGTCGCCGTGGAGGCCGGCCTGCTCCTGCTCGCCTGCTGGGCGGGGCACGTCTCGGGGGATCCACGCTGGGCGGTCGCGGCCGGCGTGTACCTGGTGACGCAGCTGGCCGTTCCGATGGAGAACCTCTCGCTGCTCAGCCGTAACGGCCTCGCCCACTGGGCCCTGCTCGCCCTCCTGACCGTCGCGGCGACGGTCGCGCCCTACCAGTCGCGCCGGCGCCTCCAGCTCTGATCAGGCTCTTATCCGCTCCTCCTCGGTCCGAGGGGGAAGCCGCGGCGTGCGCTCCTTCGGCCGCGCCCTCTCCGGCCACCCACGCGGCCCGGCCGGCCTTCACGTTCCCTCACAAGGATCGATGCATCGTGCTCACAGCCGTCCGACCGTTGGCGCCTCCCTCGCGCCGTGTCATCACCGTCCGGGACCACCGCGCCTTCGTCGTCCTCGTCTCGTTCGCCGCCGCGCTTCGCGCCGTGACGATGCTCGCCTACCGCCCCGCCCAGCTCTACTGGTACGACTCCTTCACCTATATGGACACGGCTCTCCATCTGAGACCACCGGCGGCGTTCCATCCCATCGGATATCCGCTCCTGCTCCGGCTCCTGTGGCCGTTCCACAGCGTCTCGGTGGTGGCGGCCGTGCAGCACACGATGGGTCTGGCCGTGGGCGTCATGACGTACGCGCTGTTGCGGCGGCGGTCGGTGCCAGGCTGGGCGGCCGCCCTCGCCGCGGCGCCCGCCCTGCTCGACGGCTCGTTCCTCCGGCTGGAACACGCCGTCCTGTCCGACACGCAGTTCATGTTCCTGATCGTGGCCACGGTCACCGTGCTGCTGTGGTCCCCCCGGCTGACGGTGCGGGCCGCCGCGACGGCCGGGCTGCTGCTGGCCCTGGCCACACTGACCCGGACGGTGACGCTGCCGCTGCTCATCGTGGTCCTGTTCGTCCTGGCCGTCCAGCGGGCGGGTCCGCGACCGCTGCTCGCCCTCGCTCTGGCCGCGGCGCTGCCGCTGTCGGCGTACGCCGCCTGGTACAGCCGGGTGCACGGACGATTCACCCTGAGCGGCGCGGACGGCGTCTCGCTCTGGGCCCGCACGATGACCTTCGCCGACTGCCGGGTCATCGAGCCGCCCCCCGACCTGGCCCCGCTCTGCCCGAACGGCACGACGGTGGACGCCGCGTCCGAGTACGTATGGGCCCCCGGCGCCTCGCTCAACCGGCTTCCCGGCGACCAGTTCGCCCACAACGACCTCGCCCGCGCCTTCGCGATCCGGGCGATCGCGGCCCAGCCGCTCGACTACCTCCGCGACGTCGCACACGACACCCTCCTGACCTTCGCCTGGACTCCGATCCGCCATCCGCAACGGACCACTCCCGCCTTCGGCTTCACACTCGGGGACGGGTCGCTTCCGGACCAGCCGCTGATCGGCACGATGAGACGGGAGTACGACCCGGCCATCCGGGGTCTTTCCACGGTCCGGCCGTTCGCGGACGTCCTGGTGGCCTACCAGTACCCGGCATACCTGCGCGGCCCGTTCCTGGCGGCGATCCTGGTGGCCGGGGCGCTCGGTGCCGTGATGCGGCGACGCGCCGCCCTTCTGCCCTGGACCATGGCGGTGTCCCTCCTCGTCGTCCCCGTCGCCGTGCTCGATTTCGATCACCGGTACGTCCTGCCGGTCATCCCGGTCGCCTGCCTGGCGGCGGCCCTCGCCCTGCACGCGCTCCTCACTCCCGCGCGGCTCCGTACGACTCCGAAAGATGAGATCACATGTCCATGAAGCCGGCGGCGCTCGCCGCGTTGTCCCTCGTCGTGCTGGCGGTCTGCGGACGCGCCGCTGAGACCCGCGCCGCCCCCGCGCCGGGTGGGGGCCCGGAGCCCACCCGCGCGATCGAGACCGCGCGCGCCGACTGCATGAGACAGCGCGGCTTCACCTACATCCCCTACGTCCCCCCGGCCCGCGTGGTCACCGAGGAGGAGAGCAGGCGGGACAGGGGAGAGCACGCGGCCCTGAGGGCGTTCCGCGCGCGGTACGGCTACGGCGCCTACGCCCTCTACGTGTATCCCCAGCGGTTCGGCAACCCCATGGTGAAGCCGGCACGGCCCGGCCCCGTCGATCCCAACCTCTCGATACAGAGCGCGCTGTCGCCCACCCAGCTCACCGCGTACCGCACAGCGGACGACGCCTGCTACGCACAGGCCGTGAAAAAGATCCTCGGCAGGGACGTCGCGTCGGCCATGGACCACTTCAGGCAGGCGGAGGACCTGGCGCAACGGCGCACCGTCCAGCTCGACGCCGATCCCACGCTCGCCCGGCTCGCCGGCGCCATGGCAGGCTGCATGAGGGCGAAGGGCTACGCGATCGGCTCGTCCACGCCGTCGGCGATGGACCAACGGGGACCCGCGAGGTTCCAGGCGCAGATCACCGAGATGGGACGGGCCGACGACATCTCCGATGACCCGTTGAAGGCGCAGGGACCCGGCGCCGACGGCCGGTACCAGGTCTACCAGCCCATGCTCAGCCCGGAGCAGGCCCGGCCGTACCTGACCGCGGAGATCGCGGACGCGCTCGACGACCTGGAGTGCGGCGCGGACTTCTACCGGGTCTACACCCCACGGGTCATCGAGCTCCGCGGCCGGGCGTACGCCGAGTTCGGACTGGAGCCATGACCGGCGGTGGCGGCGTCCGCGGCACAGCAGCGACCCCGGAGAAGACGGGCTTCCACCCCGGCGGGCCGAGCCCTCGCCTGACGGCGGGGCGTAACCGCGTAACCATGGTCGGGAAAGGCGAATGTCCAGTTAAGACACGCCTTTGACGCCTTGCCGAACATCAAGTCAGATGAGAACTTCGAGAGGCTGCCGTCTCTCGAAGGGGTAACCGCTCATGTCTGGACTCCCTCAGCTTCCATTCGACCGTGCGGATCTGCTGGCGGTCTCGCCCGAGTTCGGCGAGCTGCGGGCCGCCGAGCCCGTGACCAGGGTGCGCACCGAGACCGGTGACGAGGCGTGGCTGGTCACCGGATACGAGGAGATCAGGCAGGTGTTCGCGGACGACCGGTTCGGCAGGTCGCACCCCACGCCGGAATCGGCCCCGCGCATTTCCAACAACGCCCTGATCGGCGGGCCGAGTGGCGAATACGCTACCGAGCGCCAGGTCCACGAGGCGATGCGGCGGCTGCTCGCGCCCGCCTTCTCCGCCCGGCGGATGCGCGCGCTGGGTGGGCGGATGCAGGTGCTGGTCGACGAGCTGCTGGACGAGATGGCCGAGCAGGGTCCCCCCGCCGACCTGCACGAGCGGCTGTCGGTCCCGCTGCCCATCATGGTCATCTGCGAGCTGCTCGGCGTGCCGTACGGCGACAGGGAGAAGTTCCGCGCCATCGCCGAGGAGATGACGAACCTGTCGGACCCGGAGCGCTCGGCCGACGCCCAGCGCCAGATGAGCGAGTACACCTACGCGATCGTCCAGGAGAAGCGGGAGCACCCCGGCGAGGACGTCTACTCCGACCTGGCGACCGCCGCCCTGGAGGAGAGCGACATCGCCCGGGTCGCGGGCGGTCTGCTGTTCGCGGGGCACGAGACCACGGTCAACCAGATCGACTACGGCGTGCTGCTGCTCCTGCGGAGCCCGGCCCAGCGGGACGCGCTGAGGGCCGATCCCTCGCTCGCCGCCGCGGCGGTCGAGGAGATCATGCGGATGGCCGTGCCGAGCCAGCACGGGCTGGTCCGCTACGCGCACGAGGACGTCAAGGTCGGCGGCGTGGTGATCAGGGCCGGTGAGCTGGTGATGCTGGCCGTCCATGCCGCAAACCGGGACGGAAGGGTCTACGAGGAGCCCGAGCTGTTCGACATCGCGCGGGAGATCTCGCACCCGCACGTCGGGTTCGGCTACGCCGCCCACTACTGCCTCGGGGCCGGTCTGGCCAGGGTCGAGCTGCGTACCGTCTTCGGGTCGCTCTTCCAGCGCTTCCCCGCCCTGCGCCTGGCCGTCCCGGAGACGGACCTGACGCCGCGCAAGGACCGCCTCACCGGAGGCTTCACCGCGCTTCCCGTCACCTGGTGACGGCGGCCTGACCCGTCCCGGCCGCCGTCAGTCGCCTTACAGCCGCCTCCTCAGTCGCCGGCGCGACCTCGCGGCAGGTCGAAGTGAACGCGGACGCTCGTGCCCGAGGCGTGCCGGTGCAGGCGGACGAGGTCGGCCAGCTCGTGCACGACGACCAGGCCGCGGCCATGGGTGGCGGTGTCCGGGGGCGGCACCAGACCGGCGAGCGGATCGCGGATCCGGCCGGTGTCGTCGATCTGGCACACGAAGACGTCGTGCTCGGTCCAGACCGTCAGCCTGCCCGGCCCCCGGGTGTGCTCGACCGTGTTGGTGGCCAGCTCGTTCACGGCGATGGCCAGCTCACTCACCCGGAGAGGGGCGAGGCCCGCCTCGGCCGCCCGCGCGCCGGCGAAGTCGCGCACCGACGGCAACGCCCTGACACCGTCGAAACAGCACGTGGCGGCGCCGCTCGGAGGACGGGGCAGGGGCACGTCGAACGCGGCCGCCGTCTCCAGCGGGTCGGTGTAGGCGGGGCTGTCCCGCGTGCCGGCGGTGTCCCGCATCACCGGATGCGTCCGGTGCGCGTCGACGACCGCCTGGGTGTGCAGGCGGGAGGCGTCGTACGGGCACAGCACGGTCGCCTCGTCCCCGGCCAGCGCCACGTTGATGAGCGCCTCCTGCGCGGCGCAGGCCGCGTACTCCATGTCCCCGCGGCCCTTCCACAAGGGCTCCGCCACGATCCACGCCGGGTGGCCGGTGTGGTCGCGCAGGAACGGCAACAGCAGACCGGGGATGATCCGTCCGGGGTTGCGGCCGGCGACGGCCATGTCCACGAAGGTCACCGCGGAGGAACGGCCGCCCACCAGGGCCCGGATCACCTCACCTCCGCGGCCGGGCACGGCGACCAGGACAGGGCCGCCGACCGCCAGCGCGCGGTCGAGGAAGGCCCCGCAGCCCTCGGCGTACTCGTCGTCGTCCCGATAGAGCAGGCCGACGTGCTGCAGTGAACCCTCAAGACGGTCCGGTGTCGTCATGCCGTGGTTTCCCGGGCCTCGGCGGCGTCCACTCCCGGGATCTGGTCACCTCCGAGAAGCGTCAGGAGGCGGGCGATCCACGGGGAGCAGCCGGCGATCCGCATCCCCGCCGGGAAGGTCCGCGCCGCACGGATCAGCAGCCGGGCCACGGCGGCGTCGGCGAAGCGCAGGTCGGTGAGGTCGAGCGTGGCCGGGGCCCCGGTCCGCGGCAGGTCGTCCCTGAGGCCGTCGAGCGTCGCGGCCAGGGCGTCCCTGTTCGAGGCGTCGGCCTCGCCCGTCAGCTTCAGGCCCGGAGGGTCGACGGTGCGCCGCATGCGCAGCAGGGGCCGCCAGCCCGGGCCGTCGCCCGGCTCCAGCGTGCCCGGATGGGCGGCCGCGATCCGGTCGAGCTCGTCCGCCGGGAAGGACCGCTCGTCGTACAGGCACAGCGCGAGCGCGTGTTCTCCGGTGAAGACCCGGTTGACCTCGGCCTCGTACCATCGCAGGCGGTCCGCCCCGGCGATCTTCGTGGCCGCCCAGGCCATGTCGCCCATCGCCCAGAGTCCGGCGTAGCCGCAGTCACGCGCGTCGGCGATCGCCCGCCGCCATGCGCTCATCACGGCCTCCGGGTGGAACGCCCCCGACGCCAGGTAACTGTCCTGGGCGGAGGTCACCCGGAGCCCGCCGCGCTCGATCAGGGCCCTTCCGTCGACTCCCCTGCTCCCGAGCTGCTCAAGCACCGTCTCCGGACGCTCCACGGAGAAGTACGCGACCTGGTGGCCGCTGCCGACCCCCGCCTCCACGAAGCCGGCGACGGTCGCGAGGCGCTGCTCGTCGTCGCGGTACAGGCGGCACACATGGTCACCGAGGTCGAGCCGGCCAAGCAATGCGCCGTCCATCGAGCCTCCCCTTGCGACGGTGGTACGCAGGGCGGTTCACCACCCAGGGCAAGTGTCCCTCACCGGGCCGGGTGAGGGCCACACTCCCGCCCGGTGACGTGGCTCTCGGCCGCCGCGATCCACCTCCCCCCAGCCGTTGAGACTTTCCCGATGCCATCGCGGGAACGGCGCAGGAAAAGGCCGGCAAAGTCTTCACGGGCGATTCAATGAAACAATTGAATCGAAAAATGCCGTCTTCCGAAGGGTTTCGATGGAGCAGAGCCCGACCCGTACGCGCCCGGAATCCCCGATCCGGGCCGCGGCCGACAGCCACGACGTGATCGAGGTCCGGGGCGCCAGGGAGAACAACCTCACCGGCGTCTCGCTCGACATCCCGAAGCGCCGGCTCACGGTCTTCACCGGCGTCTCCGGATCCGGGAAGTCCTCCCTCGTCTTCGGCACCATCGCCGCCGAATCGCAGCGGCTGATCAACGAGACCTACACCGCCTTCATCCAGTCGTTCATGCCGAGCCTCGGCCGTCCCGATGTCGACGCGCTGCGCAACCTGAGCGCCGCGATCATCGTCGACCAGGAGCGGATGGGGGCCAACTCCCGCTCCACCGTGGGCACCGCCACCGACGCGCACACCATGCTGCGCATCGTCTTCAGCCGGATCGGCACCCCCCATATCGGCACCTCGGGGGCGTTCAGCTTCAACCTCCCCGAAGGCATGTGCCCGGCCTGCGAGGGCCTCGGCCGGGTCTCCGACATCGACGTCGCGGAGCTGGTGGACGTCGAGCGCTCCCTCAACGAGGGGGCGATCACCGTCCCCAACTTCGGGGTGGGGACGTGGTACTGGCAGACCATGGCCCAGTCCGGGCTCTTCGACCCCGACGTCAAGCTGAAGGACTTCACACCGGCCCAGTGGGAGGACTTCCTCCACAAGCCCGCCACGAAGATCAAGCAGGGGACCTACAACCTCACCTACGAGGGCCTGCTGGTCAAGGTGCGCCGGCTCTACCTGGCCAAGGACCGGGAGTCGATGCAGTCGCACCTGCGGGCGTTCGTGGACCGGGCGGTGACGTTCACGACCTGCCACGCGTGCGGGGGCGCCCGGCTCAACCCGGCGGCGCTGTCGGTGAAGGTCAACGGCCGCACCATCGCCGAGTGCTCGGCGATGCAGATCAGCGACCTGGCCGCCTTCGTCGGCGACATCGACGACGCCTCGACGGCGCCGGTGCTGGCCACCCTGCGCGAGACCCTGGAGTCGCTCGTCGACATCGGCCTGGGATATCTGAGCCTGGACCGCGAGTCCGGCACGCTGTCCGGGGGCGAGGCCCAGCGGGTGAAGATGGTGCGGCATCTCGGCTCCAGCCTGACCGACGTCACGTACGTCTTCGACGAGCCGACGGTGGGGCTGCACCCCCACGACATCCAGCGGATGAACGATCTGCTCCTCCTCCTGCGCGACAAGGGCAACACCGTTCTCGTGGTGGAGCACAAGCCGGAGGTGATCGAGATCGCCGATCATGTGGTCGACCTGGGGCCCGGCGCCGGGCCGTCCGGAGGCGAGGTCTGCTTCACGGGCGACGTCGCCGGGCTGCGGGCGTCCGGCACTCTCACGGGCAGGTATCTGGACCACCGGGTGCGCCTGCGAGAGCGGACACGGCCGGCCCGCGGGCACCTGCCGATCAAGGGCGCCACCCTGCACAACCTCAAGGACGTGAGCGTCGACATCCCGCTGGGGGTGCTGACCGTGGTCACCGGCGTCGCCGGGTCGGGCAAGAGCTCGCTGATCCACGGCTCCCTCTCCCGCCGGGAGGGGGTGATCACCGTCGACCAGTCCGCCATCCGCGGATCCCGCCGCAGCAACCCGGCCACCTACACCGGCGTGCTCGACCCGATCCGTACGGCGTTCGCGAAGGCCAACGGGGTGAAGGCGGCCCTGTTCAGCGCCAACTCGGAGGGGGCCTGCCCCAACTGCAAGGGCATCGGCCTGGTCTACACCGACCTCGCCATGATGGCCGGGGTGGCGTCGGTCTGCGAGGAGTGCGAGGGCAGGCGGTTCACCCCCGAGGTGCTCACGTACAAGCTCCGGGGCAAGGACATCAGCCAGGTCCTTGAGATGCCGGTGAGCGAGGCGCGCGAGTTCTTCCCCACCGGCGCGGCGCGGGCCGTCCTCGACCGGCTCGCCGACGTGGGCCTGGGCTACCTCGGCCTGGGCCAGCCGCTGACCACGCTGTCCGGAGGGGAGCGGCAGCGGCTCAAACTCGCCATCCACATGGCGGAGAAGGCCGCGACGTACGTGCTCGACGAGCCGACCACCGGCCTGCACCTCGCCGACGTGGACCAGCTCCTCGCCCTGCTGGACCGGCTCGTCGGCGACGGCAACACGGTCGTCGTCATCGAGCACCACCAGGCGGTCATGGCCCACGCCGACTGGATCATCGACCTGGGCCCGGGCGCGGGTCACGACGGCGGCCGGGTGGTCTTCACCGGCACCCCCGCCGACCTCGTGGCGCACGGCGACACCCTCACCGCCCGGCACCTGCGCGCCTACGTGTCGCGGGACTGACCGGCCTGGTGGACGTCCGGGACGTCGTCCCCGTCCCGGTCCGTGGTCTCCGCCTCGCACAGGCGCCGGTACGCCCGGTCGCGCAGGCGGAGCACCACGGCCGCCAGCAGGGCGGCGGTGACGGACCCGGCCAGGACCGCCACCTTGACCTGGTCGTCGCGCCCGCCGCCGCTCCCGAACGCGAGCTCTCCGATGAGCAGGGACACCGTGAACCCGATGCCGGACAGGATTCCCAGCCCGGCCACGTCCACCCAGGCCAGCCCCTCGTCCAGGCGGGCCCGGGTGAAGCGGGCGATCAGCCAGGTGGCCGTCATGATCCCCACGGGCTTGCCGACGACCAGGCCGGCGACCACGCCCAGGGCGACGGGGCCGGACAGGGACGTCGCGAGGCCGTGCAGGGGCACCCCCGCCGACAGGAACGCGAACAGCGGCACCGCCACGGCCGCCGAGATGGGCCGGAAGCGGTGCTCGAAGTGCTCCGCCAGACCGGGCCCCGCCTGCGGCCCGCCGGCCCGCTCGCTGCGCAGCACCGGTACGGCGAAGCCGAGCAGCACCCCCGCCACCGTGGCATGGACGCCCGAGGCGTGCACCAGCGCCCAGGTGACCGCGGCGAGCGGCAGCAGGAGCCACCACGAGCGCACCCGGCGCCGCACCAGCGCGGTGAACGCGGCGAGCGGCGCCGCCGCCGCCAGCAGCGGGATCACCGACAGGTGCTCGGTGTAGAACACGGCGATGACGCAGATCGCCAGCAGGTCGTCGACGACGGCCAGCGTGAGCAGGAACGTCCGCAGCGCCGAGGGCAGGTGGCGGCCGATGACCGCGAGCACCGCCAGCGCGAACGCGATGTCGGTGGCCGTGGGGATCGCCCACCCCTTGACGGCGCCGCCGCTTGTGCGGTTGAGCAGCAGGTAGAGCAGGGCCGGGACGATCACACCGCCCACGGCCGCGGCGACCGGCACCACGGCCCGGCGCGGCTCACGCAGGTCACCGGCGACGAACTCCCGTTTGAGCTCCAGCCCGGCGACGAAGAAGAACACGGCCAGCAGTCCGTCGGCGGCCCAGGTGGCGAGGTCCAGCCGCAGACGCAGCGCGGCCGGCCCGATCACGAACGAGCGCAGCGAGTCGTAGGCCCCCGCCCACGGCGAGTTCGCCCAGGCCATCGCCGCGACCGCGGCGGCGAGCAACAGCGCGCCGCCGATCGTCTCCTTGCGGAGGATGTCGGCGACACGGCGGGCCTCGGCCCGCGAACCTCCGCCGAGCAGGGCGGCCGGGCGGCGCGGATCGGTCATGGCGCTCCATTCCGGGATCGGGTCATCGACCGCCGACCAGACTTCCCGGCACACCTGGCTCCATCCTAGACAGGCGCGACGATCACCTCCGGCCGCTCCCCGGCGGCCTCCTTCACGCCGGGCCGTCCCGGTGGTCGAGGGCTGCCCCCTGCCGCCGGCCGCCGCGCAGCCGGATCAGCCACGCCGGCCCCGAGGTTCCCGGCCCGAGGTGGTAGGCGCCCAGCAGCCAGTCGGCCAACCGGTCCCGGTCGACGACGATCACGTCCTGCTCCCGGGCCGTACGCGCCGCCTGCTCGCTGAGAGTGTGCGAGGTGAGGAGCACGCCCTGATGGCCGCGGTACGGCTCCGCGCACAGCGCGCCGACGAAATCCCGCACGTGCCCCGGCCCGACCGGCCGGCTGTAATGCTTGCACTGGATCGCGTACGGCCGGCCGTCCCTCGCCGAGCCGACCACGTCCACTCCCCGATCGCCCGCCCCGCCCAGGACGCGGACCCGGCGGAAGCCGTCCCGCCGCAGCAGCTCGGCGGCGAGCTCCTCGAACCTCCGGTGGTCGAGGCGGTCGAGGCCAGCGCGCAGCAGGGCCTCCCGCCGGTAGGCCCGGCCCTGCCTCCGGATCATCAAAACGGCTCCGGCGGCCAGGACGGCGAGCACCACCACGGCGCCGAGCAGCACCGCCCAGGTGGAGCGCGCCGCGATGAACACCGCGAGGAGCACCGCGATCGGCACAACCGGCCAGAACGCGCTGATCCCGCCCGTTCCTCGCCGCCGGCCCCCGCGTGCCGGTGAACTGCCCGTGGGTCTCCTCGTGGGTCTCCCCGTGTGTCTCCGCCTCGCCATCGGACCTCCGTCGAAGGGAACGCTCGACGTCGAGTGTGACCGCACGCTCCGACAGAATCAGCGCACAGCCGGTTACGGACGGCTCTCCCCGCCACTTGCGGGCCGTACGAGCCGGGCGGAGGGTCAGCCCCGGCCGAGATCGCGGGCGATCCCGTCGAGCAGCCAGCGCAGGCCGCGCTCGAAGTTGTCGTCCGTGCTGGGGATGCCGTCCTTCATCAACGGGGCCAGATTGGGAAACTCGCCGGTGTCGATGAGGCGCTGAAGGTACGGCCGCATGAACGCGTCACGCTCGGCGTCGGTCCAGCCGTCCCTGCGAGGGGCCATGCGTTCCCGCGCCTCACGCAGGACGAATCCGCTGGAATAGTCGTTGACCGCCGCGATCACGTGGAACTTGCCCTCGATCGGCAGATCGAGACCGCTCAGCGCGGACATCGTCTGCTCCACATGGCGAAGCATGTTGGGCCCCACCACGGAGCGCCGGGAGACCAGCTCGATCATCCACGGATGGCGCCGGACCGCCTCACGCTCCCTCCGCGCGATCACGGTCAGGGCCTCCCGCCAGTCGCCCGGCAGCTCGCCGGGGACCAGCACCTCGGCGGCGGCCTCGTCCGCCATGAGGTCGAGCAGGTCCTCCTTGCTGCCGATGTGGGTGTACAGGCTCATCGTCCGCGCGCCGAGCTCGGCGGCCACCCGCCGGATGGACACCGCGTCCAGCCCCTCCGCGTCGGCGATCGCCAGCCCGGCGGTGACGATGGCCTCACGTGTCAGGGCGCTCCGCGGCTTGGCCGCGTCCCGCGCCCAGACGGGCCCCCTCGCCCGTTCCGTCGACTCTCCCACGCGCCCGAGTGTACGGCGTACCACCTCAGCGATACGGTGTACGAAACTAGCGCTACGGCGTACGGTATTGCGATACGGCGTACGAAGGGACGAGAGATGACGATCACACGGGCCGCGACGGAGTTCGACCCGGCCCTCCGCAAGACGTCCCTGGTGGTGGCCCTGGGCGCGATCATGACGGTGCTCGACACGACGATCGTGAACGTGGCGGTGACGGTCCTGGGCCGTGACCTGCACTCCTCGCTGGCCACGATCCAGTGGGTGATCACCGGCTACACGCTGGCGCTGTCCATGACGATCCCCATCACCGGCTGGGCGGTGGAGCGGTTCGGCGCCAAGACGATGTGGATCACCTCGCTCGTCCTGTTCGTGGGCGGCTCGGTGCTGTGCGGCATGGCATGGTCGGCCGGCAGCCTCATCGCGTTCCGCCTGGTGCAGGGTGTGGGCGGCGGGCTGCTCATGCCGATCGGCCAGACCATGCTCGCCCGCGCGGCGGGGCCCGCCCGGATGGGGCGGGCGATGGCCGTGATCGCGATCCCGGCGATGCTCGCGCCCGCGCTGGGACCGGTGCTGGGCGGCCTGCTCCTCGACCACCTCGCGTGGCGCTGGATGTTCTACGTCAACGTTCCGGTCTGCGCCGCCGCGCTGCTGCTCGCCGCACGGCTGCTGCCGCCGGACGGCGAGCGCGCCACCGCCGGCCGCCTGGACACGCTCGGTCTCGCGCTGCTGTCACCCGGGCTGGCGGCCCTCGTCTACGGGCTGGCGCAGGCGGGCGAGGGGGCGGGTCCGGGCGACGCGCGGGTGGTCTGGGGCGTGGCCGGAGGTCTCGCCCTCCTGGCGGCCTTCGTCGTCCACTCGCTGAGAAGCGGCGACCGGGCGCTGGTGAACGTGCGCCTGTTCGCCGACAGGGCCTTCGGGACGTCCGCGGGGGCGCTGCTGTTCTATTCCGTCGGCATGTTCGGCATGCTGATCCTCGTGCCGCTGTACGACCAGGTGGTGCGCGGAGGCGGGACGCTCGACGCGGGGCTGCTCGTGGCGCCCCTCGGCGTGGGCGCGATCCTCACGATGCCGGTCGCCGGCCGGGTGACCGACCGATACGGGCCGAAGGCGCCCGGCATCGCGGGCATCGCCTGCGTGCTCGCCGGGACGTTCGCCTTCACCTTGGCCGGCGCGTCCACGAGCCTGCCCTTCCTCGCCGCGGCGTTGTTCGTGGTGGGGCTCGGGCACGGGCTGATCGTCCCGTCGCTGACCGCCGGGGCGTACAGCGGCCTTCTCCCCGCCGCGATCCCCTCGGCGACCACCGCCGCCACCATCGTGATCCGGGTGGCCTCCGCCCTGGGCTCGGCCGTGCTCGCGATCGTCCTGCAGATCCTCATCCGCTCCGGAGTGCCCGGATCGGGGGGCACCCTCGCCGGAGCCGCCGGGCATCCGGGCGCTCTGGCGGACGCGTTCGCGGGCAGCTTCCGGTGGGCGTTCGCCTTGCTCGCCCTCTGCCTCATTCCGGCCCTCTTCGTGCCCCGGCGTCCCGCCGTCACCCCGTGAAGTTCTGAACGTGAGGGCCCCGGCCCCCGGCGCCCTCACGACCCGGCGCCCCGCTGCGTCACACGAGGTCGCCGAACTCCGGCTCGCCAGACACGAAGTGGTAGTTGTCCCTGCCCACGCTGCGGTTCAGCGTCATGAGGACCTGCCGGGGAGTGTCGTACGGGCCGGAGATGTAGAAGGGGGTGCCCTCGTTGCCGAAGGTGACGGCCGACGGTCCCGACCAGATTTCCTGCCACGAGACCTGGCGCAAGCCCTCCTGACGAACCATTTCCTCTCTCGGGAAACAGTTGCCTCGGGGAGCCCGGCACGCTCATCACCCTCCGGAGGGCAGGTCACGCCGCCACAGGCGTTCGCCGTCGTCGAAACGGTCGGTCGGGCTCAACCCGATGCGGGCGGCCACCTTCATCGACGCCTCGTGCCCGGGATGGATGTGCGCCTCGATCCGGGAGACGCGCAGGGCCGCGAGCCGGTCCACGAGCATCGCGGCGGCCTCGGACGCGTACCCCTGCCCCTGCCACCCGAGCCCCACCACCCAGGCGATCTCCGCCCGGCGCCCCTGGTCGGCGAGTGTGGCCTGGACCGTCCCGACGGCCCGCCCGTCGGACAGGCGGCGGATGATCCAGTTGAACCACTCCTGGCCGGATTCGGGCGGCGGCCCCGCCAGCATCCTGGCGTAGCGGGAGCGCAGCTCCGGCAGGGTCGGCGGTGCGCCGCCGATGAAGGCGTACAGCTCCTCGCCGGCGAGCACCTCCACCATGTCCTCGGCGTCCTCGACAGCGAGCGGGTCGAGCTGGATCCGCGCCGCGGACGGGCCGGTCATCGATCCCCCCGGCCACGCGGGTCCGGGCCCGGCCGTACCGGCATCATGAGCTCGGATGGTCCCACGCGCCCTCCTCAGGCCGTCGCCGGAGATCGGCACGGTCCGATCATGACACGAAGGCGCTGATCTTGGCCGGGTCGAGGCGCCGGAACTCGCCGGTCTCGTGACACCAGACGTCGAGCTCGGCGCCGTGCGCCTCCGGGCTGCTGATGGTGAGGTTCTCGCCGTCGTAGACGATCCTGGCCTGGCCGTAGTACTGCAACTCCATCGCCGCCCGTGCGCGCGCCTCGGCCGCCAGCCCGGTCGCGTGCCGGGTGAAGAGCTTGGTCAGCCTGTGGAAGCCGGGCTCGGGCTCTCGAACGCCCGCCGTGCCGATCAGCCACGCCGCGGCACTCTCCGGCCCGGCGACCGGGGCTTTGGGGCGAGCCCGCCGCTGAGGGGCGCGCCTGATGGCCGGCGTCGTGACGGCGAGCGAGCCGTCCGCCTCCATGGCGACCGGCGCGTACCCCGCCTCCCTGAGCAGGGCCAGAGTCTGCGCCGGATTCAGCGTGCTGGCCAGGACGGTGGGCGCGAGCAGCCGCGGCCGGAGCCTGGCGAGTTTGCGATGAACGGCGAGCTCCGCCATCAGCCCCTGATCGTCGCCCACCACGCAGCAGCCCAGCGCGACCACGCCGATCTCCCCGTGCCGGCGGGCGACGTCGTTGATCAGGTACGTCAGGGCCTGCGGCAGCGCGCCTGAGGCCACCTCGGTCAAGGCGGCCAGGAGGTCCTCGGCGCGATGCCCCGCGTCCAAGGCCCGCCGTACGGAGGAAGGAGTGAACCGCCAGGTGCCGGCCGAACCGCCGGACTCGCGGTCGGCGGCCCGGTCGAGGACCTCCGCCAGGTCGGCGGAGGGCGGTCCGGTGACCACCGCGGTCATGTCGGCCCCGAACAACGCCTGCTGGCGAGCCTGCGCGAGCATCTTGTCCGCCGCCTCCGCCACGGACCCCGTACGCAGCGCCAGACCGAGCGGGCTGAGCGCGTTCGCGCCGATCAGCCCGAGCAGCCTGCCCTCGGCCAGGACCGCCGAGACGACCTCGGCGACGCTCTCCGGCGAGATCAGCGGCAGATGCCAGCTCGCCGCCGCCACCACCTCCTGCGGCAGCCGCACCTCCGCGTCGGACGGGAGCAGCCCGAACACCACCTCCCGGATGAGACTGGACGGGGTTCCCGGGCCGGCGGGGGTCATCGGGGTGCGCGCTTTGCCGTCGTAACTCCGTGTGGGGCTGACAGCAAGTCCCCACCATGCCTCGACCAGCGTGGCGAAGCGCTCCGCCGGTCCGAGGGCCAGCCACCCGTCGTACCCGTCGGTCGGCGAGACGCCGTTGCGCCGCACCTCGGTCGACCGCCGGATTCGCACCTCGGTCACCGGGTTGGCCGCCAGCAGCCCGGCCGCGTCCGCGATGTCCAGCAGCAGCCGGATCTCGTCCTCGGCGCAGCCGAGCTGCTTCGCCAGACGACGCACCTCCTTGACACCGACGCCGCCTCCCTTCAACTCGGGCAACGGCTCAGCGGACACGGCCTCCAGCAGCGCCGCGGCCCGGTCCAGGACCCGGAGGGCGGCCACGGACGCCTCGTGCGCGACGAGCTCGGCGGCGACGGGACCGGTCGTGATCGCGGGCCGCTCGGCGGAGACGTCCACCCGGTAGTCGCGCCCGCGCAACGCGAGCGCCACCTCCATGGGCATGACGTGAGCGCCCTCCCAGTCCACGCTCCAGATGAGTCCGTGCTCGCGCGCCCATCGGGCCGGGGTCATCCGGCCTGGCCGCGCGTGGTAACCGACGTGCGGCGGCTCGTCGAGGATGTGGGCAGGGCCCCGCCAGGCGAAGTCGTCGAGCAGCTCGCGCGTTCCCTGCGGCGCCCGGGCGACGAGCTGTGCCAGCCGCTCGTCGTCGGCGAGGATCGCCGTGATCGAGTCGACGAGCACCGCCTTGCGGCCGGTGCCCGTGCCGCCCAGCCGCTTGAACAGGTCGGCCAGCTCGGCGACGGTGATCTGTGTGAGGATCTCGGTGAGGCTGGGGCCGAGCCCCAGCGGGGCGGGCAGGACCTCGTGCAGAGCGGAGCAGATCCGGAGCCCCTCCCCTTCCCGCCACACCAGCGCACGCCGCTCGAGCTCGTCGAGCTCACCGGCGTAGTCGAACCCTTCGGGCATCAGGGCGGCGAGAGGCCGTCCCGCGAGAGCGGCCACGAGGACTGCCTGGGCGAGCACCAGGCAGGGGACCGGCGACCGGGACAACACCAGGTACACCGATTCGGGATCGTCCAACCGGTCCGCCAGCTCGGCCAGCCTCCGCGGCGGAACCGGCAGCAGCACGTCGGGCCGGACGGCCAGCACGCCTGCCAGCTCCTTCTCGTCCAGCCCCGCCAGCCACTCCAGGAGTGCAACGTCCGCATCCACGGGCCAATTGTCGCAGCGACGAAGTCCCGGCGCCGACCGTCCAAGGAAGCGGCCGCACATCCGGCCACGTCGCGGGTCCACATGCGACCCACGCCTCCATACGCGAAAACCCCAGCTCGGCGGACCGAGCTGGGGTTTTCCTACTGTGCGCCGCCAGGGACTCGAACCCCGGACCCGCTGATTAAGAGTCAGCTGCTCTAACCAACTGAGCTAGCGGCGCGACGTGCGTAACCTTAGCAGCCCAGCGGACGTCTCGCACATCGGCGAGTGATCGCGGAGCGTCCCCGCGATCAGCTCTTCCAGGCGCCGGCGGAGAAGGGAAGCGGCGCGCCCCGGGTGCCCGGGCCGTCGCCCCACTTGGTGACGACGTACTGCACGTCGATGTGCCCGGCGTCGCCGCTCACCGTCAGCGTCTCGCTGTTCCAGGTGGCGCCGGTGAGCTCGGCGAAGGTCTGGCCGTCGATGTCGAGCATGACGCCGCTGTCGGACGGGTCGCCGGGGCCCCGGTCGCCGATGAAGAACTTGGCCTGCTTGCCGCCGTGGAAGACGTAGCCCTCGGTGCCGAGCGGCCAGCTCGGGCTGGCGAACAGCCCCTTCTGCATGGGCTTGCCGATCGCCGGCATCCCGGTGTCGCCTTGACGGCCGGAGGCGTCGTCCCAGAAGTAGGAGCCCGTGGTGCTGCCCTGGAGGAGGGCCTGCTCGTTCTGGGGGAGAACGGCGGGCAGGGCAGCGGGGAGGGCGTCCCGAAGGACGGCGGGGAGGGCGGCGGTGATGACGGGCTGGTTGACCGGCTGGACGGCAGCCGAGGCGGGCGCGGCTGCCATGAGGGACGCGCCGAGGGCGCCGACGCACACGAGTGTGGTCAGGGGACGGACGCTTCGCTGGGGGCGCAGGTCAAACAGAGTCTTCATGAAGGATGGGGATCTTTCGTGAGACGACAGGGGAGGCCATGCGTCATTGGGAACCTGCGGTTGTCGGCAGGCCGCGAGACGGGCCACGTTCACGGGCGAGCGGTGTCGACCGCCCGTGACGTGCGCGTTGGCGCTGAGGCGATGGCGACCGGCCGGAAGGCCGTCGTGAGTCAGGAGTGCGATCCGAGGCACTCGGGACGGAGATCGATGCGGGGTCTCCCCACCGTGCGCTCCGCTCCAAGTCCTTTCCACCACCGGTTAGGCGGCAATTGCGACACTACCCGACAGGTCAGGACAGAGCAAAGCAAAACACTCAAAACACCCAGAAGATCTACCCGTGCAGGCCAAGAGGCCCGGCCTACGCCCAAGCCCCCGCCACGAAAGCGCGCGCACACCGCATTACTGCGGCCTCCCCTTCCCGTGCGTCCCGCGCGGCGAAAGTGAACGGCACATACGGCAATGTGCGCGATTAGCCGGGCGGCCGGGCAAGCCGTGGCAAAGGAACTCCCATTACCGGTGGCGCGCGTCCCGTTTTCCGGCACCGCGAAAGCACGAGAACGCGATGGGCAAGGAGAAGCAAAGAGCGGGTGCGGCCCACGCGGGGACGGCCGCCCGGTTCCCGGCGCGGCGGCCTGTCCAGGCGAAGAGGAGGGGGCGGGAGAGGAGGACGGCGTCCGGATGGGGCCACGCGGGCGGTGCCGCAGGCGATACAGAAGACGGAGGTGCACTCCACTTTACCCGGAGGATACTCCGCTTCAGGGTGCGCGAACGTGGAAATGCCGGAGCCGGGCAGTCCCCCAACTGCCCGGCTCCGGATCAAAGCGGTTCCGCCAGGAATGCCCTCCCCAAAGGCAGCCGGCGGGTCCCCCGCTTTCCGGACGCGGTTCCCCCATCCGCGTCCTTATTCAATAAAGTCCGTGCGTCGTCCTCTGCTGGAGGACTTGCTTCAACAGTACAAGCGCAGTTGTCATGAAGTCGTCATACGCAGGTGGATTTTCGGCCTACATCCACACACGCCGCGGCTACTCCCCCAGGACGAGCTTGACCTCGGTCCCCCTGGCCAGCGAGCGGCTGACGGTGCAGTGGCGCTCGTGGACCCGCTCCGCCACGGCCTCGAAGACCTCCCTCGACTCCTCGGAGGGGAGCTCGACGTCGTACGCGACCGTGACCGACTTCAGCAGCGTCGGGCTCTCCTTCTCCGCGCTCACGTCGACCGCCAGCCGTACGAGCCGGTGGCCGCGCTGATCGGTGAGCGTCTCAACGGTCACGAGG
The DNA here is from genome assembly GCF_040802045.1 of Microbispora sp. NPDC049125. Classification (NCBI taxonomy): domain Bacteria; kingdom Bacillati; phylum Actinomycetota; class Actinomycetes; order Streptosporangiales; family Streptosporangiaceae; genus Microbispora; species Microbispora sp. NPDC049125. The sequence goes on along the minus strand of NZ_JBEZDW010000041.1, from coordinate 52,646 downwards.
TTGCACCCGCCGACGGCGGCGAGCAGCAACTCCACCGGGCTGAACAGCCCGTCCCCCGAGCCCATGGCGATCTCGGCCCCGCGGTCGTTGCGGGCGACGAATCCGTCATCGGTGCGTTCTACGCGTACAGACCCCATGACAAGACACCGTACCCGGGCGGTGGTGATCAGACGGCGCGCAGGGCGTCGGTGGGCGCCAGACGGGCGGCGCGGGCGGCGGGATAGAGGCCGGCGAGGGCGCCGATGACCAGGGCGGCCGCCAGTCCGGCCGCGACACCGGCCAAGGGGATGATCGGCTGCCAGTGGCGGTCGAGGGCGGTCGCGTAGGTGATGAGAGCTCCCAGCGTGATTCCGGTGACGCCGCCGAGGCAGGCGAGGAGCAACGACTCCAGCAGGAACTGGACGGCGATGTGCCTGCGGGTGGCGCCGAGGGCCCGGCGCAGACCGATCTCGGTCCGGCGTTCCAGCACGGAGATGACCATGACGTTGGCGATGCCGATGCCCCCGACCAGTACGGCGACCGCGCCCAGGCCGAGGAGCAGGGAGGTGCCGGAGTCGGCGACCAGGGCCCGGGAGGTCAGGGCGTCGGAGGGGCGGCTGACCGTCACGGTCTCGGGCGCCTCGGGGTTGACGGCGCGCGCGAGCAGGCCGGCGGTCTGAGCGACGTGCCCGGTGCCGGCGCGGATGTAGAGACGGGTGGGGTGACCGTCGTAGCCGAGGTGGCCGGCGGCCACGGGGACGCCGACGAGGGCGGCCCGGTCGATCTCCGGGGCCAGTTCGAGCGGCAGCAGGACGCCGGCGACGGTGAACCAGTGCCCGCCCAGCCAGACGCGGGTGGCGGGGCCGACGTGCGCGATCCCCAGCTGGGCCGCGACCTGGTACCCGAGGACGACCACCGGATACCGGCTGGTGGCGTCGGTGAGGAAGACTCCGGCGGCCATCCGGCCGTCCAGCGTGCTCAGCAGGGTGGGCTCGGTGGCCCGCACCTCCAGGCCGCCGCTCTCGGCGCCGGGGATGCGGTCGGTGCGGAAGACGTGCACGTCCTCGAGCGCGGCGGTGGCCGTGACCCGCTGGACGCCGTCGGCGCGGGCGCTGCCGGCCCGGGCGGTCGAGGGCAGCTCGGACTCGTCGCCGGCCATGGTGGTGCCGTTGGCCACGGTGAGCAGGTTCGTGCCCAGGCGGTCGATCCGGGTGAGAAGCTCCGACTGGCTGGAGCGGGTGATGCCCAGCACCGCGACGATGGCGGCGATGCCGATGGCGATCCCCAGGGTCGACAGGGCCGTCCGCAGGCGACGGCTCCGCAGGCCGCCGGTGGCCAGCGGCACCAGATCGGCCGGCCGGACACGGGACCGGGGCGGGGTCAGGGGCGGGGTCATCGGGGGTCCTGCCGGGTGTCGGCGCCGATGAGGCCGTCGCGGATCTCGACCCGGCGGGAGCAGGCGGCCGCCACGTAGGGATCGTGGGTGATGACGAGCAAGGTGACTCCGTCCGCGTTCAGGTCGCGCAGCAGGCCGAGGATCTGGTCGCCGTTGACGCTGTCGAGGTTGCCGGTGGGTTCGTCGGCCAGCACGAGCGCGGGACGGCCGACCAGGGCCCGGGCGATGGCGACCCGCTGGCGCTCTCCCCCCGACAGCGTGCGGGCGTACTGGTGGGCGCGGTGAGAGACACCGACGCGGTCGAGGGCCGCCAGGGCCGCGGCGCGGCGCCGGTGGGACGGCAGGCCCCGGTAGAGCAGCCCCGTGGCGACGTTCTCGGCGGCGGACAGGTGGTCCAGCAGGTGGAACTGCTGGAACACCACGCCGAGGGTGTGCGCGCGCAGCCCCGACAGGTCCCGGTCCGGCAGCGTCTCGATGGGGTGACCGGCCAGCTCGACCGATCCGCCGGTGGGCCGGTCCAGCCCCGCGGCCAGGTTGAGCAGCGTGGTCTTCCCCGAGCCGGAGGGGCCGACGACCGCGACCAGGTCCCCGGCGCGCACGGTCAGGTCCACGCCCCGCAGGGACTCGACCGGTGGCGTGCCGGGATAGGTCTTGACCGCGCCCCGGAAGGACAGCACGACGTCGGTCACGACACCGGCACCTCCACCCGGGCGCCCTCGCTCAGGCCGTCGCCGCTCACCTCGACCGTGCCGGTGTCCTCGTCGTACAGGCCGGGCTCCACCGGCACGAGCCGGCGGGAGCCGCCGAGGACGGCGACCTGGTAGCCGCCGCCGGGACGGGCGAGCAGCGCGGTGACGGGGACCGTCAGCACGTCTCTGCGGCGGGAGCTGACGACGCCGACCTGCACCGGTGCCAGGTCCAGACCGGCCACGGCCTTGCCCGGCCCGATCAGCTGGATCGTCATCGGGACGGTGGCCAGGCCGTCGCCCTGGGACGTGCCGGCGGGCGCCGTGGCGACCCTGCCCACCGTACGGACACGTCCCTTGACGGCGCGGGCGACGCCGGGGAGGGTGACCCGCACCGCGTCGCCCACGTGCACCTGCGAACGCCGGTCGGTGGTCAGGGAGACCCGGACGACGGGGGTGGTGGAGCTGGCCTTGAGCATCCGCGTGCCCGGCCCGGCCGGCGTGCCTGCGCCGGCGAGCACCCGGCCCGCGCGGATCTCGCCCGGCAGGAAGACGACCTGCCCCGGCCCCAGCCTCCCGGTGCGGGCCGCGTACGGCACCCCGTGGGCGGCCTGCCAGCGGCGGATCGCCGCCGCCGTGGCCGCCGAGAAGTGCCGGTCCACCGTCATCCAGTGATGGGGGTCCATGCCGAGGGCGGCGAGATTGCGCTCCAGCTGCCTGACGTCGGCGCCGTCGCTCATGCCCATGGCGAAGCCCCGGTAGGCCGGCGTCGACCCGTACATCAGCCAGGCCCGGGTCGCCGCGACGGAGAACAGGCGGGCGCCGCGCTTGAGCACCGAACCCGGGCGGGGGGTGGCGGTGACCACACCGGGTGGCAGCTGGCTGACGATCGTGTACGAGCCGTCGTATCCGAGCACGCCGGCGAGCTGCGTCCGGGCGACGATGTCGCCGCGGCTCACCGTCGCCGAGGTCACGGCCACCGGCGGCGCCGTGACGTTCTCCGCGGGATCCTCCCGCGTGGCCTGCCACGTGCCCGCGGCGCCGGCGAGCACGACGGCCACGGCGGCGATCAGCGCTGTGGTCCTCATGAGAAGGGGAAGTCCACGGCGTACTGCTCGCACGCGTCCCGGGCGGCTCTGACACGCGGCGACTTCTCCTCCAGGGAAGTCCCCGAGACCGGGAACGAGCCGTCGGCCTTCGGGTCGGGCCATTCCGGTATGCCGTGGTGGCGGATGCAATCGGAGTACTTCCGCGCCTTCACCATGTCCGCGGCGGCGGGAGGGTTGCGGGGACGGATGTTCAGCAGCGACGGCATCTCGGTCAAGATCTTGTGGCACTCCGGGATGTCCTCCACGGTCTTGATCTGGTTCTTCACGGCGGCTCCTTCACCGGGGACCGGGAACCGGACCCTGCCGTCCTCGACGATCGGATCGGGGAAGGCGGGGTGGCCGTGGTCGCGCCCGCACTGCGCGAACCGCTTCCCGACCGCCATCCCTTGCTGGATCACGTTGAGGGACGGCGAGGGCGAGGCCGGCGCCTTCGGGGGGCCGCCGGACGAGCAGGCGGCGGAGCCGAACGCCAGGGCCGCGGTGGTGAGGGCCGCGAAAGCCTGTCTGTGATTCATGGCCCCAAGGCTGGCGGGGCTCCCCCGGCCGCCGCGTCTGCCGTCCGGCCGACCCCGGAGTACGTCTTACGACAGACGCCGGCCCGCCCGCAGGACGCATACGCTGCCCCTGTGCGAGTCTCCGGGGTGCCGTCCGGCACGCGAAGGCTGCTGCTCGACGCCGGTCTGGTCGCCCTGGTGATCGGTTCCAGCCTGCTGCTGAGCGCCGACGTGATGCTCCACCGGCCGGCGCAGGCCATGCTGGTCAAGCAGTTCGGATCGGTGGAGGAGTGGCGGCTGCTGCTGGTGTGGTGGTGGGTGGCCGCCGTGCCCACGGCGGCGGCCGTCTTCCTCCGCCACCGCCGGCCGGTGGTGGCCACGGCGCTCGCCGTGGCGGGCTCCGCCGGGCATGTCGTGACCCCGTTCATGTCCCATCTGCCCTCGGACATGGTGCCGCTGATCACCCTCTACACGCTCGCCGGCACCGCGCGCACCCGGCGCGTCTCGGTGGCCGCGCTCGTCGCCGTCCAGGTGGGCCTGTGCGGGTTCGGCCTGGCCGTCGCCTTCGGCGCCTTCAGCGCTTTCGGCAAGTACGCGCTCGTCCCGCCGTCCGGATCGCTGACCTATTCACCCGACCCGCCCAAGCCGGAGCCGGGCTCGGTGCGATCATCCAAGCCGACCGGCCTCGACCCGGACGAGCCGGAGAGCGCGCACGACCCCGACGCGCCCACACCGGCCTGGTGGGACCCCGTCGTGCAGGCCGCCCCCCAGGCCGTCGTCCCTGCACTGCTGCTGGGCATCGCGTGGGCGGCGGGCGACAACGCGCGCACCCGCAGGGCCCACCTGGCCACGCTGGAGGCCCGCGCCGCCGACCTCAGGCGCGAGCAGGAGCAGCTCACCGCCCTCGCGGTGGCCGCCGAACGCGGCCGTATCACCCGCGAGCTCCACGACGTCGTCGCGCACGGCCTGTCCGTGATGGTCATCCAGGCGCAGGGCGCGCAGGCCGCGCTGCGCCGCCATCCCGAACGCAGCGAGGCCGCCCTGGCCAACGTCATCGTCACGGGCCGGGCCTCGCTGGCCGAGATGCGGCGGCTCCTCGGCCTCGTACGGGCCGAGCCCGGCGCGGAGCTCACCCCCCAGCCGGGCCTGGCCACGTTGCCCGAGCTCATCGAGCAGGTCCGGGCCGGCGGCACCCCGGTCGCGTTCCACGTCACCGGTGAGCCCGCCGCGCTGCCCGCCGGCGTCGAGCTGTCGGCCTACCGCATCATCCAGGAGGCCCTGACCAACATCCTCAAACACGCCGGACCGGACAGCGACTGCACGGTGGACCTCGGCTTCACCGCCGACCGGCTGCGCATCCGGGTGCGCAACTCCGGGACGCGCGTCCCCGTCCCGGTCTTCGGCAACGGCCTGCGCGGCATCGCCGAGCGCGTGACCGCCCTCGGCGGGACGCTGCACGCCGGCCCCGGCCACGAGGGCGGCTTCGAGGTCAGCACGGTCCTGCCGCTGGAGGCTCCGGCATGATCCGCGTCGTGATCGCCGATGATCAGGCCCTGGTGCGCACCGGCTTCCGCATGATCCTCGACGAGACCGGCGACATCACCGTGGCGGGCGAGGCCGCCGACGGCCTCGCCGCCCTCACGGTCACCGCGGCGACCGGGCCCGACGTCGTGCTCATGGACGTCCGCATGCCCGGCATCGACGGCATCGAGGCCACCCGCCGGCTGCGGGCGGCCGCGGAACCCCTGAGCCCTCCGCATGTGATCATCCTGACCACCTTCGACCTCGACGAGTACGTCTACGCCGGGCTGCGCGCCGGAGCCGCCGGATTCCTCTTCAAGGACACCCTCGCGGCCGACCTGGTCGCCGCCGTACGCACCGTCGCGAGCGGCCAGAACGTGGCGGCGCCCACCGTCACCAGCCGCCTGATCCGGCATTTCGTGGACACCGCGCCGCGCCCGGCGGACACCGCCGGGCTCGGCGTGCTGACCGTGCGGGAGCGTGACGTGCTCGGCCTCGTCGCCCAGGGGCTGTCCAACCGGGAGATCGCCGATCGGCTCCTGGTCGCCGAGGGCACGGTGAAGACCCACGTCAGCCGCATCCTGGCAAAGCTGCAGCTCCGCGACAGGACCCACGCGGTGATCTACGCCTACCAGAACGGAATCGCCTGACGACGGCACCGGGGATGGTCAGGCGTCGGGATGCCGGGAGAGGTAGTCGACGTAGACGGGCCGGAGCGCGTCGCCGAGCTGTCCCTCGCCGGCCGCCATCGCGTCGCTGAGCAGGGCGGACACCCGGCTCAGGTCGTTTGCCGTCTCCTCGCTGTGGCCGGTGGCGGCCTCGGCGGCCGGGATCGCCTTCAGCAGGTCCCACAGGAATGCGAAGTCGCCGTGCCGGACGGCATAGCGCACCGCGCGGTCGTGCAACTCCTTCGCCGGCAGCGACTCGAGCTCTTCCACGTCCATCCAAACTCACCTCCAGGTGCAGTTTCCCGCCGGTTTGCCGATCATGCCGGCTCCTGGGGAAAACACGTTCAGAGCCGTACGATCATTTTGCCGATGTTCTCGCCCCGCATCATGGCGATGAACGCCCCGGCCGCGTTGTCGAGCCCGTCGACCACGGTCTCCTCGTACACGATCTCGCCCTCGCGGAGCCAGGTACCGACCTCGTGAATCAGGTCCGGCATCCGGTCGTAGTGGTCGCCGACCAGGAAGCCCCGCATGGTGAGCCGCTTGCCGATCATCTGGCGGAGGTTGCGCGGCCCCGGCGGCGGTTCCGCCTCGTTGTACCCGGCGATCGCCCCGCACAGCGCCACGCGGCCGCCCAGCCTGAGGGAGTCGATGGCCGCCTCCAGGTGATCGGCGCCGACGTTGTCGAAGTACACGTCGATGCCGTCCGGAGCGGCCTTCTCAAGCTGCTCTTTCACCGGCGCGGCGCGGTAGTTGAACGCGGCGTCGAAGCCCAGGCGCTCCGTCAGCAGAGCGACCTTGGCGTCCGACCCGGCGCTGCCGATCACCCGCGAGGCGCCCTTCAGCCGGGCGATCTGGCCGACGAGGCTGCCGACCGCTCCCGCCGCCGCCGAGACGAAGACGGCCTCCCCCTCCTTGAAGGCGGCGACGTCGAGGAGGCCGACATACGCCGTCAGGCCTGGCATGCCCAGCACGCCCAGGTATGCCGAGGGCGACACCCCGGGGATCTCGGGCACCTTCCGCGCGGCGGAGCCGTCGAGCAGGGCGTGCTCGCGCCAGCCGAGGTTGTGCAGGACCAGGTCGCCCTTCCCGAAGCCGGCGGCCCGGCTCTCCACGACCTCCCCCACCGCGCCGCCCTCAAGCGGCGCCCCCAGCCGGTACGGCGGCGCGTACGACTTGACGTCGTTCATGCGGCCCCGCATGTACGGGTCAACCGACATGAACAGGTTGCGCACGAGGATCTGCCCCTCGGCCGGGCCGGGCAGATCGCGCTCGGCGAGCTCGAAGTCGGAGAGCTCGGGCCAGCCCGTGGGGCGGGCGGCCAGGAGGATCTCGCGTGTCTTCATCGTCGCTCCCTTGCTCGGCTTGAACCACCCCATCCGATCACAACGCGGCATATCGCGGCAGTGCGGGGGTCCCAACCGGCCCGGCTCTGCCTTCCGGCCGGGGTGAGACGCTCCCGGGAGCGGGCTTTCCACAGGTGCGCGCGCACATATTGCCGCAGCATGGAAGGATCTTTTCCGTGAAGGTCATACTCAAAATCGTCGTGGTCGCGGCGGCCCTGTGGGCGGCCACCCAGCTGGTGGACGGCATCACGGTCAACGCCGACACCACCGCCATGCGGATCGGCACGCTCCTCGCGGTCGCGCTGATCTTCGGCATCGTCAACGCCGTCCTCAAGCCGATCATCAAGACCGTGGGCTGCGCGTTCTACGTGCTCACCCTGGGCCTGTTCGCCCTCGTGGTGAACGCCGGCCTCCTCCTGCTCACGAGCTGGCTCGCGGGCAAGCTCGACGTCCCCTTCCACGTCAGCGGGTTCGTGGCGGCCTTCTGGGGCGCCATCATCGTCGCGATCATCAGCTGGGTCCTCAACATGATCCTCGGCGACGACTAGCGCCGCCGGCCCCCGGCCGGCGGGCGTCAGACAGAGCGGCGTTCCCGCAGGGCGGGGGCCTGGACGATGCGGCGCCTGCGGAGGGTGCCGTCCGAGGCGGCGACGACCAGCCGCACTGCCTCGCGGACGATGCCGTCGATGTCCCAGTTCACCGTGGTCAGCCCGAGCAGCTCCGACATCGGGTGGTCGTCGTACCCCATGACGGCCACGTCCCCGGGAATCGACAGCCCGAGCCGGGCCGCCGCCTTGTAGACGCCGTACGCGATGGAGTCTGAGAAGCAGAACACCGCGGCCGGCCGGTCGGCGCCTGCCAGGAACTCCTCCGCGACCTGCGCCGCCTCGGAGACGCCCTGCCCCGACGTGCGCACCGCGATCTCCAGGCCGAGCCGCCGCCCCTCCGCGATGACGTGCACGTCGGCGGGCCGGTCCGGCGTGCTGGAGCGGGTCGGGGTGAGCACGGCCACGTGCCGGTGCCCCCGGTCGCGCAGGTACTGCAGGGCCATCGTGACCCCGCTCCGGTTGTCGAAGACCACCTCCGCGGCGCCGCGCCCCCCGCTGAGCGCGTCGCCGATCGCCACGATCGGCAGGCCCTCGGCGAGATCGCCCCAGAAGAGGGCGGCGGGGTCGACCGGCTGGACGATCAGCGCGTCGACCCGCTGGTCCCGCAGTTGGAGGGCCAGCGTCCGCTCACGCGCGGGGTTGCCGGCCGCGTCGAGGATGAGGGCGTAGCGGTCCTTGTCCCGCAGGGCGCGCCCGATGCCGACGGCCAGCGACTGCTGCCAGAGGTCCTCCAGCGAGCCGCAGAGCAGCCCGATCATCCCGGTGCGGCCGCTCGCGAGCGCCCTGGCGATCGGATGCGCCTCGTATCCCAGCTCGGCGGCCGCCCGCCGTACGCGCTGGACGGTCTCGGCCGAGACGTGCAGGCCGCGGAGGGCATAGCTGACCGCCGCCGGGCTCAGGCCGGTGGCCTGAGCCACCTCGCGGATCGTCGCACGCTTGCGCTGGGCCACCAGGTCAGCCTATTCCGGACGGCGCTCTCCGTCTTGACACCGCAAGAGGTGAAGCGTTTCACTGAAACGGATCAGTGAATCGCTTCACGCGCTTGACGTCCGCCGACGCTTCGTATTACATGTATTATCAGTAGGGAATACAGCTTTGGAAGGGGGAACGATGAGCGTCGACGTACACCAGCACCTGTGGACGCCCTCGTTCCTCGCGGCGCTGCGCCGCCGCACCCGTCCGCCGCTGCTCGACGGGTGGACGCTGACGCTGGACGGCGAGGCGCCGTACGAGGTGGACCCCGCCGACCACGACGTCGACGCCCGGCGCAAGCGCAACGCCCACCTGGACCTCGCCCTCGTGTCGCTGTCGAGCCCGCTCGGCGTCGAGCACCTCCCGCCCGAGGAGGCGTGGCCGCTGGTCGACGCCTACCACGAGGGCGCCCTGGAGCTCCCGGCGCCGTTCGGTGCGTGGGCCGCCGCCCCCGTCACCGACGCCGATCCGGTACGGCTCGCGCGCACGCTGGACGAGGGCTTCTCCGGGCTCCAGCTCCCCGCGACGGCCCTCCAGGACGAGGCCGGCCTGGGCCGTGCCGCCCCCTTGCTCGACGTGCTGGAGGCGCGCGGCCTTCCGCTGTTCGTCCACCCGGGGCCCGCCGCCGGCGCGACGGGCCCCCGCTGGTGGGCCGCGGTCGTCCCGTACGTGCAGCAGATGCACGCCGCCTGGTACGCGTTCCAGGCCTTCGGCCGCCCCCGGCATCCCCGGCTCAAGGTGTGCTTCGCGCTCCTCGCCGGCCTGGCTCCGCTCCACTCGGAGCGCCAGATCAACCGGGGCGGCTCCGGCCGGGGGCTCGTGGACCCCGGCCTGTTCGTCGAGACCTCCTCCTACGGCCCCCGGGCCATCGACGCGGTGATCCGTGAGCTCGGCATCGACGTCGTCGTCACCGGCTCGGACCAGCCGTACGCCGAAGCGCCGTCGCCGGACCTCGGGGACGCCGCCCGCCACGCCATCCATTCGGCCAACGCCGGCCGCTTGCTGTCACGAAAGGAGCCGCAGCAATGAGCACCTCCACCATCCAGGTCGCCGCCACCTGTGCTCCCTTCGAGAGCCTTCCGGCGGAGGCGCCGTTCCAAGGGCTCCCGGCCCGGGCGCTGGACCGGCGGGAGCTGTGCGCGCTGGTGGAGGAGCTGGCCGCCCGGCCCGAGCTGTGGGACGGCCACCTGAACTTCAGCGGCGCCGAGGACGGCGGCCGTCACTACGCCTCGCTCTACCGGGACGCGTACGTGGACGTGTGGCTGCTGTGCTGGCGGCCGGGTGACGACACCGGGTGGCACGACCACGACATCTCGTCGGGAGCGGTGCGGGTGGTGACCGGCGAGCTGAAGGAGTCCAACCCCCGGATCGGCGGGGAGCACCTGGAGACCACCGTGACCGAGGGCCAATCGCTCTCTTTCGGCCCGGATCACATCCACCGGCTGACGGGCGAGGAGCCGGGCACGGTCTCGATCCACGCCTACTCACCGCCGCTGTGGCGCATGGGGCAGTACTCCATCGCCGACGACGGGATGATGCGCCGCCTTTCCGTCAGCTACGCCGACGAGCTGCGCCCGGTCGACCCGGCGTAGACGCGCCGCCGGGCCGGGCCGATACGGCCGGCCCGGTCCGGCGAAGTAGTGCAACGAACACGTTGGGTGACAGAGCGGCGCTACGCTTGGACTCATGACAAGCGTGCTCGATGACTGGCCCTACCCGCCGTCAGAGGAACGTGGACTCCGGCGCGCCCCCGGCGGGCCGGACGTCCGCCCGCAGGCCGAGCTGGTCGACGGGATCCTCGTCTCGACAGCACCCCAGAGGCGCTTCCACGAGCGCCTGCTGTACGGCCTGCGCACCGCCCTCAACGCCCAGGCGCCCGGCGACGTCATCGCGGTGACCCGCATGGACGTCATGCTCGGCGCGCCGCCGCACCTGCGCCGACGTCGCCCTGGTCGACGACCTCGCGGCGGCTGACGACGACCGGTCCTGCTTCTGGGCGGACGAGGTGCGGCTCGTCATCGAGGTCGTCTCCCCCGAGTCGGAGCTCCCCGACCGGGAGCTGAAGCCGCGGCACTACGCCGCCGCCGGGATCCCCTACTTCTGGCGGGTGGAGAACACCGCGAACCGGCCGTTCGTCTACTCCTACGCGCTCGACTCCGCCGGCGGGGCCTACCAGGTGACCGGGGTCCATCACTCCCGGATGACCGTCGACCAGCCGTTCCCCATCGACATCGACCTCCACCTGCTGCCGCGTTAGACGACTGCCGCGTTCAGGCGACTGCCGCGTTCAGGCGACGCAGCAGCTCGCGCAGGGATCGGCCGCCGGCAGCGTGATCCACAGGCAGCAGGTGCGGCGGCGGTAGCCGGATCCGTCCGGGACCACCAGGCCCTCCACCGGCTCCCCGATCTCCTTGAGGAGCCGGGCCGCCTCGTCGTACGAGCCGGATCTCAGCAGCGGATGCACCACTCCCTCGGCGGTGGAGCCCCACAGCGTGCGCTCGCCCACCCTGGTAAGCGCGCCGAGTGCCCTGATCAGCGGCCGCTGGCCGTCGAGGAGCGCCTCCCGGATGGCCGCGCCCAGGTCGGCGGTCACGACCGTGCCCGGGGCGCCGGCCAGCGGGTCGCCCGGCAGGACCGCCACCGTCACCGTCCGGGCGGCGACGGTCACCCCCGCCTCCGAGGACCTCACGAGCGTGTCGCCGAAGCGCATCAGCGGCACCCGCCGCCCGAGGGCCCACCCGAGCGCCATCGGCAGCGTGTGCCAGTATCCGTACGTCTTCCACAGCAGCGCCGCCGCCACGTGCCGCGGCGCTCCCCACCGCTCCGCGGTCTCGTCCACCAGGGCCAGCAGCCCGTCGTACGGCTCCCGCGCAAGATCCGGCGCGGGGATCCAGCCGGGGCCGGGCTCGGTCACGAGGCCGGGGACCACCCCCAGCACACCGCCGCGCTCCCGGGCGAGGCCGGTGAGGTGCGAGGTCAGGGCGTCGAGGGGCATGGCTACGAGCGTAGATCGTCCCGCGTGACGGCGGGCACGCGCCCCGTGGTGGGACGGGCGGCGACCACGCCCGCCCCGAGCTGGAGGACGCAGGCTCCCAGCCCGGTGAGCAGGGGAAGCGTCCAGCCTCCCGAGAGCTGGTGGATCAGCCCGATGGCGAGCGGGCCGAGCCCGGCGAGCACGTAGCCGCTCGACTGGGCGACGGCCGACAGCGCCGTCACGGAGGCCGGATCCGGCGCCCGCAACGTGATGATCAGCAGCGCGAGGGCGATCGAGGCGCCCTGGCCGAGCCCCAGCACCACCATCCACAACCACGGCAGGGTCGCCGGCGCGAGCAGGACGCCGGCGTACCCGGCCATGGTGAGCAGCGCCGCCACCACGACGTGCGGGACCTGGGAGGGCGAGCGGCCCGCGTGCAGCGGCATGGTGAGGGTCGCCGCGATCTGGGCCAAGTTGGTCAGGCCGAGCAGGTATCCGGCCTGGTCGGCCCGGAGCCCGGCGGCCTGGAAGATCGTCGGCAGCCAGGCCAGCATCACGTAGAAGGTGAGGGATTGGAGACCCATGAACGCCATCACGAACCAGGTCGTCCTGCCGCGCAGCAGGGTCAGGTACGGCCGGTGGCCGGGAGCCGGGCCTGACCGCCGGGCCCGCAGCGCCTGAGGGGCCCACAGCGCCGCGCCCGCCACAGCGAGCAGGGCCGGTGAGGCGGCCGCCGCCCGCCAGCCGGTCCTTTCTGCGAGGGGGACCATCACCGCCGACGCGAGGGCGGCCCCGCCCACCATGACGGAGACGTAGACGCCGGTGGCCATGCCGATCCTGGCCGGGAAGTGCTGCTTGACGATGCCGGGCATGGCGACGTTCATGACGGCGACGGCGGTCCCGGCCAGGGCGGCTCCGGCGTACAGGGCGGGCGAGCCCGCGGCGCTGCGCAGGGCGACGCCGGCGGCGAGCAGCAGGAGCGCCACGAGCAGCGTGCGGTCGAGCCCGAGCCGGGTGGCGAGCGCGGGCGCGAGAGGGCCGAGCAGGCCGAGGCAGAGGACCATGACCGTGGTGACGGCGCCGCCCTCCGCGGCACTCAGCCCGAGATCCTCCATGATGGCGGGCAGCAGCGGCGACACCCCCGCCAGCGCGGGCCTGAGGTTCAGGGCGGCCAGGAGGAACCCCGCCACAAGGAGCACCAGACCCCGCTTCCCGCCGATCTTCCGCATCATCCCTGCACCCTACTGAGGCGCTCAGGCCCCTTCCGGGGGTGCCGTTCTTCGGAGGCCCGGGAGACCGCGATGTCCACACAATCCCCCACTTCCGTACTATTTGACAACGTTGTCACCGCTCCTGAAATAAGAGATGATCCGAGCGTGGGAGAGACGAGAAACGGCCGTCCGACCATGAACGACGTCGCGGCCGCCGCGGGGGTGGCTCTGAAGACCGTCTCCCGCGTCGTCAACAACGAGGCCGGGGTCAACGCCGCGACGGCGCAGCGCGTCCAGGCGGCGATCGACCGCCTCGGCTACCGCCGCAACGACGGCGCGCGCACCCTCCGGCAGGGCCGCACCGCCAGCATCGGCCTGGTGATCGAGGACGTGGCCGACGGGTTCTACTCGGGGCTCAGCCGGGCCGTCGAGGATGTGGCGCTCCACCACGGCCACCTGCTGTTCACCGGATCCTCCCGGGAGGATCCCGCGAGGGAGCGCGAGCTCGTGCTCGCCTTCTGCGCCCGGCGCGTCGACGGGCTGATCATCGTGCCCGCCGGCGGCGACCACGACTATCTCGTCCCCGAGGCCGACGCGGGGATCGCGGTGGTCTTCGCCGACCGGCCGCCCGGCGGGTTCGACGCCGACACGGTGGTGTCCGACAACTTGGGCGGCGCCGAGGCCGGGGTCGCCCACCTCATCGCTCACGGCCACCGCCGGATCGCCTTCGTAGGCGACTCCCCCGCCATCTTCACCGCGAACGAGCGGCTGCGCGGCTACCGAAGGGCGCTGGTCTCCGCCGGCCTGCCGTACGACGAGAAGCTGGTGACGATGGGCCCGGCGGAGCCGGAGCGGCTGAGAGCCGTCCTCCGCCCCCTGCTGACCGGCCCGCACCCGCCGACCGCGCTGTTCACCGGCAACGGGCGGATCACCGTGGAGACCGTACGCGCCCTCATCGCGATCTCCTCCGGCCCCCGGCGGGCCGGCGTCCACACGCCGGACCTGGAGGGCCTGGCCCTCGTCGGGTTCGACGACTTCGAGCTGGCCGACCTGCTGGGGATCACGGTCGTGGCGCAGGACCCGGGGCGGATCGGCCGGACCGCGGCCGAGATGCTGTTCCGGCGTCTGTCGGGGCACGACGGCCCGGCCCGGCGGGTGGAGCTGCCCACGCGGATCGTCGCCCGGGGCTCGGGCGAGCGACCGCCGGCCCTTCGCCGCGCTCCCGCGTGACATGCTCCACCCCGCCAGGGGCCGTCAGCCCTTGAGCGCGCCCGCCATGAGGCCGCGCATGAAGAACCTGCCGAGCAGCAGATAGACGATCATCGTCGGGAGCGACGCGAGGATAGCGGCGGCCATCTGCTGGCTGTACGGCGTGGTCACGGCGCCCGCGATGTTGTTCAGCATGACCGTGGTCGGCCATGACGTCGGCCCCGTGAGGAAGACCGCGAAGAGGAAGTCGTTCCACATCGAGGTGAACTGCCAGATGATGACCACGGCGAACGCCGGGCCGGAGACCGGCAGCACGATCGACCGGAACGTGCGCAGCATTCCCGCGCCGTCGACCCGGGACGCCTCGATCAGCTCGTCGGGAATCGTGACGTAGTAGTTCCGGAAGATCAGCGTGCAGATCGGGATGCCGTACACCACGTGGGCGAGGGTCAGTCCCGGGATCCCGCCGTACAGGTCGATGCCGAGGCCGTCGCCCAGGTTCACCATGAGCTGCACCAGCGGGATCATCACGCCCTGGTACGGGATGAACATGCCGAACAGGAACAGCGTGAACACCAGGTCGGCGCCGGGGAAGCGCCACTTGGACAACACGTAGCCGTTCATCGAGCCGAGCGCGGCGGAGATGAGCGATCCGGGGATCGCGAGCAGGAAGCTGTTGACGATGCCGGGCTCGAGCTTCTCCCAGGCGACGCTCCAGGCCTCGGTCGTCCAGACCTTCGGGAGGTTCCACGCCTGCCCGGGATCGGCCTCGGCGAGCGGTTTGAAGCTGATCACCAGCAGCACGTACACCGGGATCAGGAAGATCAGAACGAACAGGATGAGCAGGGCGAGCCGCACCCGCCGCATCACCGCCGCCCGGTCGCGGGGAGGCGCCGGGGGCGCGGGGGCGGCGTGGCGCGGCTTGCCGGCGACGTGCGCGGTCATCAGCGGTTCCCCCTGCGCGCGTTCCAGACGAGGTACGGCACGACGAAGATCACGACGGACAGGACGATGTAGGAGGCGATCGTGGCGCCCTTGGCCGGGTCGTGCGAGTCGAAGACGGCCGTCCACATGAAGGTGGCGGGCACGTCGGTGATGATCTGCTTGCCCGACACGGCGACGACCAGGTCGAAGACCTTGAGCGAGATGTGCCCGAGGATGATCAGCGCCGACAGCGTCACCGGCCGCAGCAGCGGCAGCACGACATGCCGGTAGACGCCCCACTCGGTGCAGCCGTCCACCCTGGCGGCCTCCCGGAGGTCCTCGGGGACGCCGCGGAATCCGGCGAGGAACAGCGCCATGACGTAGCCGGACATCTGCCAGATGGCGGGGACCGCCATCGCGGCCATCCCCCAGTCGGGGTCGCGGAACCACTGCCACTGCAGGAAGTCCAGCCCCAGGTAGTGGAAGAGCCGGTTCAGGCCCACCGCGTGCTCGCCGGTGCCGCTGTTCATCAGCCAGCGCCACACCACTCCGGTGGCGATGAAGGAGATCGCCATCGGGAAGAGGTAGACCGCCCGGAACCCGCTCTCTCCCCTCATCCCCTTCTCCATCAGGAACGCGAGGAACCATCCGAGGGCGAGCGCGCCGAGGACGAAGACGACGGTGAAGACGATCGAGTGCCGGACGGAGATCGTCCAGCGTTCCTGGCTCCAGATGCCGGTGAAGTTCTCCAGGCCGACGAACTTCCCGGCGATCTCGGGGATCTCGTCGTGCTTGTCCGTCATCGCGAGCTTGAAGTTCCATCCCAGCAGCCCGTACACGAAGACGGCGATGAGGATGATCGACGGCGTCACCAGGAGCAGTCCTGGGAGCCATCTGCGCACCCGCGTCACTTGCACCTCTCACAAGTCATGTACGGCCCACGCCGCACCGGGCGCCGCCCGGGAGTGATCGCGGCGTGGGCCGTACAGAAGATCAACTTACTGACCGCTGGACTTCGCGGCGCTCACCAGCGCCTGCTGGAACTTGGCCACGTCCTTGTCCTGCTGGAACAGGCCCACCGCGTCGGTGATCGCGGTACGCCAGGCGTCGTTGACCACGACGCCGTGCTGGATCGAGCCGGCGAGCTTGTCCTTGGCCCACTGGTCCAGGTCCCAGGCCAGATAGTCCTTGTACAGGCTCTTGTCCACGTCCGTGCGGGATGGGATGGAACCCTTCAGCGGGTTGAAGGCGTCCTGGCCCTCCTTGCTGGCGGCCACCTTCAGCCACGCGACGGCGCCGTCGCGGTTCGGGGCGCCCTTCGGCAGGGTGAAGCTGTCGGACAACCACATGAACGTGCCGTCCGTGCCTGGGGACGCGGCCCACTCGAAGTCCTTGTGGGAGGTCTTGCCGATGCCGCCCGGAGCCGGGTTCCGGAAGTAGCCGAAGGCCCAGTCGCCCATGATGTTGTAGGCGGCCTCACCGTCGGCGACCTGCTTGGCCGCCGGCTGCCAGTCGTCCTGCGGCGTGCCCGCGTAGCCCAGGATCGTCTTGAAGTTCTCCAGCGCCTTGGTCATGGCGGGGCCGGACCAGTCGGCGTTCGCCGTCCAGAGCTGGTTGTACGCGTCGGTGCCGAGGGAGCCGCACAGGACGCTCTCCAGCAGGTGCACCAGGGTCCACTGCGAGCCGATGGAGATCGGGATCTTCCCGGCCTTCTTCACCTTCTCGAGGTCGGCGATGAACTCGTCGATCGTCTTGGGCGGGGCCGAGATGCCGGCCTCCTTGACGACCGCCGGGTTGAACCACAGCATGTTGGAGCGGTGGATGTTCACCGGCACCGAGTAGACCTGGCCCTGCACGGAGATCTGGTCGATGAGCTGCTGAGGCATGACGTCCTTCAGCTTGAGCTCGTCGAACAGGAAGTTCAGGGACTCCAGCTTGCCGGACTTGATGTAGCCCTGAAGCTCGGCGCCCGCGTGGCCCTGGAACGTGTCCGGGGGCTGGTTCGCCTGGAGCTTGCTCGACAGCAGCGCGCGGGCCTGGTCACCGGAGCCGCCGGCGACCGCCGCGTCGAAGAACGTGAAGTTCTTGTTATTCGTCTCGAAGATCTTGCGCATCGCCTGGAGGCCGTCGGCCTCTCCGGGGCCCGTCCACCACGAGAAGACCTCGACCTTCTTCTGCGCGGCCTGGCTGCTTCCGCTCGCCTGCTCGTCGCCGCTTCCGCAGGCGGACAAGCTGAGCAGACCTGCCACGGAGACCGCGACGGCCGCCATCAACCGTCGTCTCATCACAACATTCCCTTCAAAGTTTCCCGTGGATAACCGGGCCCCCGACCACGTCGCTGACAACGTTGTCAGCAGGGCCCAATCAACCCACTTCCGGCGGCTCGGCGTCAAGTTTGTCCGGATAACGTCTCTGCATACGCTGGACGCCCGAGTCCACGGGCGCCGGCGCCCCGCTCCGCGTACGAGAACACCCCGGCGATATTGCCTGGGAAATGTCGGTGGCCGCGTTCACACTGCTCCTATGGCGGCCATCTCGGAAGAGGGTTTCGAGGGAACAGAGGAGTCGCGGAGCCTGGGCGACCACGCGGACGACATCCCCACTCTCGCGGAGGTGGAGTCCCCGGGGTGGGCCCGCCACACGGGGACGATGGCGGGCCTGGGGTTCCTGACCGTGGCGCGCCGGCTGCCCCGGCTGATCCGCCAGGCCCTCGCGATGGCATGGCAGGCGAGCCCGCGCGACACGGTGGCCACCGTCGCGCTGAGCGTCCTCGGCGGGTTCTTCACGGCCTTCGGGCTGCTGGCCACGACGGGGGTGCTGACCGCCCTGTTCGAGTCGGGGCCGACGCCCGACCGCATCCGGGCCGCGCTGCCGAGCCTGCTCCTGGTGGGCGCGGCGGCCGCGATCCGCACGGCTCTCCAGGCCGGCGCCGGGTGGGCGCAGTCCCGGCTCGGCCCGCAGGTCCTGCGCATCAGCGAGGAGCGGCTGTTCGGCCTGACCAGCCAGGTCGACCTGATCTGCTTCGACGACCCGCAGTTCCACGACGCCCTCCAGCGCGCGCGGCAGCGCGGCATGCAGATGGCCGACATGGTGGTCCAGACCGCCGTCGACACGCTCACCGGCCTGGTGGGCATCGTCGCGGCGGCCGGGGTGCTCGGCGTCCTCCACCCCGTGCTGCTGCCACTGCTCCTGCTGGCCGTCGTCCCCGACGCCTGGGCGGCGATCCGCTCAGCACGCATGAGATACACGACCGACCTGCTGCTGATCCCCCAGCGGCGGCGCAAGTGGATCATCGAGGAGCTGCTGGCGGACAAGGACACGGCGGCCGAGGTCCGCACGTTCACCATGCGCGGCTTCCTCCTGCGGCTGTTCGACCGCGTCGCCCGTTCCGAGCAGCGGATGATGCTCGACCTCGCCCGGCGGCAGACCCTGGCCCGCATCGTCGGCGAGGCGCTGGGCGGCATCGGCCAGGGCGCCGTCTACGTGGCGCTCGGGCTGCTCCTGGCCGCTGGGGCGGTGCCGCTCGCGGTGGCGGGCACCGCGGTGCTCGCCATCCGGTCGGGCCAAATGTCACTCGCGAACCTGATGTACGCCACCAACAGGCTGTACGAGCAGGGGCTCTACTTCACCGACTACCTCGACTTCGCCACGCAGGCCGAGGCGCGGACCCCCGCCCGGCGGATCCGCGAGGCGCCCGGCGGCTTCGACCGCGTCACCGTGGAGGACGTCACGTTCTCCTACCCGGCGTCGGCCACCCCGGCCCTGCGGGGGGTGTCGATCCACATCGACCGCGGCGAGGTCGTCGCCCTCGTCGGGGAGAACGGGTCGGGCAAGACCACGCTCGCCAAGATCCTCGCCGCCCTGTACGACCCCGACACCGGACGTGTGCTGTGGGACGGCACCGACCTCGCCGAAGTCGACCCCCACCGGCTCAGGAGCAGGATCGCGGTCATCGCGCAGGATCACACCCGTTGGCCCCTGACGGCCCGGCACAACATCACGATGGGCATGGAGAAAGGCGAGGACGCGGTGGTCCAGGCCGCCGAGGTCGCCGGCGCCGACCAGGTCATCGCCGAGCTTCCGCACGGCTACCGCACCCTGCTGGACCGCCGCTTCAAGGACGGGCAGGAGCTGTCGGGCGGCCAGTGGCAGCGGATCGCGGTGGCGCGCGGCTTCTACCGCGACGCACCGCTGCTGATCTGCGACGAGCCCACGGCCGCGCTCGACGCCCGGGCCGAGCACGCGCTCTTCGAGCGGATCCGGCGCCACGCCGACGGACGCACCGTGCTGCTCATCACGCACCGGCTGGCCAGCGTGCGCTACGCCGACCGGATCTACGTGCTGGACCACGGCCGCGTGCTGGAGCACGGCACGCACGACCAGCTGATGGCCCTCGACGGCCTCTACGCCGAGCTCTACAGCCTGCAGGCCCGGGCGTACCGGACCGTCTGATCAGGACGCCCGCTCCCGATCGCACACCGAGTCGGGGATGAACAGCACGTCCTTGTAATACTGGATCTTGCGCTGGATCGCCTCATGCTTGCGCCGGAGGTCCGCGACCTGCGCCTCGACCTTCCGGTCATGCGCGGCGAGCAGCGCGATCCGCTCCCGGATGGTGTGCTCGCCCTCCCGGGTGAGCTCGGCGAAGCGCAGCATCTCGGCTATCGGCATGCCCGTGTCCCGCAGGCAGCGGATCATGCCGAGCCAGCCGACATCCTCCTCGGTGAACCGCCGCTGACCTGACGCGTTGCGCCCGATCGGCTCCAGCAGCCCGATGCGCTCGTAGTAACGAAGGGTGTCGAGGCTGAACCCCGTCTCCTCGGCCACCTGACCCGGTGTGTAAACGACCACCCGTCGATATTCGCACAGCGCGCTTGAGGGCCGTACCATGCCGCCGCCGCCCCCCGGACGGCGGGATGCCGGGCTCTCTCCACAACAAACACGACAAGGGCGGGCTCCATGACAAGGGCGGGCTCGGCCTTGCGCCGAGCCCGCCCGCTCCAGATCCACCCGGTCCTGATCGCCGTGCGTCAGGACCACCCGAGATGGACCCGCGTCACACCGTCAGCGCTGGAGTGTCAGCACACCCGGCCGATAGGGCAGGAGGCCGTAGTCCACGCCGTTGGAGCTGGGGCTGCGGCCCTGGTAGAGCAGCTGCAGGTTGCAGGCGTCCACGGTCTTGGTCTGGTCGGGGTTGTTGCGGACCAGGTCGCCATGGCTGATGTCGTTGGTCCAGGTGGCGCCGCTGTTGGCCTTGCCGGCGAAGGGGTTGCTCTCGCTGGTGGCCTGCGGCGTCCACGACCCGCCCAGGCTGGTGGCCGTGTAGGAGCGGAAGTAACGGCCCTGCGAGCCGATCGACTCCACCAGCATGAGGTACTGGTTCTGGCCCTGGACCTTGTAGACCTCGACGCCTTCGAACAGGTTGTTCGTCGTGTCGCTCATGATCTGCGTGTAGCTGGACCCGAAGCTGCCGGGGAAGTTGCCGATCGGCATGATCTGCCGGTAGATCTTGCCGTTGTCCCCGGCGAAGAACAGGTACATGTTCTGGCCGTCACCGATGATCGTCTGGTCGATCGGCCCGGTGCCGGCACCGGTGCCACTCGCGGTCGACAGGGTCTGCGCCGCCGACCAGCCGTTGGCGTTGGTGGGGTCGCTGGAGGTCCGGTAGGAGAAGGCGGTCCCGCCCCACTGGTAGGTCAGCACCCAAATGTTCTTCGGAGCGAAGTAGAACAACGTCGGCGCCACCGTGCCCGAGTTCATCTTGGTCTGCGGAGCGGAGGCCATGTCCGACCAGTTGGTGAACAGGCCGAAGTTCATCGACCCCCAGCTCGACCCGAAGTCGTGCGTCGTGGCGTAGACCAGGTGCTTGCCGTTGTAGACGACGTTGGTGAAGTCCTTCAGCGAGACCCACCCGGACTTCGGAGTCGCCAGCGCGCCCGTCGAGGTCCACCGGTACGACGACGGAAGAGGGCACGTGCCGGTCGGCGTCACCGACGGACTCGGCGATCCGGTCGGGGTCGGCGAGGGGCTGGGCTGGCTTCCGTTGTAGGTCCAGCGCTGGTTGGTGCCGCTGTGGCAGGTCCAGATCTGCACCTTGCTGCCGTTGGCGGTGGCGGCCCCGGACACGTCCAGGCACTTGTTGGCGCCCACCGCCGTGACGCTGCCGTCGGAGTTGAGGCGCCACTTCTGGTTGTTCTGCCCGTTGCAGTCCCAGATCAGCACCGTGGTGCCGTCGGCGGTGCCGGCGCCGTTGACGTCCAGGCACTTGTTGCCGTAGACGCGCAGCTCACCGGCGCTGGTGGAGGTCCACTGCTGGTTGGCCGCCCCGTTACAGTCCCAGATCTGCGTCAGCGCGCCGTTGGCCTGGGAGTTGCCGCTGACATCCAGGCACCGCCCCGATCCCACGCCCACGAGCGGCGCGGTCGCCGCCGAGGCCGGTGCCGACCACGTCAGGGCGGTGGCGACGACGGTCGCCAGCGCCGTCACAACAGACGCGACCACGCCCGTCCGAGAGCGCCACCCACGTGTCGCGCGGCCCCGTAAGGGACCCGATGGGGGAACGGATGAAGGCTGCATTGTCGTACTCCTTGGGGGATAGGGCGTGGCGGAGACAGCCGCGCTCGGAGAACCGCGGGGGTCGGAGAAGGCAGGAGACAGTGCGCTCTGAGCCGACGAGCACCGAGGACCGGACTGCCCCGATCGCGGAACAGCACGAGAGGGTCACTCGGCAGCGGGTCGTCCCAATGAGCGCGAATCGATTCGCCAACGTAGCTGAGTCCACTGATGTGAGGCGGCGGTGTGCAGAAGCACATACGACCGGCGGACCGCCTGTCAAGATTCCCCCAGTCCGGCCGTCCGCCGGAAGTCCTCCCTGGAGGCGCTCATCGGCGGTGTACGCATTTCCGCCGATTCGGGCTTGATGAAACATTCATCCACCTTGGCCCGCCGTGGCCGGTTCGGGCCCCTCGGCCCGCGAGGAACTACCCGAGGTGGTCGGACAGATAGCGCCGTACGAGGCGCTTGCACTCGGCGATCAGGCCGGGGTCGCCTTCGGGGTGGACGCGGAACGCGAGCTTGAGCACGGCGTCGGCCGCCTCGACCGCCACGAGGAAGGCCCGGGACAGATCGGGGTCCGGGGAGACCCCCAGCAGCTCGACGGTGAGGGACCGCAGGTGGTCGGCGACGACCACGTTGTTCTCCAGGGCGGTGTCGAGCATCCGCTGGGTGCCGGGGAGGGCGGGGCCGCCGGGGGCGGCCAGCACCTCGCCGAAGTCGACGACGCCGAAGCCCGGCGTGGTCCGCTTCATGCGGACGAACTCGTCGATGCCGAGGTCGACCGCCCCGATCCAGCCGGACAGCGGCTCGTCGGCGAGCCGGGTGGCCATCCGGTCGAGGAACGCGTCCAGATTGCGCAGCGCGAGCGCGCGGACCAGGGTCTGCTTGTCGGTGAAGAACTGATAGAAGGTCCCGATCGGAACCTCCGCCCGCCGGGCGACCTCCTTGGTGGTCAGCCCCTCGTAACCGACCTCGTCGAGAAGCCGCGCGCACTCGTCGAGCATCCGCTCGACCCGTTCCTGGCTGCGGCGCTGAGCGGGCCGTCGTCGTAACGTTCCCCCAGTGACGTTCGTCATTCCGACATTCTCCACCCCCGTGACGGCCCCCGCGTTAACATGAGCACCACTCATGAGCAATGGAGGCGGCGCGATGTTCCTCTGGGGTACGGCCACCGCGTCCTACCAGATCGAGGGGGCCGTACACGAAGGCGGCCGAGGGCCCTCGATCTGGGACACCTTCTCCCACGAGCCGGGCCGGGTCCGTGACGGCCACACCGGCGACGTCGCCTGCGACCACTATCACCGCTGGCCGGAGGATGTGGCGCTGATCTCCGGGGCGGGCCTGAACGCCTACCGGTTCTCCGTCGCGTGGCCCCGCGTCCAGCCGTCCGGCCGGGGGCCGGCCAACCAGGCGGGGCTCGACTTCTACGACCGGCTGGTCGACGCGCTCTGCGACATCGGCGTCGTCCCGGTGCCCACGCTGTTCCACTGGGACCTGCCGCAGGCCCTGGAGGACGAGGGCGGCTGGATGAACCGCGACACAGCGGCGTATTTCGCCGACTACGCCGCCCTGGTCGCCGAGCGGCTGGCCGACCGGGTCGGCACATGGATCACCCTCAACGAGCCGTTCGTCCACATGACCTTCGGATACGGCCTGGGCGTCCACGCGCCGGGGCGGACGCTCTTCCTCGACGCGCTGCCGGTGGCTCATCACCAGCTCCTCGGGCACGGTCTCGCCGTGCGGGCGCTGCGGGCGGCCGGCGCGCGGACCGTGCTGATCACCAACAACTGCACGCCCGTGTGGCCCGCCTCGGACTCGCCCGAGGACCTCGCCGCCGCCGCGGCCTACGACGCGCTGCACAACCGGTTGTTCAACGACCCCGTCCTCCTCGGCACCTACCCGGACATGTCGGCGTACGGGCTGGAGGACTGGGGCTTCGTCCGCGACGGCGATCTGGAGACGATCGCCCAGCCCCTCGACGGGCTCGGCGTGAACTACTACAACCCCACCCGGATCGCCGGGCCGGGAGCCGGCGGCCTGCCGTTCCACGACGCGGGCGTCACCGGCTACCCCACGACCGCCTTCGGCTGGCCGGTGGTCCCCGACGGGCTGCGCGAGCTGCTGGAGTCACTCAAGGCGACGTACGGCACGGCGCTGCCGCCCGTCTACGTGACCGAGAACGGCTGCTCGTACGACGGGATCGACGACCAGGAGCGCATCACCTACCTCAACGGTCACATCGAGGCGATGCGGCGCGCGCGAGGCGTGGACGTCCGCGGCTACTTCGTCTGGTCGCTGCTCGACAACTTCGAGTGGGCCGAGGGCTACCACCAGCGGTTCGGCCTGGTGCACGTCGACTTCGAGACCCAGGAACGCACTCCGAAGGCGTCCTACCACTGGCTGAAGGGCATGCTCGGACAATTGAGTTGATCCCGCTGGAGCCGGTGGGGTAGACACGGCGCATGCTGCGAGGAAGCAAGGTCGGGCTCCGGGCCCGGCACGAGTCCGATGTCCCGGTGCTGCACTCCGAGCTTCACGACGACGTCGCCACGCGGTCGCGATCCGACACGCGGCCCTGGCGCCCCACCTCGCCCGGCTCGGCGGCGTCTCCCTACGCGATCACCGATCCCCGCGATGACGCCGCGCCCTTCTCCGTCGTGTCACTCGAAGACGACGAGCTGGCGGGGGAGGCGCTGTTGTGGGACATCGACACGCACAACAGGAGCGCGCATCTCGGCATCTCGCTCCGGCCGGCGTTCCGCGGACGCGGGCTCGGCGTGGACGTCGTCCGCGTGCTGTGCGACTACGGCTTCGCGGTGCTCGGCCTGCAACGGCTGCAGCTCGAAACGCTCGCCGACAACGCGGCGATGATCGGCGCGGCCACCCGTGCCGGGTTCACCCAGGAGGGGACGCTGCGGCGCGCCGCGTGGGTGAACGGCGAGTTCCTCGACGAGGTGATCTTCGCGCTGCTCGCCGACACGTGGCGATCCGCGAAGGGCTCGGCCCCCGCGCCGGAAGGGCTCACTCCCCGCTGATCCCGTCGAGGACGCGGTCGAGGCCGTAGGCGAACTGCTCGGCGAAGCTCAGGTCGCGCGCCTCCACGATCCGCTTGGCCAGATGCGGGTAGGCGCCGCCCGCGACGATCTCACGGATGTACGGCGCCACGCCCGCGCGCCACTCCTCCATGCTCAGGCCGGTGCGGCGCTGCGCCTCAAGCTCGGCGAGCTCCCTCGACACGGCGCCGAGCACGTAGTCGCGGATCAGCCCGATGACGTTGGCCGCCCGCGTGGCGTCCGAGGTGAGCTCCGCCGCGGCGGCCAGCGCGTCGTCCATCCGGCGCAGCGAGTTGGGCCCGAGCGCGGGGCGGGTCCCGAGCAGCGAGCCGAGCCAAGGGTGACGCAACATCAGCGCTCGCTGCCCGTGCGCGACCGCCGCCAGATCGGACCGCCAGTCGCCGGAGAGGCGCAGCGGCGCCTCCTCACCCCTGACCGCGTCGACCATGAGGTCGAGCAGCTCGTCGCGGTTCCTGACGTAGCGGTACAGCGAGGTCGTGCCCGAGCCCAGCTCGGCGGCGACCCTGCGCATCGACAGGGCGTCGAGCCCCTCCGCGTCGGCGATGGCGACGGCCGCGCCGGCCACCCGCTCGACGCTCATCGCATGCCTCTTGGGGCTGTACGGCTCGCGGCTCCACACCAGTGACATCGACGGCCTCCTCTGGCGCCCATCATACGATTCTGGGTACAGTGTTCCCATATTCGGGCACACTGTTCCCACGGAGGGAATCATGCATGACGTTCTGATCGCCGGCGGCGGCACTGTGGGGCTGAGCGCCGCGGTCTTCCTGGCTCACCACGGCGTCCACGCGCTGGTCGCCGAGCGCCAGGCCGGGCCGCAGGCGCACCCGAGGGCCACCGGAGTGGGCATGCGGACGGTGGAGTTCCTGCGCGAGGTGGGCCTCGCGGACGCCGTCGACGCCGTCGCCATCGACGCGATGGGGGCGTCGCTCGGCAAGATCTCGGTGAAGACGCTCACGGAGGCCGACTTCACCTCGATGACCCCGAGCGCGCAGGTCTACCCCGCGCCGGCCCTCACCCCCGCGCGGCTGCGCGGCACGTGCCCGCAGAACCGGCTCGACGGCGTGCTGCTCGCCGCCGCCCGCGAGCGCGGGGCGACGGTCTCCTACGGCACCGAGCTGGTGTCGTTCGAGCAGGACGCCGAGGGCGTCACCGTCGTGCTGAACGGGCCGGAGGGCGAGTGGACAGCGCGCACCCGCTATCTGGTGGCGGCCGACGGAGTGCGCGGCGCGGTGCGGCCCGCGCTCGGCGTCGGGGTGTCCGGTCCCGGCGTCCTCGGGCCGGTCACCAACAACATTCTGTTCCGCGCCGACCTGCGGCGCATCATCGGCGACACCGCCTTCGCGGTCTGCGACATCACCCATCCGGACGCCCGGGGAACGCTCGTGACGATCGACGGCGACAAGGAGTGGGTGTTCCACACCGGCTCCGACCCCGCCCGCGCGGCGGACCTGATCCGGACGGCGGCCGGCGACCCCGGGCTGGAGGTCGAGATCGTCAGCGTGCTGCCCTGGCGGGTGCGCGCCCAGGTCGCCGACCGCTTCAGCGTGGGCCGGGTCTTCCTGGCCGGGGACGCCGCGCACGTGGTGCCGCCGCTGGGGGCGTTCGGCCTGAACACCGGGGTGGCCGACGCCCACAACCTGGCGTGGAAGCTGGCCTACGTGCTACGCGGCGAGGCGGGCCCCGCGCTGCTCGGCACCTACGACGAGGAACGGCGGCCGGTCGCCGCCATGACCATGGAGCAGGCCCTCCTGCGCCTGCGCGACCCGCGCCTGCACTGGGACCGCAGCCCCGCCATGGCGGCCGAGCGGGCCAAGGTGGGCGCGGTCAACGCCCTGGTCGCGCACGTGGGATACCGGTACGGCGCCGACGTACGGGACCTGCCGTCGACCGAGGACGTGGCCCTGGACCTCGACGGGTCGGTCGGCTCGCGGGTCCCGCACATGTGGGTCGCCGACGGCGTGTCCTCGCTCGACCTGGTGGAGTCCCGCTTCACCGTGCTGGCCGGCGCGCAGGACACCGCGTGGGAGGCGGCGGGCGCCGACCTGAGCACTCCCCTGAGCACTCGGCTGATCGACGGCTGGCCGTACGGGCCGCTGCTGGTGCGCCCCGACGGGATCGTGGCCTGGCGGGGGACCACTCCCGGCGACCTCCCGGAGGTGCTGTCCCGCCTGCTCAGGCTGCCCGCGGCGTGACCGGGCTCGGCGTGATCGGGCTCGGCGTGATCGGGCTCGGCGTGATCGGGCTCGGCGTGATCGGGCTCGGCGTGATCGGCTTCACAGCACCGACACGTGGACGTGGTCGTAGTGGTTGGCCGTGATGCCGCCGCGGTCGGACATCGTCCGCCAGCCCGTGCCGGTGCGCATGTCGTAGAACCGCTGCTGCCAGATGATGTACATGATCCCGTACTGGTCGGCGTTGTCGATGCACCACTTGGCCAGGGCGTCGCCCCGCTCCTTGGCCACCACGTCCGGCATGCGCCCGCCGCTGCTCATCATGAAGTCGCAGGCCCGGCCCTTGCCGTGCTCGCCCGGGTCGCCCGCGCGCAGGCAGCCGACGCCGAAGGGCATCGGGAAGTTCTGCATGATCGCGTTCCGGACGGTGACCATGCGCGAGGTCAGGCCGCTTCCGGCGTCGGGGGTCTGGAAGCCGAACTTGGCCATGCGCCGTTCGACGTCGCGGCGCTTGGCCTGAAGGTCCTTGATGTGCTTCTGCAGCTTGTCGATCTCGGCGTCGGCGTCCTTCGCCGCCTTCTTCTGCTGGTCGACCAGCCATCTGACGTTGATCAGCTGCTCCGACCGGGCGCTGGACAGGTACGCGCTCGTCGACAGCGTGCCGAGGTCGCCCGTCGTCGTGAAGAGCTGCGGCCCGTCGAGACCGACGCCCATGTACGACGCCTGGGCGAACTCGGCGACCCGCCGCTCGGCCGAGCGCAGGTCGGTCTTCAGCCTGCCGACCTTCCTGGACGCCTTGCTCGCGGCCTTCTGGGCGTCCTCCAGGCTGAGGATCTCCCCCCGGTACGCCTTGGCGAGGTCGGCGGCCTGCTTCGTCAGGTTGCGGAGTTTGGCCTGCTGGTCGGGGTCGGCCGCGACACCGGAGGCACCGGGGACACCGAGCGCGCCGAGCAGAGCGGCGGTGACCACCGCGAGCCCGACCAGGCGTCCTGACCGCACGCGACCTCCACTCATATTCGGCACGAAACTATAGGAGACGATCTTTTCGCGTGCGGGCAGAACAGAACAAACCCATGCACTGATGGCCGACAACGTCACACTTTGCGCTATCGGTGGAGGGGATACCTAGGGACGGGGGATGTTGCGGACGTTCGAGCGGGCCAGCTGGATCATACGGCCGACGCCGCCACTGACGATGATCTTGCTGGCGGAGAGCGCGAACCCGGTGAGCTGTTCCCCGGTGATGTGCGGGGGGATGGACAGGGCGTTCGGGTCGGTCACGACGTCGACGAGGGCGGGCCCGTCGTGCCGGAACGCGTCCCGCAACGCCTGCCGCAGGTCGGCGGGGTCCTCCACCCGCCGGCCGTGCATCCCCGCCGCGCGGGCGATGGCGGCGTAGTCGGTCCGGGGATAGCCCGTCCCGTGGGGCCGCAGGCCCGCGACCATCATCTCCAGGTCCACCATGCCGAGCGAGGAGTTGTCGAACAGCACCACCTTGACCGGCAGGCGGTGCTGGACCAGGGAGAGGATCTCGCCCATGAGCATGGACAGCCCGCCGTCACCGGAGATGGAGATCACCTGGCGGGCGCCGCCGGCGAGCTGTGCGCCCATCGCCTGCGGCAGCGCGTTCGCCATCGAGCCGTGGGTGAACGAGCCGATCACCCGCCGTCTGCCGTTGGGCGAGATGTAGCGCGCTGCCCAGACGTTGCACATGCCGGTGTCCACGGTGAAGACCGCGTCGTCGGCGGCCTCCTCGTCCAGGACCGACGCGACGTATTCGGGATGGATGGGCGTGTGCCGCTCGACCCCGCGGGTGTAGGCCGCCACGACGCCCTCCAGAGCCTCCGCGTGCTTGCGCAGCATCCGGTCCAGGAACCGCCGGTCGTCCTTCTCCGCGACCTGGGGGGTCAGCGCGCGGAGCGTCTCGCGGACGTCGCCCCACACGGCCAGGTCGAGCCGGGAGCGCCGCCCGAGGCGCTCGGGCCGCACGTCGACCTGGACGATCCGTACGTCCTGCGGCAGGAACGCGCGGTACGGGAAGTCCGTGCCGAGCAGGATCAGCAGGTCGGCCTCGTGCATCGCCTCGTACGCGGCGCCGTAGCCCAGCAGCCCTGACATGCCGACGTCGTACGGGTTGTCGTACTGGATCCACTCCTTGCCGCGCAGGGCGTGGCCGACCGGCGACTTCACCTTCCCGGCGAAGGCCATGACCTCGTCATGGGCCCCCGCCGTCCCGCTGCCGCAGAACAGGGTGACCCGCCGGGCCCCGTCGACCAGCCGGGCGAGCGCCGCGATCTCCTCGTCGGCCGGGCGGACGACCGGCCGCGTGGCGACCGGGGCGGGCCCGGCCGACGCCTCGGGCGCCTCCTGCCCCGCGACGTCGCCCGGCAGGCTCACCACCGAGACGCCCGACAGGCCCACCGCGTGCTGGATCGCCGTACGCAGGACCTGGGGCATCTGGGCGCCGTTGGAGATCAGCTCGCTGTAGTGGCTGCAGTCGGCGAACAGCCGGTCGGGATGGGTCTCCTGAAAGTAGCCGGTGCCGATCTCGCCGCTGGGGATGTGCGCGGCGATCGCCAGCACCGGCGCCATGCTCCGGTGTGCGTCGTAGAGCCCGTTGACCAGGTGCACGCTCCCGGGGCCCGAGCTGCCCGCGCACGCCGCGAGCCGCCCGGTGACCTGGGCCTCGGCCCCGGCGGCGAAGGCGCCGCTCTCCTCGTTGCGCACCTGGACCCAGTCGATCCCCCCGGTCCTGCGGATCGCGTCGATGACCGGGTTGAGGCTGTCGCCGACGACCCCGTACACCCGCCGGACGCCGGTCCCGGCGAGGATCTCCACGAGCTGCTCCGCGATCGTCTGCCTGGCCATGGCACGCCCCCCGTCGGCTCGGCCGGCCCTCCTTCGAGTACAGCACGCGCGAGTAAGGCACGCGGCGGGCACCGCCCCGGCAAAGACCTCCTGACCCGGCCTCGACCGACACGAGGTCGTCCGCGCTGGCGTGCGCTCCCCCGGCACGTGAGATTCGGGAGGTCCCGCCCTCACCGGCCCCTCCAGCGAAGGACGGCGTCCATGCCCCGGCGACTGCTCGCCTCCTTACTCGCCTCCGTCCTCGCCTCCGTCCTCGCCACGGGAGCGCCGCCGGCCGTCGCCCCACCGACGGTCACCCCGCCGGCGGCGGCTTCACCGGCCGGCGCGGAGGCCCTCCCTCCCGCCGACAGGAGCGAGCTCTACCGGGTCGAGGGCCCGCCGGGCACCGGGGCGACGCTGGCGCAGGAGGGGTTCGACGTCGTCCGCCGGCGGATCGAGGGGGCCAGGGAGCGCGTCGAGCTCACCGCCGCCCGGGCCGAGCTGGCCGGCATCCGCGATCTCGGCCTGGCCCCGCGGCCGGTCCGCGACTCCCGGGGGCGGACACAGCTCCAGGCGGCGAGGGCGCAGGCGGCGGGCGGGTACGCCGTCTGGAGGTCCTACTCCCAGCAGGGCGGCATCGCGGACAAGCTCCGGGCGATCGCGGCCCACAACGGTGACGTCGCGAAACTGGAGTCGATCGGCAGATCGGTCCAGGGCAAGGACATCCTCGCCGTACGGCTCACCCGTGGCGCCCGGATCCTGCCTGACGGGGCCCGTCCCTCGGTGCTCTACGCGGCGACCCAGCACGCGCGCGAGTGGATCGCCGCCGAGGTCGACATGCGCCTCCTGGAATACCTCGTGGCGCGCAAGGACACCCCGGACATCGCGCGGCTGCTCTCCACGACCGAGGTGTGGTTCGTGCCGGTGGCCAACCCCGACGGCTACGACTACACCTTCACACCAGGCAACCGCCTGTGGCGCAAGAACCTGCGCGACAACGACGGCGACGGGCGGATCACCCGCGCCGACGGCGTCGACCCCAACCGCAACTTCCCCACCCGGTGGGGCTACGACGAGGAGGGCTCCTCCGGCGTCCCCTCCAGCCAGACCTACCGCGGCCCCGCCCCCGCCTCGGAGCCGGAGACCAGGGCCATGGACGGCCTGCTCGCCAGGCTGCGCTTCCGCGCCATGGTCAACTACCACTCGTTCGGACCGTTGCTGCTGTATCCCGAGGGCTGGCAGGTCGCGACCAGGACCGCCGACGACCCCGTCTACCAGGCGCTGAGCGGGACCGACGGCAAGCCCGCCGTCCCCGGGTTCGACCCCGGCGTCAACGCCGAGCTCTACACCACCAACGGCGAGACCACCGACCACGCCCACGCCGCGTACGGCACGCTCGCCTGGACGCCGGAGCTGGGCGAGGGCTGCCGGCGCTGCGGGTTCGTCTTCCCCGACGACGAGGCCAGGGTCCAGGCCGAGTTCGACAGGCAGCTCCCGTTCGCCCTCGACGTGGCGAGGTCGGCCGTGAACCCCGCGGACGCGGCCGGCCACCTCGGGACCAGGGTGCCCGATTTCGTCCTCGACCCGTTCGAGGTGGCGTACGGGACCGACCAGGTGGTGCAGGTCGACGCCAAGCGCCGGCTGGGGCCGGTCGAGCTCCGCTACCGGATCGGGGACGGGCCGGTCAGGTCCGCGCCGACCGCCGAGTGGCGGGGCGGGGAGCGGTACGGCGCCGGCTACGACACCTACTTCCACCGGCTGCGGGGCACGGTGACCGGCGCCCGCCCCGGCGACCGCGTGACCGTGTGGTTCGCCTCGCGGGCCGCGACGAGCGGTGAGTTCGCCTACCGGGTCTCCCGCGACATCGGCGGGGACGTCCTGATCGTCGCGGCCGAGGACGTCACCGGGGCCGGCGGGCCGCGGAGCGGGACGGGGGCGAGGTACGCCGCCGAGTACGCCAGGGCGCTGGCGGCGGCCGGATACTCCTCCGACGTGTACGACGTCGACCGCAACCGCCGTACGGCGCCCCACCCGCTCGGCGTGCTGAGCCACTATCGTGCCGTGGTCTGGGAGACGGGCGACAACGTGGTCCCCCGGGCCCCCGGCCAGCCGCGCGGCACCGCCGCCAACCTCGCCGAGGCGCTGGAGCTGAGCTTCCGCGACTACCTCAACGAAGGCGGCAGGCTGCTGGTCTCCGGCCGGCATCCCCTGCGCGGCCGGGCGGCCGACGGCGCCTACTGGTACCAGCCCGACTACCCGGCCCGGCCCGAGTGCGCGGCCCCCGTCAAGCCGCCGTGCCTCATGTTGAGCGATGACTTCGCGCAGTACTACCTCGGCGCGTACACGCTCGTACGCGGCGGCGGGCAGGACCGGCGCGGGGACGCCCTCCCGATGCGAGGCGCCGCCGGCGACTTCGCCGGCTTCGCGGGCACGCTGAGCGACGCCCGCGGTGACCGCTTCGCGGGCACGCCGGACGGCCGGGAGCGCACCTCCGCCTTCATCACCACCTCCTCGGTGCTGCCGCCGCGCCGGTTCCCGCAGTTCGCCGGCGCGGCCCCGCTCAGGTGGGCGTACGACTCCGGCTCCCCCTTCGCGCCGCACACGGGCGCCTGGACCGTGCGCAGCGGCCAGGCGGACGCCTCCTGGCAGCGGCTGACGCGGACGGTCGACCTCACCGGCAGGAGCCGCGCCACGCTGTCGTTCTGGGCGTCCACCGACACCGAGCCGGACGGGGACTTCCTCACTGTGGAGGCCCGCACTCCAGGCCGGGACGACTGGACGACGCTGCCCGACCGCGACGGGCAGACCTCGCGGGAGACCGGCGACGGCTGCGGCGACCGGACGCGGATCCACCCCTTCCTGGCCGCGTACGAGACGCCCGGCGGCCCATCCGCGTGCGTCCCGAAGGGCAGGACCGGGGTCTGGAACGCGGCGTCGGGCTTTTCGGGGGGCTGGCGGCACTGGTCGGTCGACCTGTCCCGGTACGCCGGCGGCCGGGCCGAGGTCTCGATCTCCTTCGTCAGCGACCGGCACGGCCGGGGCATCGGCGTCCTGCTCGACGACGTCGAGGTCACGGCCGACGGCACGACCCTCGCGCGGACGTCGTTCGAGGACGGCCTGGGCGGCTGGACCGTCGCGGGGCCGCCCCCCGGCTCGGCACGCGGAGCGGCGACCTGGACGCGCAGCGACGTGGCGCTCCAGGACGGGGCCGCCGTCACCACGAGGAGCACCGTCTACTTCGGCTTCGGCCTCGAAGACGTCGCGACGCCGGCGCTGCGGGCCGACCTGGTGAAGCGCGCGCTCGCCCACCTGCTCGGCCCCGCCCAGCCCTGAGCGTCCCGCCGTACGGGCCGCCGGAGGGAACCGCGGGAACGCGGACAGGCCCTTGCCAAAGGCCTTGCCAAGGCCCTCCAGAACATGGTTCGGTCAGACTGTGTGCGCGGGAAGGCGCGCCCGATCTGGAGGCTGGACCATGCTGCAGCACGACACGCTGTTCATCGGGGGCGACTGGATGGCGCCCGCGGGCACGGGCACGATCGAGGTCGTCTCCCCGCACAGCGAGGAGGTCGTCGCGCGGGTGCCCGACGGCACGCCCGCCGACGTCGACCGGGCGGTCGCCGCGGCGCGGGAGGCCTTCGACAACGGCCCCTGGCCCCGGATGAGCATGGCCGAGCGCGCCGCCGTCGTCGCCAGGCTCGCGGATCTCTACGAGGCCCGCCAGGCGGAGATGGCCGGGATCATCACCCTGGAGATGGGCTCCCCCATCACGTTCTCCCAGCTCGCCCAGGCCCCGCAGCCTCTCGGCATGCTGAGGTACTACGCCGGGCTCGGCGCGACCTTCCCCGTCGAGGAGGAGCGGCCCGGCATGTTCGGCCCGGTGGTCGTGCGCAGCGAGCCGGTCGGCGTGGTCGCGGCCATCGTGCCGTGGAACGTCCCCCAGTTCGTCACGATGACCAAGCTCGCCCCCGCGCTCGTCGCGGGCTGCACGGTGGTGCTCAAGCCGGCGCCGGAGACGCCGCTCGACTCCTACCTCCTCGCCGAGATGATCATCGAGGCGGGCGTTCCCGCGGGCGTCGTCAACATCGTCGCGGCGGGCCGCGAGACGGGCGAGCACCTCGTCTCCCACCCGGGCGTCGACAAGGTCGCCTTCACCGGCTCCACGGCCGCAGGCCGCAGGATCGCCGCCATCTGCGGCGAGCAGCTCAAGAGATGCACGCTGGAGCTGGGCGGCAAGTCGGCGGCGATCATCCTGGACGACTGCGACCTGCCGTCGGCCATGGGCTTCCTGTCCATCGCCTCGCTGATGAACAACGGCCAGGCGTGCGTCGCCCAGACCCGCATCCTCGCCTCCCGCACGCGGTACGACGAGGTGGTCCAGGCCGTGGCCGAGATGGTCACCGGCCAGCGGGTCGGCGACCCGGCCGACCCCGCCACGGGCATCGGCCCGATGGTGGCCAAGCGCCAGCAGGAGCGGGTCGAGGGCTACATCAGGGCCGGCATCGAGGAGGGCGCCAAGCCCGTCGTCGGCGGACTCGACCGGCCGTTCGACCGGGGATGGTACGTCGCGCCGACCGTGTTCGCCGGCGCCACCAACGACATGCGGATCGCCCGCGAGGAGATCTTCGGCCCGGTGCTGACGGTGATCCCCTACGAGGACGAGGCCGACGCCGTCCGGATCGCCAACGACAGCGACTACGGCCTGGCGGGCACCGTCTGGACGGCGGACACCGAGCGGGGTATGGACGTCGCCCGCCGGGTCCGCGCCGGGACCTACGGCGTCAACATGATGAACACGCTGGACCCGAACACCCCGTTCGGCGGGTTCAAGGCCAGCGGCCTCGGCCGCGAGCTGGGCCCGGAGGGGCTGGCGTCCTACCTGGAGTACAAGTCGATCGCCCGTCTCGGCTGAGCCCCTGGCCCATCTGACCACCTGGCCGGACGACCTCGCCTGGCCCCCGGTCCCCTACGGCGGCGCGCGCGTGCCGTACGGGACCGGGGACCGCCCAGCGCGCCCCCGCGACGCTGGGCCACACCGGCGAAGGTGTGCGCCGGTCCCCTCGACCGGCGGTGCGGGCCTGGTCCGCGCCCGCACACCCTCCATAGACGACCCTTATAGGGATTTGGTTCGCGAAACCCACTGACCAATTCTCCGGATGAGATCCGGGGAGGCGGCCGCCTCGGCATGCCCGTACCCCTTCTCGATCCACAGCTCCTTCGGATCCCTGGCGTTCTCGTAGAGCTGGTAGGCATGCTCAAGCGGGAAGAACGGGTCCGCGTTGCCGTGCACCACCAGCAGCGGAATGGGTGCGATCAGAGCCGCCGCCTCGAACGGCGCCAGCGGGATGGGGTCCCACTGGCCCTCGGCGATCCGCGTGCGTTTGGCGACCCGCGCGGCGAGCCGGCCGTGCCAGCGCTCGATCGCCCAGTGCACCTGCCGCATCGGCCGGGTGCCCCGGTAGTACCAGGTGGCGGGTCCGCTGACCGAGACGACGCCGTCCACCCCGCGGTGCAGCGCGGCGTGGCGTACGACGACGGCGGCGCCCATGGAGAAGCCGACGGTGACGACGCGGCGGTAGCCGATCGAGCGGGCGTGCTTCACCGCCGCGTCGACGTCGAGGACCTCCAGGTCGCCGACGGTGGACCGGCCGTCCGAGCGCCCGTGGCCGCGGAAGTCGAACGACACCACCCCGCCCGACCGGGACAGGACGTGCACGATCCGTCTGGTCGTGCGCTCCCGCCACGACCCGGTGAAGCCGTGGGCGACGACGATGCCGAGGTCCAACGAGCCGTTGGGCGTGTGGGCGGCGTCGATCCGCACACCGTCCGACGTGCGGAGCATCGCCGCGAAAGCAGGAGCCAGAGCCATGCCATCGACCTTATTTCCTCACCGCCGCGGCTCCCCCGCGCCCTGCCGCTCGGCGAGCGGCGGCATCGGCGATGCCGGCCCATGGCATCGACTAAAATGGGAGAGCCGCACTGTGCGGTTCCAGATGTGCGTCTCGCCTCAGTCCCGGGACGCGGCACCCCGACGACTTAGAGCGAGACTCCACTATGCCTATGAACAGCCGCGACGACCTGCGGAACATCGCGATCATCGCGCATGTCGACCATGGCAAGACCACCCTGGTCGACGCCATGCTCTGGCAGTCCGGGGCGTTTCGCGCCAACCAGGACGTCGACGAGCGCGTGATGGACTCCAACGACCTGGAGCGCGAGAAGGGGATCACGATCCTCGCCAAGAACACCGCGGTCCGGCACGGCGGGATGACCCTGAACATCATCGACACCCCCGGCCACGCCGACTTCGGCGGCGAGGTCGAGCGCGGCCTGTCGATGGTCGACGGCGTGGTCCTGCTCGTCGACGCCTCCGAGGGCCCCCTGCCGCAGACCCGCTTCGTGCTCCGCAAGGCGCTGTCGGCGAAGATGCCGGTGATCTTGTGCATCAACAAGGTCGACCGGCCGGACGCCCGGATCGCCGAGGTCGTGGACGAGGTCTACGAGCTGTTCATCGACCTCGACGCGACCGAGGAGCAGATCGACTTCCCGATCGTCTACGCCTCCGCGAAGGCCGGCCGCGCGTCCCTGAACCGGCCCGCCGACGGCGGCATGCCGGACGCCGAGGACCTCGAGCCGCTGTTCGACACGATCAAGACGACCATCCCGGCGCCCATCTACGACCCGACGGCGCCGTTCCAGGCCCACGTGACGAACCTGGACGCCTCCAGCTACCTCGGCAGGATCGCGCTGTGCCGCGTTTACCACGGCACGATCAAGAAGGGCCAGCAGGTCGCCTGGTGCCGGACCGACGGCACCATCCAGCGCGTCAAGATCTCCGAGCTGCTGATGACCGACGCCCTGGAGCGCAAGCCGGCCGAGGAGGCCGGGCCGGGCGACATCATCGCGATCGCCGGAATCCCGGAGATCATGATCGGTGAGACGCTGGCCGACCCCGACGACCCCCGGCCGCTGCCGCTGATCACGGTCGACGAGCCGGCCATCTCCATGACGATCGGCACCAACACCAGCCCTCTCGTCGGCAAGGTCAAGGGCGCCAAGGTCACCGCGCGCCTGGTCAAGGACCGCCTGGAGAAGGAGCTCGTGGGCAACGTCTCGCTCCGCGTGCTGCCGACCGAGACCCCCGACGCGTGGGAGGTGCAGGGCCGCGGTGAGCTGGCCCTGGCCATCCTCGTCGAGCAGATGCGCCGCGAAGGCTACGAGCTGACGGTCGGCAAGCCCAAGGTCGTCACCAAGGTCGTCGACGGGAAGGTGCACGAGCCGGTCGAGCGGCTCACGGTCGACTGCCCCGAGGAGTACCTCGGCGCCGTCACCCAGCTTCTCGCCGTACGCAAGGGCCGCATGGAGCACATGACCAACCACGGCACCGGCTGGATCCGGATGGAGTTCGTGGTGCCCGCCCGCGGCCTCATCGGCTTCCGTACCGAGTTCCTCACCGAGACCAGGGGCACCGGCCTGGTCCATCACGTGTTCGACTCCTACGAGCCGTGGTTCGGCGAGCTGCGCACCCGCAACAACGGCTCGCTCGTGGCCGACCGGGCCGGGGCGGTGACCGCGTTCGCCATGCTGAACCTCCAGGAGCGCGGCACGCTGTTCGTCTCGCCCACCACCGAGGTGTACGAAGGCATGATCATCGGGGAGAACTCCCGCTCCGACGACATGGACGTGAACATCACCAAGGAGAAGAAGCTCACGAACATGCGCTCCTCCACCAGCGAGGAGACCGAGAAGGTGATCCCTCCGCGCGTCCTGTCCCTGGAGCAGGCGCTGGAGTTCATCCGCGAGGACGAGTGCGTGGAGATCACCCTCGACACCGTGCGCATCCGCAAGGTGGTGCTCGACAGCTCCAGCCGGGGCCGTGCGACGGCCCGCGCCAAGCGCGCCAACTGACGCGACGTCCCGAAGCCCCCGAGCCGACCCGGCCCGGGGGCTTCGCCGTTCCCGGGGACGGCCAGGATCCGGTCCAGCCACTCGCCTCGTAGTCTCACGTGAACTAGTTGACATTCAACTAGTTGCAATGCAACTATTTGGCGAGCACCCCAAGGGCTCGTAGCGGACGAGGAGTGAGCATGAGCAAGGTGACCAGCGCATTGGTGATCGGCGGCGGCATCGCCGGGCCCGTGACGGCGCTCGCCCTGGCCAGGGCGGGTATCCGGGCGACCGTCCACGAGGCCCACGACAGCGCCGCGTACGGCGTCGGGGCGATGCTCAGCCTGGCCCCGAACGGGCTCGACGCGCTCCGGATCGTCGGAGCGGACGAGGTGGTGCGGGCCGTGGGGCAGCCGGTCCCCGGTGTGGTGATGGCCGACGGTGCCGGGAACCGGCTTGCCGAGTTCGGCGGATTCCCCGGCCTGCCGCCCACCCTGGCGATGCCGCGCGCCGACCTCTTCCGGGCACTGGCCGATCACGCCGTGGCGGCGGGGGTCCCGATCGAGTACGGCAAGCGGCTCGTCTCCGCCGAGGAGACCCCCGAGGGGGTGACCGCCACGTTCGCGGACGGCACCACCGCCACGGCCGACGTCCTCATCGGCGCCGACGGCATCCGGTCCACCGTCCGCACGCTGATCGACCCGGGCGCGCCCGGCCCCGAGTACGGCGGCGTCCTCAGCTTCGGCGGCTACGCCGGCGGCGGCGGCGTACAGGCCGAGCCGGGGGTCATGTACTTCGCCTTCGGCCGCACCTTCATCGGCTACTGGCGAGTGCCCGACGGCCGGATCTGCTGGTTCGCGAGCCTGCCCCGCACCGAGCCCCTCACCTTCGCCGAGGTCGTCCGCGTTCCCGGCGCCGACTGGCTGGCACGCCTGCGCGACCTCTACGCCGGTCACGTCCCGGGCGAGAAGCTGCTGGCCGGCACCGACCCCGGCGACCTCATGGTGACCGGCCCGATGGAGCGCATGCCGTCGGTGCCGCACTGGCACCGCGGGCGCATGGTCCTCGTCGGCGACGCGGCCCACGCCCCGTCGTCCAGCTCCGGGCAGGGCGCCTCGCTGGCGGTGGAGAGCGCCGTCGAACTGGCCCGCTGCCTGCGTGACCTGCCGCTGCCCGAGGCCTTCGCGGCATTCGAGCGTCTCCGGCGCACGCGGGTGGAGATGGTCGGCGGCGACGCCGCCGCCAAGAACAAGGCCAAGGCAGGTCAAGCCGGCGACCGGCCCGCCATGCCCTCCCCCGAGCAGATGTTCTCCCCCGTCCACCTGCACCGCATCGACTGGGACGCGGAGGCAAGGAACGGGTAAACGGCCGGCACGGATCGGGTCTACCGCTCCCGCCGGGCATGCCCGCGCATGGTCTCCTGTCGCAGGCACCGACGCCTACGGAGGAGTCATTCCATGCCCCGCAAGACCAATGCCGCCCTGGCCGTCAACCTCGTCCTCGCCCTGGCCGGCGGCGCGTCAGCGCTGTGGCCCGCCCAAGCGACGGCCCAGGCACCAGGCCGGGCACCGGCCCAAGCACCGGCCCAAGCACCGGCTCAGGTGCCATCCGACCGCCCGGCGACCGCCGTGATCAGGGACGTGAACGGAGCGGTGCTCGGCACCCTCCAGATCGACCGGTACGACGCGACCAAGTCGAGGGTCACCGTCAACGTCCGGGGACTGACCCCCGGTTTCCACGGCTTCCACGTCCACTCCTCGGGAGTTTGCGATCCCAAGTCCGTGGACGCGGGGACGGGCAGCGCGTTCACCAGCGCCGGCGGCCACCTGGAGCCGGGCTCGTCGGGCGACGCCGCCGGGAACCTGCCCTCGCTGCTCGCCGCGGCGGACGGCACGGCCAGCGCGTCGTTCCTCACCGACCGGCTCACCGTCAACCGGCTGAGGGACGGCGACGGCAGCGCGATCATCATCCACGCCAAGCCGGACAACTTCGCCAACATCCCCGACAGGTACACCCACCCCAAGGACGAGACCGGCACGACGGGGCCCGACGCCACCACGCTGAAGACCGGCGACGCCGGCCGCCGGGTGGCCTGCGGGGTCATCAGGACCCCGGCTTGACCTGGCCCGCCGCACGGCACTCCAGAGCCGGCGGTCAGCTCAGGTGGATCCGCAGCCAGTCGACCAGCGGGACGAGGGAACGCCAGACTCCGCGGACGCGGTCGAGGGCCTCCGGCGTGTGAAGCCACGGCTCCGGCTCGAACCGGCGCCCGGCGTGCAGGGACTTGTACCGCATCAGGTCGAGCCGGGGATGGCCCTCCGGCGTGCCGCGCGGCCGGGTCTTGAGCCGGTCGCCGCCCAGTGCGAGGCCGTCCGGCAGGGCGGCCAGCACATCCCGCAGCCGGGAGCCCGCGGTGTCGTCGTCGACGGCGTCCCGGTAGCGGGTCACCTGCTCACCCGACCCCCACCAGCCCGCCGCCGCGTAGAGCCCGTCGGCGTCGACCTGGACGTAGTAGCCGACCCCCTCCACTCCCACTCCGCAGTAGGCCCCCTGGTGGGTCTTGTACGGCGTCTTGTCCTTGGCGAAGCGGACGTCCCGGTACGGCCGGAACAGATGGGCCGAGCCGAACTCGGGGGCCAGCTCCTCCATCAGGGCGAGCATCGGCCCCTTCACGGCGGTCTCGTAGAGCTCCTTGTTGGCCGCCCAGTAGACCTTGCTGTTGTCGGCGACGAGCCCCTCGTAGAACATGAGCGCCTCGTCGGGGATGCCGCTGAAACCCATGCCCGACACTGTCGCACGTCCGCCCGACAAAACCGCTCCCCGCGTCAGCGTCGCCGGCGCCGGGGCGTGCCGAAGATCGACCTGGTGATCTCCCGGCCCAGCGCGGACGCGGCCGAGCGCGCGAACGACCGGAACTCCTTCGACGCCAGCACCCCCTCCAGGGCGGACGGCTCGGGCCGTTCGGGAGCCGGTGGTTCCGCGGGCCGTCCGGGCTCCGGCGCACCGCCCGGGGCCAGCCGGGCCGACAGGATCTCGTACGCCGACTGGCGGTCCACCGCCGCGCCGTACTTGGACCGGAGCGGGGAGGCGGCGACGAGGCCGTCGACCGCGGCCGGGGCGGACGGCGCCATGAGAGTGCGCGGGGCCCGCAGCCGGGTCCAGGCGACCGGCGTCGGCGCGCCCGTCTCCGACAGGACGGTCACCACGGCGTCTCCGATGCCCAGCTCGGTCAGCAGCCTCTCCAGGTCGTACGACGACGTGGGGAAGGTCGACACCGTGGCCTTGAGCGCCTTGGCGTCCTGCGGCGTGAAGGCGCGCAGGGCGTGCTGCACGCGGGCGCCGAGCTGACCCAGCACGTCGGCCGGCACGTCCTTCGGCGTCTGGGTGACGAAGAAGACGCCGACGCCCTTCGATCGGATCAGCCGCACCGTCTGGGTGATCGACCGCAGGAACGCCTTGGACGCGCCGTCGAACAGCAGGTGGGCCTCGTCGAAGAAGAACGCCAGCGACGGCCTGTCCGGGTCGCCCACCTCGGGCAGCACCTCGAACAGGTCCGCGAGCAGCCACATCAGGAAGGTGGAGAACAGCTGCGGCCGGTCCTGCACGGCGGGCAGCTCCAGGATGGAGACCACCCCCCGGCCGTCCGGCGCGGTCCGCAGCAGGTCGCGCACGTCGAACTCGGGCTCGCCGAAGAAGTTCTCGGCGCCCTGCGCCTGGAAGTTGACCAGGGCGCGGAGGATGACGCCGACGGTCGACGCCGACAGCCCCCCGATCCCGGTGAGCGCCTCGGGCGTGTCCGTCAGGTAGCGGATCACCGCCACCAGGTCCTTGAGATCGAGCAGCGGGAGCCCGTTCTTGTCGGCGAAGTAGAAGATCAGGCCGAGCGAGGACTCCTGCGTCTCGTTGAGCTCCAGC
The DNA here is from genome assembly GCF_040802045.1 of Microbispora sp. NPDC049125. Taxonomy (NCBI): domain Bacteria; kingdom Bacillati; phylum Actinomycetota; class Actinomycetes; order Streptosporangiales; family Streptosporangiaceae; genus Microbispora; species Microbispora sp. NPDC049125. Next base: position 11,100 of record NZ_JBEZDW010000041.1, on the reverse strand, counting down.
ACGCGAGCCAGCAGGGTCGGCCCGAACGCGCTCATCGTGGCGCGCAGCGGGATGCCCGCGCCGAGCCCGCCGAGTGAGAAGAACTCGACGGGGCAGGCCTCCGGCGACCACGTCTGGCCCACCTCGGCGGCCCTGCGCGCCACCCGGTCGGAGGACGCGCCGGGTGAGGCCATGCCGGACAGGTCACCCTTGACGTCGGCGAGGAAGACCGGCACGCCGTGCTCGGACAGCTGCTCGGCCATGAGCTGAAGCGTCTTGGTCTTCCCCGTCCCGGTCGCCCCGGCCACCAGGCCGTGCCGGTTCATCATGGCCAGCGGGACGCGGATCCGCTGGGACGGATCGGCCGTGCCGTCGTCGCGCAGCAGCGCCCCCAGCTCAAGCGCCGGCCCCTCGAAGTCGTAGCCCTTCATCGGTTGAAGTACTGCTTGCCGGGGAGGGGGCTGCCGAGCAGCTCGGACACGGTCACGTACGTGAAGCCCTTGCGGTCGAGCTCGTCGAGCAGATGGGGCAGCGCCTTGACGGTGGTGGGGTGGATGTCGTGCATCAGCACGATGTCGCCCGGCTTCGCCTCGCCGCAGCGCTTGGCCACCAGCGCCGGGTTCCGGTCGCGCCAGTCGAGCGTGTCGACGGCCCACATGATCTGCGCCAGCCCCTCCTTCCTGGACGCGGCCTCCACCTCCTTGTTCGTCGACCCGTACGGCGGCCGCATGAGGGTCATCCGCACCCCCGTGGTCCGCCGTACGACGTCCTGGGTGCGGTCGAGCTCCCGGCTGAGCGCGGCGGAGGACAGCCCGGCCAGCGCGGCGTGGTCCCACGAGTGGTTTCCCACCTCGTGCCCTTCCGCGACCATCCGGCGGACGAAGTCGCGGGTGCCGCCGGTGATCATCTGGCCGAGCAGGAAGAACGTCGCGCGGGCGTGGTGCGCGGCCAGGATGTCCAGGACGGTGCCGGTGTTGTCGCCGGGCCCGTCGTCGAACGTCAGCGCCACGCAGCGGTGCTGCCTGCAGTCGATCCGCCGGGCGGGTGGGGCGGCCGGCAGGCGTGGTCCCGGCCAGGCGGGCTGCGCCGCCACGAGCCGCATCCGCAGGATCTCCGCGTCGAAGTCCTTGGCCGCGCGGAAGTGCGAGCGGGACTCGCCGGTCCCGGTCCCGGCCCCGATCGCCGACACCACCGACGCCGCCGACCTCGCCTCGGCGCATCCCGACACCAGCAAAAGCGACAGCGACAGCAAGGCGGAACCGATCCGCATACGACCCCCCGGAGCAGGCGGGGGGTCACGGACGCCTATGGATAGCCTTCGGCCGATTCCCCCCGCAGAACCTTGTCCAGCTCCTCCCACCAGGGGGGCACGTCCGCCTTGAGCTCGGCGTACCTGCGGGCCACCCTGATGGCGCATCCAACGGGGTCCGTACCCAGGTGGCGGCACTTCACGGCACCCTCGCGCCAACGGTAAAGCCCCTCGCGGAAGCTCACGACGAGGCCGATCCAGACCGAGAGGGTGGTGTCGTCGCCGATCTCGTAGGCCTCCTGAACCCCGAGTGCGGCGAGTTCCGCGCGCAGTTTGCCCAATGCGGCGAGCGGTTCAGTCACCGGCTACCGCCCCCTGCCGTAGAGAGACGCACAAAGAGGGATGTACCCAACCTTGGGCCCGGGCTTGCGACTTCATACTGTAATCATCGGCTACGAAGCGTCACCGCGCAGCCGTAACGGTCAGTCGTCGAGACGTTCTCCCGGCTCGGTGACCACCATGATGAACCGCAGGGGCCCACGGCCCTCGTTGGCGTACCGGTGGGGGCGGTCGGCGCTGAAGACGACGGCCTCGTCGGTGCCGACCACATGGCTCCTGCCGTACACGCCGAGGGTCAGCTCCCCCTCCAGGACCGTGAGCATCTCGCGGGTGCCGGCGGGGTGGGCGTCGCCGTCGTGGTGCTCCCCGGGCCCGAGGCGCCAGTCCCACAGCTCCAGGATCGCGGGCGCGTCGGTGCCCACGAGCAGCCGCGCGCTGCCGCCGCCTGCGTGCTCGAACGCCACGACCTCCGAGGCGTGCACGACCCGGACCACCGGGGTGTCGGCGACCTCCACCAGCCTTCCGACCGTCACCCCGAGGCCGTCCGCGATCCGGCACAGCGTGTTCACACTCGGGTTGGTGCGGCCCTGCTCGATCTGGATGAGCATGCCGCGGCTCACGTTCGACCTGGCCGCGAGCTCGTCCAACGTCATGCCCCGGTGAGCGCGCTGGCCGCGCACGTTCGCGGCGATGGCCGCGTTGATCGTCACAGGATCAGGCATGAGTACAGCATAGTGATCTGTGACTACAATCTATTGCACTGTCGAGATCTTTTCTTGGGGGCGTTCGTGACAGCGGTGGCGCTGGCGACGGCATGTGCGGTGATCTTCGGGACCGCCGACTTCTTCGGAGGACTGGCCACCAGGCGTTCACGGGTGCTGGCCGTGGTCGCCGTCTCGCAGATCGGGGGGCTGCTGCTGATCGCTGCGCTGATCCCCGTGCTGCCCGGCACCCTGAGCGCGGCGGCGCTGCTGTGGGGCATGGCGTCCGGCGTGGCCGGGGCATGCGGCATCGTGCTGTTCTACCGGGGTCTCGCCACGGGGATGATGTCGGTGGTGGCGCCCACGACGGCGACCACGGCGATGGTCGTGCCGGTGGCGTTCGGCCTCGTGCGGGGGGAGCGGCCGTCGGCGCAGGCGCTGGCCGGCGTGGCCCTCGGCCTGCTGGCCGTGCTGCTGGTCAGCCGTGACCCGAACGGTCCCGCCGCCGGGGCCAGGCTCGGACCCATCGTCGGCGCGCTGGCCTCCGGAGCCGGTTTCGGCGGGTTCTTCATCCTGTTGAAGCTGGCGCCCGGCGACGCCGGGGTCTGGCCGCTCGCGGGTGCGCGGATCGCGTCCATCACCCTGGTCGCGCTGCTGGCGCTCGCCACCCGCAGAAGCCTGCGGCCGCTGCCGGGGAGCCTGCCGGTGACGATCACGGCCGGAGTCCTCGACATGGCGGCCAACGTGCTCTATCTGTTCGCGGCCCAGCGGGGAATGCTGAGCCTGGTCGCGGTGCTGGTGTCGCTCTATCCGGCGAGCACGCTGATGCTCGCACGACATGTCCTGGGAGAGCGGCTGAGCCCAATGCAGATCACCGGCGTGGGTTTCGCGCTCGGCGCCGTCGCGCTGATCGCCGCCTCACCGGTCTCCTGACGGCCCGCCGTACGCGACCAGGGGGATGGCGGGGCGGCTCACGCGGCGTAGGCGTGCTCCGGGACGCGGACGACGCCCTCCTCGCGGGCGTAGTCCTGGAGCATGCCCCTGAGCTGGCGGCGACCCCGGTGCAGGCGGGACATCACGGTCCCGATGGGCGTGCCCATCCGGTCGGCGATCTCCTTGTAGGCGAAGCCCTCGACGTCCGCGAGGAAGACGGCCACGCGGAACTCCTCGGGGAGGGAGCGCAGCGCGTTCATCACGACGCCGTCGGGAATCTGGTCGAGCGCCTCGTTCTCCGCGGACCGCAGGCCGGTCGACGTGTGGGACTCGGCCGCCGCGAGCTGCCAGTCCTCGATGTCCTCGGCGGCGGAGAGCTTGGGAGAACGCTGCTTCTTCCGGTAGTCGTTGATGAAGTTGTTCGTCAGGATCCGGTGCAGCCACGCCTTGAGGTTCGTGCCCTCACGGAACTGGTGGTAGGACGTGTACGCCTTGGCGACCGTCTCCTGGACCAGGTCCTCCGCGTCGGCGGGATTACGCGTGAGACGCATGGCGGAGGCGTAAAGCTGGCCGGTGACCGGCACGACCTCACGCTCGAACCATGTCTGTCGCTGCTCGTCGGTCGAGATCATCTCATTCCCCCTACGGAACTTCTCCCCCGTTACCCGTCCGGCCGGAAGCCATGCGAGGCCAACCATTCATTCTTGCGCCAAGGACATCGTGCCGTCCGGGGTGTAAGCACTGTGTTAATTCGTTTTCCCTGGTCAGCGGAGTGCTCAGGAGACGCCCAGCATGGCGGGTCGGCACGGGCAAGTCACACACCGGCCGAACAAGTCTCAATATCGTAACACTAGAGGCTCAATCCGGAGTAAAGTGTGGCAGAATTCACTGGCACGCCTCCCCGCTCTCCGCGCACCGGGATGACCGGCCCTACTTGGAAGACGGGCGGGCGCACCCGATCGGTTCACGCGACGCGATGGATCGGGGCGCACGCCAGGGGGATCGGCGTCGCGCCCCCGCTCGCCGGTCCCGGTCGCTTCGTCGCTTCGGCGCTCCGGCCTCAGGCCTGGCGGGCCGGGTCCACCCCGAACGTCGAGGCGAGGTCGTCGAGGATCGAGTGGGCCCCCTGGATCCCGACGGCGGTCATCCAGGTGGTGTCGGAGACCTCGTGCAACTGCCCCTTGAGCCGTCCCCACAGCGGGTTGGCCTCGAACTTCTCCTTCACCGGGCCGACCGACGGGTCGTCGTACGCGGAGACGAAGATGTGGTCGGCGTCCATGTCCGGGATGCGCTCCTCGCTCAGGTCGACCGCGATGGTCTCGGTCGTGGTCGGCTGGCCCTTCGGGCGCACCAGCCCGGCGTCCTTGAGCACGAGGCCCGAGTAGGAGTTCTCCACGTACAGGCGGACGGTCGGCTCCCCCGCGAACCGGATGATCGAGACCGTCGGCGCCGTGCCGCCGTTCTTGGCCGCGATCCGCTCACCGATCTTCTTGGCCCGCTCCTGGTATTCGGCGAGCCTCTGTTCGGCCAGGTCCTCCTTGCCGAGGGCTCTGCCGACCAGGCGGAGATTGTCCTTCCAGGCCGCTCCGGTCGTCTCGCTGAACACGGTCGGGGCGATCTGGCTGAGCTTGGCGTACAACGCCTCGTGACGCACCTTCGCCGACAGGATGAGGTCCGGCTTGAGCGCGGCGATCTTCTCCAGGCTGGGGGCCTCAAGGGTGCCGACCGGCACCGCGCTGCGCGCCTTGGAAATGACCGGCTCCAGGTAGGCCGGCAGGCCGTCGGTGATCGAGCGGTACGTCGTGTAGCCGACGACCTCCGTGTCCAGGGTCAGCGCGGCGTCCACGAAGCTCTGATCAAGCGCGACCACCCGCTTAGGGGGCGCCGGGATCTTCGTCGTGCCCATCGCGTGCTCGATCACCTTGGGGTACGCCCCGGCCGCCGGGGGCGAGGCCGCATCCGCGCCACCGCCGGTGGAGCCGCACGCGGCCATGGTCATCGACAGCAGCGCCCCTGCCACGGCGAGCGCGGTGCCACGAAGCACTCTCATGTGTTTGTTCCCCTCTTGCCACTAAGTTAGGTTAGCCATACCTAATACGAAGGCATCGGGAAGGTCAAGGAGAGCCATGTTGGAGAGCCGCCGCGTGCGCCTGCTCGCGGCGCTGGCCGCGGCGCTGCTGGCCGTCGCCGTGCTCAGCCTCGCCGTGGGTGCGAAGGCCGTGCCGGTGAGCGGCGTCTGGCACGCCCTTTGGTCACCGTCCGGCGGCGAGAACGACCTGATCGTCCGCTCGCTGCGGGTGCCGCGGACCGTGCTCGGCGTGCTCGCGGGAGTGGCGCTGGGGGTGGCGGGGGCGCTCATGCAGGGCCACACCCGCAACCCGCTCGCCGATCCGGGCCTGCTCGGCGTGGCCCAGGGCGCCGCCTTCGCGATGGTACTGGCCATCGTCGTGACCGGCGTCTCGACCGTCCACGCCTCGATCTGGTTCGGCATGGCGGGCGCCCTGGTCGCGAGCGTCGTGGTCTTCGCGCTCGGGCTCGCCGGCGGCCGTGCCGGGCCGCCGACGATCACGCTCGCGCTCGCCGGGGCCGCCGTCAGCGCCCTCCTCCACGCGCTCACCTCGGCCCTGGTGCTGTTCGACGAGCAGGCCATGGACGTCTTCCGCTTCTGGCAGGCGGGCTCGATCGCCGGGCGCGGCTCCGAGCCCGCGTGGCAGATCGCGCCGTTCATCGCCGCCGGGCTGGTGCTGGCCTTGGCGAACGCCCGCGGTCTCAACGCGCTTTCCCTCGGCGAGGACGTCGCCCGGTCACTCGGGCAGAGCGTGTGGGTCACCCGCGTCGTGGGGCTGGGCGCCGTGACGTTGCTCACAGCGGGAGCGGTGGCCGCCTGCGGCGCCCTCGCGTTCGTCGGCCTGGTCGTCCCCCATCTGGCCCGGGCGCTGTCCGGCCCCGACCACCGATGGCTCCTGCCGTACTCGGGGCTGCTCGGGGCCGTGCTGCTGCTGGTCGCCGACGTGATCGGACGGGTGGTCGCGCGGCCCGGCGAGCTGGAGGTGGGCGTCGTCCTCGCCCTGCTGGGCGCCCCGTTCTTCATCGCCGTCGTACGGCGGGGCAGGCAGGTGCGGCTGTGATCCCGGCGAAGATCCCTGGCAAGACGCCCGGCAAGACGCCCGGCAAGACGCCCGGCGAGACTTACGGCAAGACGCCCGGCAAGACTCCTGGCGCGGTCCCCGGCCCGGCGCCCGTGCGGCGCCTCTCGCCCTCCGGCGCCCGGCCGTACCGGCTGGGCCGGGTGTCCTGGCTCGTCCGGCCGCGCGCGGCCGTCGTGTCGCTCGTGGGGCTCGCCCTGCTCGCGGCCCTCGCCCTGGCGCACCTGCGGATGGGCGACTTCCCTCTGACGACCCGCGAGATCCTCGACTCGATCTTCGGCTCGGGTGGTAACCGTTTCGTCGTGATGGAGCTGCGGCTGCCGCGGGTGCTGGCGGGCGCGCTCGTCGGCGCGGCGCTCGGCCTGGCAGGCGCGATCACTCAGGCCGTCTCCCGCAACCCGCTGGCCAGCCCGGACATCCTCGGCGTGACCTCCGGAGCCGGCCTGTGCGTCGTCGCGGTGGTGGTGGCCACCGGCAGCGCGTACGGCGGCGCCGGCGGAGCCCTCGCCGACGTGGGCGTCCCGGCCGCGGCTCTCGGGGGCGGGCTCAGCGGTGCGGCGCTCGTCTACGCCCTTGCCTGGCGGCGCGGGCTGGACGGCTACCGCCTGGTCCTGGTGGGCATCGGCGTCGCGGCCGTGTTCACCAACGTGACGTACTGGCTGCTGACGGTCGGCGACGTCAACGACAGCGCCCGGGCGATGGTGTGGATCACCGGTTCGCTGCACGCGCGCGGATGGGAGCACGTCACCCCCGTGGCGTACGCCTTGGGCCTGCTGATCCCGGTGGCCCTCGGCCTGTCCCGCACACTCGCGGCGCTGCGGTTCGGCGACGAGACCGCCACCGCCCTTGGCGTGCGGCTGGGCCGGGCGCGGACGGCGCTGGTGCTCGTGGCCGTGCTCCTGGCGGCCGTCGCCACCGCGGCGGCCGGGCCGGTCGCGTTCGTCGCCCTCGCGGCCCCTCAGATCGCGCTGCGCCTGACCCGGGCGTCGCAGCCGCCGCTGATCACGTCGGCGGTCACCGGTGCCGTGCTCACGACCGCCGCCGACCTGGCGGCCAGGACCCTCCTCGCCCCGGCCGAGCTGCCGGTCGGCGTGGTCACCGCCGTGCTCGGCGCTCCCTACCTGCTGTTCCTGCTGTGGCGGCGCCCCTCACGGGCCCGCGGCGCGCGAATCGGAAAGGCACACCGATGAGGCTCCAGGCCGTTGACGTGCGGCTCGGCTACGGCGACCGGCTGGTCGTCGACGGGCTCGACCTCGGCATCGAAAGCGGAACCATCACAGCGATCATCGGGCCCAACGGCTGCGGCAAGTCCACCCTGCTCAGGGCGCTCGGCCGGCTGCTCAGGCCGTCCGGCGGCCAGGTGCTGCTCGACGGCAGGAGGATCGACGGGCTCCCGGCGCGCGAGGTCGCCAGGGTCCTCGGGGTGCTTCCGCAGGCTCCGGTCGCCCCGGAGGGCCTGACCGTCGCCGACCTGGTGGCCAGGGGGCGGCACCCGCACCAGGCGTGGTACCGCCAGTGGTCGCGCGACGACGAGGCTGCGGTGGCCGAGGCGCTGGAGCGCACCGGCCTGCTCGACCTGGCCGACCGGCCGCTCGACGAGCTTTCCGGCGGGCAGCGGCAGCGGGCGTGGATCTCCATGGCATTGGCTCAGGGAACGGATCTGCTGCTGCTCGACGAGCCCACCACCTTCCTCGACCTGGCTCACCAGATCGAGGTGCTGGAGCTGATCGGCCGTCTGCACGCCGAGGCCGGCAAGACGGTGGTCATGGTGCTGCACGACCTGAACCTCGCGGCACGGTACGCCGGCCGGCTGGTCGCAATGAAGGATGGCCGGGTCGTCGTCGCCGGCGCACCCGAGGACGTGCTGACCGAGGAGCGGGTCGAGGAGATCTTCGGCCTGCGGGCCAGGGTGATCGCCGACCCGGTGGTGGGCACTCCGCTGGTGGTCCCGATCGGCACCCGTCCCGCCCCCGTCCCCCGCCCCTGACACCGGTACGTACCGCCCCTTCAAGGGACAGCACACACTGGTGCCACCAATGCCGCAGCAGCCGTTGGCTCTTGAGATGCTGCTGGTGGCCGCGATTGGCTTCAGGCTTCAGATGGTGATCGCGTAGTCTGTTGGATCGTCATCATGCGCGTAGCTTGCGGAGGCGCTGCGCCAGGTCAGGGATATCTTCCAATTCGCCTGTCGTCACGGAGATGACCAGGCTTTCGGCCTCGTCCACGTCGTGATACTCCAGAGTCTCCCCGTTGTCTTCGAGGAAGGCGACGGCCGCGGCCCAGCCGAGCCGCTTGTTGCCGTCGACCAGTGGATGCCCGATCAGGATGCTCTGCATCAGGGCGGCCGCCTTCTGCCACAGGTCCGGATAGGCGTCGTCACCGAACACGGTCGTCTGCGGACGGAGCACAGCAGCGTGCAGTTGACCGCCATCACGTACCCGGACCAGCGGGAGCACCGCCTCCGCCAGGGCGAGTAGGTCCTCCGTGGTCGGATAGGTCGTCATCGCGCGAGCCGCTCAAGCAACTCCCGGTCTCGCTCGGCGATCTTTCGGCCCATCGCCTGATAACGCTCCCGCCGGCGCCGGGAGATGTACTCCTCGATGGCGACCACCATCGCCGAGTTGACGCTCTGAGCGTCACCACTGGCGATCTGCTTGATCTGCTCATACGTCTCGTCCGGCAGTCGAAGCCGTGTCTCAGCCATACGCTGATGGTATCACTTTTTGGTACCATCCTCCCGGCGAGATCATTGCTGGAGTGATCACATCGGATGATCGGTGCCGTATGACGGGATATGTTCCACAGATCAGATACATCCAACAGGCGTGAGCCGAAATCACCGACGATGACTCCAGTGTTATCGGCTTCCTCCACCGCCTCGCTGAGGGACTTGGTACGCGGGAGGCGGAACTCTGGTGGGTTTGGGGGCGGGAGCCGATGAGAGTGGCGTCAACGAGCGAGCCGTACAGGGAGACCTGCGGAGATTAACTCCTCGGTCGGAACCAGGCCCGTCTGACAAGCAGGCTCCCCTAATGGGTCACCTGGATTGACGTTGGTGCCGCCGATGCCGCAGTAGCCCGGCACCGAACAGCACGCGTTGCAGCCATGAACGCCGACGAGAGCTAGCGGGACTTGGAGCGGAACTCCGCCCAAAGATCGACGGCTTCTTCCAGGTCGAGTGCCGCCACATCTTCCCGTGCCATGCCGACTGTGTAGATCAATCGATTGGCGAGCCAGTCGGGTACCGGCTCGCGCATCGGCATCTCATCGATGCGGATGTGATCGGTGAAAGCGCCCAGACGGTCGATGACTTCGCCGAGGCGGACGACGTCGGGCCGTGAGCCTCCGGCCGCGCGGACTCGTGCCTGGGCTTCGGCGTAGACCTCGGCGTCAGCCCTCTCTCCGACTGCCCAGATCTCACAGATCTCCACCGTCTTGTCGTCGGTGATCCGGTAGACGATCCTCCACGTGTTCCGCCCCACGACAAGCTTGCGGAACCCGGTCAGCTCACCGCCCAGCGGGTAGCCCGCTTCCGAGTTCTCCAGCAGAAGGAGGATCTTCTTGAGGACCTTGGGTACGGCATCCGGCCCGATTCTGCGGAGATCATCGATGGCCGGGTCGGTGAATACGACGTCGGACACTGCTACTCGTCGTCATCCGGGAGCGCAGCCAGCGACTCACGGGTATGCCCGAAGGCGGATAGGACCTCGTCCATCGACGTCCGCCGCCCCGTGTCTGTGGCGGACCTGACGAGAACCAAGGCCAGATCCCGCAGATCTGCTGCGGCTTCTTCCAGCTCGTTGAGACGTCGCATGCTCACGACGGCTGCGATCGGTTGGTGCCGGCGGGTCACCACCAGATCCGCACCCTGCTCCGCGTCAGCCACCAGGCGTGCTACCCCACGTTGTGCGGCCTCGGTGACCGTGAGCTCGATCGCGTCATGGAGAACAGTCATGCGATAACTGTATAGATACATATACAGAAGCACAAGTGGCCGCCCGCGCGCAACGGCTTGAAGGGTCACCTAGCTTGACGCTGGTGCCACCGACCCCGCAGTAGCCGATCCGTCCGAATACTGCTAGCGATGCTCCTTCATTCCTATGCTCAGAGCTGCTCGGGCAAGAGGGTGAACGCGTCTACGTGCCGGGGACGTACGACGGTGAAATGACGACGATCGAGTGTGGCCACCTCGGCCAACTCAAGTCTCTCAGCCACCGCGATCACAGAGGCATCAACCGCACCCAATGGGGAGATTGGCATATATCTCGACCAAATCACTCATTCGGTCCAGGTCTTCGTTCGTGAGATCGATCAGAACCAGGCCAGATTGGAAATACCTCAAGAAAGCCGCTTCGCTTTGCTTCCCTGACGCTTCTCGATGAGCTGGCAGACTTCCGCGACTACCGTGGCGGGAACGAGAAGCGGACCCGGATGAGTCCGCAGAAGCCTGGCGCAGAGTCCGTGATGGTCGTCCCGGATATTGACCGCTGCGACCAAAGGTCCCGAATCAATGACAATCACGAAGAGTGATTGTCCCCCGAGCGCAAGATCTCTTCAGAGCGTTCCGCGAAATCCGACTCGGCCTCAAGTCTCACAGTCCTCACGTGGCTGCGTCTTGTGGAACACCGTCAAGAGCACGATCCTGCGGCCCGTTGCAATGAGCCATTTTCATCCTGATCACGCTGGTCAGGATGAGCACAGGAGGCGGGCGAGCCGGACGAGTTGAGGGTGAGGTGAGGCTCCCGGTAAGACA
>NZ_JBEZDW010000040.1:0-79882 GCF_040802045.1 Microbispora sp. NPDC049125 | reverse complement strand
ACCCGCTCGGTCATGTTGCCCTTGCGCCGCTCCTCCACCAGCTCCACCAGGCCATGCCGCTCCAGCGCCCGAAGGTGATAGTTCACCTTCTGCCGGGGCAGGCCCACCCGCGCGGCCAGCGTCGTCGCCGAGCCCGGCTCGGCCAGCTCCGCCAGCAACCGCGCCCGCACCGGATCCAGCGACACCTCGGCCGCCGCCGCATCCACGATCACCGCCACGCTCTCCATGCCCCCAACACTGCCACCGACGATCTTATTTGTCAAGAACACCAGATCTGTCGGTTTCGGGGGAGCCGTCGTCCAGGGCGAAGGCCAGATAGCGGTCGGCGGAGCGGCGGACGGCCTCTCTCCCGTCGGCGTCCACGATCTGCCGCCACCACGCGCCGTACACGCGGTCGAACGGGTACGGCTCCAGCAGTGACAGGGCGCGGCGCACGGTACGGGGGCGCTCGGGGATGTAGTTCGGATAGCTGTACATGAAGCTGACCCAGCGGCGGTCCTTGGCGACCTGGAGGATGTCGCCGGAGAACAGCGCGCCGCCGCCGGGCCCCTCCCGGTGCAGGACCTGGCCGCCGTCGAAGTGGACCCCGGCGTTGATGAGCGTGAGGCCGTCGCCGATCTCGCGGGTGTCGCCCTCCCAGAAGACGATCGAGTCGTCGGGGCGGGCCACCCATCGGCGGTCGGCCGCGTGGATGTACACCGGGGCGCCGAACGCGTGCGCCCACTCGATCATCGTGCCGTAGTAGTGGGGGTGGCTGATCGCGATGGCGTCGACCCCGCCCAGCGCCTCGACCTGGGCGAGAAGGTCGTCGTCGACGTAGGTGATCATGTCCCACAGGACGTTGCCCGACGGGCCGCGCACCAGCAGCGCCCGCTGCCCGATCGCGGTCGGCGGCTCGGTGCCGATGCCGACGACGCCCGGCCCCTCCTCCCTCACCCTGGGCCGGTGCCCGGCCTCGCGCAGGCGGTCGAGCGAGGTCCACCGCTGGCCGCCCCAGCCGACGTACTGGCGCTCGTCCTCGCAGATGGGACAGTCGTCACGGAGCGTGGCGTACTGAACCCCGCATGTCACGCAGATGGGCAGGTCGTTCATCGCGCCTCCTTCGCCGTATGAGACCACGATGGCGGACCCGGTGGCGACGGCGCGGCCCGCGCCGGTGGTGAATGCCAAGACGTCCTTAATGATCCATTACGTCAATGACATTGTGCGTCCGATCGATCACGCTATGTAATCATATCGGCGATGAGCCAGACCTACCCTGGCTCGAAGGAGTGACTATGACGTTCTCAGCGATTCACCCCACGTCCATGGCGAACGCGCTGGGCTATGGCTCCCAGCAGCAGGTCTCGCCCCTGCAGGCCGGCCAGCAGATCCCGCTCGGCCAGCAGCAGGTCCCGCCGATCACCTCCGCTTTCCAGCAGGAGGAGCAGATCCTCCCGCAGGAGCACCTGGTGAGCCCGGTCACCTTCTGGGCGAAGCTCGCGCGGCAGGGCGTGCCGGTGGCCAGGCAGATCCTGGAGGCCGTTCAGTTCCAGCACGTCCAGCAGCAACTCGCCCAGCAGCAGGTCGCGGCGCAGCAGGTCATGCTCGCGCACTACGGCCAGCAGCCTCCCATGGCCGCGATGGCTCAGCAGGAGGAGCAGCTCCTGCCCCAGGAGCACCTGGTGAGCCCGTTGAGCTTCTGGGCCAAGGTCGGCCGTCTGAGCGCCCGCCACGGCGCCCCGGTGGTCCGGCAGGTGCTGGAAGGCGTTCTCCAGCAGCAGATGCAGCAGATGCAGCAGATGCAGCAGATGCAGCAGATGCAGCAGGTTCAGCAGCAGCCGCATCTGCAGGCTCTCGGCGTCCACCCCGCCGCGATGCAGGCTCAGATGCTCCAGCAGCCGTACGGCCAGCAGTACGGCGCCCGTTACGGCGCCCAGTACGGCACGCAGTACGGGGCCCCGTATGGCGCCCAGTACGGGGCCCCGTATGGCGCCCAGTATGGCGCCCAGTACGGCGGCCAGCCCGGTGGCGTGCCGGGTGCCCAGCAGCTCGGGGCCCAGGCCATGCAGGGCCAGGCGTACGGGCAGCAGTACGCCCAAGGCCCGCAGGCCATGAACGGGCACCAGGCCCAGCAGCAGTACGGCCAGGTCAACCCGTTCAGCGCGTACGGCCAGTCCGCTCCGTACGCCCACCTGAACCAGTACGGCCAGTACGGTCCGCAGCAGTACGGCCAGCACCAGTACGGCCAGCAGCAGTACGGCCAGTACGGTCCGCTGCAGGCGGGCCTGGCGTACCAGCAGGCCCAGCAGGCCCCGCAGCAGCAGGTACCGGTCCCGGCCGGCGCCGGCATCTGAGCGGGGCGCGCGGTGGACGCGATGGGATCCGCGCCCGGTCCGGCGATGTGGCCGGCCACGACCCCGGCGGTGAATCCGGCCGTGGGGGCGGCGTGGTACGTCCCGTCGCAGGTGCAGTGTGCCGTGGCGCTCCAGCGGCTGTACGGCTGGCTGCAGGCGTCGCTCCCGCAGGCGCCCCAGGTCGCGGGGATCATCCCGCTGCTGGTGCACGCGGTACAGCTGTACCGAGCTGGGCGGCACGAGGCGTGCCTGGAGCAGATCCGGTACGTGGTCGGCGTCGTCGACCCCGGGCCGCCCGCCGTTCCACCGCTGTGACGCCCGTCCGCGCGGCCCGGGCCGGTCGTGGGCCGGCCCGGGCCCGTGCCGTCGCGCTCCGGCGGCGCCGCCGTGACGGCTACGGCGGCGGGCACCAGGGCAGCGACCAGGCCGGCCGCTCGGCGGCGACGATCACCTCGTTCACCGCGTGACCGGTGCCGCCCGGACCCGCCGCCGGGCCGGACCGAGACCGGGTCCGGACGCGTCGCGTACGTCCCACCGCCCGGAATGGCGGCGTGACCTGCGCGGTCGGCGCGGATCGGCGCGGATCGGCGCGGATCGGCGTGGAGCCGGGCGACCGGGCCGCCCGCGGCCGACGACAAGCTTCGTTCCCCCGTCGTGCCCACCAGGCGTGGCGGGCGAGCACCAGCGCGAGCTGGGGAGAGTCGAGACGTTGTGACCATTGACGACAAGCCCAAGGACGGAAGCGAGGAGCCGCGCCGGCCGGCCGGCCGGTCACGGCAGGCACGACGACGGGAGCCGCAGGCGGTGGGGCCCCGGCCGTTGCGCTATCTCGTGGCGGCGCTGCCCCAGCCGTACCTGACGGCCACGGGGGTGGCCGCACCGGCTCTCGACGGCGAGACCGCGCGGCTGCTGCTGGAGGACGACCCGGAGGTCCGGGTGCACCGCTTCGTCCGGGGGACGCCGGACGCGGAGGGCGTGCCGTTCCCCGACGTGGTGGTCGCGGAGATGAGTGAGGAGCACGCCTTCGCGCTGCGGCTGCGCCACCCCCGCCTGCACATCGAACGCGACCGGCTGCTGACCCTCAGCGCGGCCCCCGGGCCGAGAGGCGGGCGGCGGGCCGGGGGAGTGGAGCGGGCCGGGGGAGTGGAGCGGCAGGAGGGCGGGCGGCGAATCGGAGGAGTGCTGCCGCCTGCGGGCGTCGAGAGCACGTTCACCTTCCTGGTTCGCGACGCCGACGGAACGCCGGTGCCGGGCGCGACCGTCCTGGTCGCCGGATCATGCCGGCCCGCGCAGGCCGTGACCGGTAAGGACGGCCGGGCGGCCGTCACCATGGCCGGGGAGACCCCTGAGTCGATCGCGAGCGTGGTGGTCAGGCCCAGGTCCGGCTACTGGAGCTTCCACCGGGACCGCCCTGCCCTGTCCACGACCGGTGACAACCTGATCGAGCTGGTGAAGCTGGCGGAGACGTTCGAAGGCCTCCCTGAGCGAGAGGTCGCAGGGTGGGGGCGCCAGGCGATGAACCTGGACCGCCTGCCTCCCACGTTCCGCGGCGCCGGCGTGAAGATCGCGCTGATCGACTCCGGCGTGTCGGCCGGGCATCCCGGCCTTCGCGGACGAGTGACGGCCGGAACCGACCTGACCGGCCGGGAGCGGGACGGCTGGAGGATCGACGAGGCGGGCCACGGCTCGCACTGCGCGGGAGTGGTCACCGCCGCCGGCGACGGCCGGGGTGTGGCGGGGATCGCGCCCGAGGCCGAGGTGCACGCCTGCAAGCTCTTCCCCGGGGGCCGGTTCAGCGACCTCATCGAGGCCCTGGACTACTGCATCGAGCAGCGGATCGACGTCGTCAACGTGGGCCTCGGCAGCGAGCACTCATCGATGCTCGTGGCCGCCAAGATCGACCAGGCCCGCCATGCCGGGGTGGCGTGCGTCGTCGCCGCCGGTAACGGCGGCGGCCCGGTCGGCTTCCCCGGCAGCCTGCCCACCGTGCTCACCGTCGCCGCGCTGGGCAGGACGGACGCGTTCCCGGCCGGGACCGCGCACGTGGCAGAGATCAGTGAGCCGCGGACCGCTGAGGGCTACTTCTCGCCGATCTTCACGTGTCACGGGCCGGAGGTGGACGTCTGCGCACCGGGTGTGGCCGTTCTGAGCACGGTGCCGCCTGACGGGTACGCAGCGTGTGACGGCACCTCGACGGCCGCGCCGCACGTCACCGGCCTGGCCGCCCTCGTGCTCGCCCATCATGGAGATTTCCTGGACGGGCACGGCATCCGCGACGCGCGCCGGGTGGACCGGCTCTTTCAGATCATCAAGGCGAGCTGCGTGCCCGTCGGCCTCCCCGACCCTGGTCGGACGGGCGCCGGGCTGCCGGACGCGTTGCGCGCCCTCGGCCAGACGGCCCCCGGTTTCGCCGACGGCGAGGTGCCGGTGCTGCTCGACCGGCTGACCTGGGAGATGGCCGGCGTCGGCCTCCTGGATCCGTACGCGATGCCCGCCGGGTCGGCTGTGGCGGCCGGAGCGGGAGCGACGGCCGGCGGAGCGGTGAGTGGCGGCGGGGGCGGCCGCGCCTCGACGCAGAGGAACGGGGTGGTCCCGGAGGGCGGGCCGGTCGCGGCCGGCGGCCCAGGTGGTCGCGCGAAAGCGGCACGGGACAAGAACGCCACCGCCAAGGCGGCGGCGGGCGCGCTGCACTCGCCGCCGGGCGCCTCTCCCGGCGTGACATCGGACGCGCCCGGACAGCCCAATGGGGTGCCCGGAGGGCTTCCCGTCGGGCTTCCCGGCGGGCGTCTCGGAGGCGACCACCTGCACGGAGGAGCTCACCGGGCGCCCGGGGGGATTCCCACGGTCAACGGAACGGGCGCCGGCCCGGCCCCGTCGAACGGGGCGCCGGGGGCCGGTGCGGCGCCTTGGGGCGTCGCCTGGCCGAACGCCATGCCCGGAGGACCTCCGGGGGTGAACGGAACGCCGGGCGGAGTGCCCGGTCTCAACGGAGCACCTGGGTTCAACGGAGCACCTGGGTTCAACGGGATGCCGTGCGGCTGGGCCGGGGTCAACGGGACGCCGGGCGGCTTCGGCAGGGCGGGCCTGCCCGGAGCCGCGGCTCAGGGTGCCAACGGGATGCCCAGCGGGCTCCCGGGGGTGAACGGGATGTCCGGCGGGTTCCCCGGGCTCAACGGCATGGCGGGCGGGCCGCCCGCCCCGCACGGTGAGCCCGGGGGATACCCGGGGACGGGCGTGCCTGGAGCGGCGGCACAAAGTGCCGGCTACGCCCAGGTGAACGGCGCGGCGGGTGGATCCCCCGTTTCCAGCGGGATGCCCGGCGGGCTCCACGTGCTCCCAGGGCTCAACGGGCTCCCGGGGCTCAACGGGATGGCGGGCGCCGCTCCCGATGCCGGCGAGATGCCAGGCGGGGCGTCGCCGTACGGAGATCCGAGTGCCGGCGGGATGCCAGGCGCGGCTCCCGGCGCCGGGGGGCTTCCGGGGGCCGGTGGTCTTCCGGGCGCCGGTGGGATCGCGTACGGGACGCCGCCAGGAAGCGGGCCGCTCGCCTGGCTGGCCGAGGAGATGCGGGCCGCCGGGCTCCTCGGCGAGCCCGGTGAGCAGGGCCGCCCACTCGGCTGAGCACGACGCCATGGGGGGACTGCCGGTGTACGCGCCGATGACGGCGCGCCTGGGGACGCTGCCGGAGCCGGACGAGGACTACGCCCACGAGATGAAATGGGACGGGGTCCGCGCGCTGGCCTACGTGGAGGACGGCCGGCTCCGGCTGGTGTCCCGCAACGCCAAGGACATCACCGCGGCGTATCCGGAGACCCTCGGGCTCGCCACCGCCGTGGGCGGCAACGACGTCGTGCTCGACGGCGAGATCGTGGCCTTCGACGAGCGGGGCCGGCCGTCGTTCGAGGCGCTGCAGCCGCGGATGCACCAGCGGCACGAATGGCGGATCGCCCGGCTCATGGAGGCGGTGCCCGTCACGTACCTGCTGTTCGACGTGCTGCACGTGAACACGGCCCCGGCGGTCGCCATGCCGTACACGGCCCGGCGGGGGCTGCTGAACGAGATCATCGAAAGGGGAGCTCACTGGGACATCCCGCCCTTCTACCGGAGTGCCGGCCCGCACGTGCTGGCCGAATCCCGGAGGCTGGGCCTCGAAGGGGTGGTGTCCAAGCGGCTGACCTCGCCGTACCAGCCGGGCAGGCGCTCGCCCGACTGGGTGAAGGTGAAGAACGTCCACACCCAGGAGGTCGTGGTGTGCGGCTGGCGGCAGGGCGAGGGCAGGCGCGCGGGCATGGTCGGCTCCCTGCTCCTCGGCGTGCACGGCCCGGGAGGCCTGCGCTACGCGGGCAGCGTGGGCACCGGGTTCACCGAGGCGACCCTGCGCGACCTGGCCGCGCGCCTCGCGCCGCTGGCCCGCGCGACGCCGCCGTTCGGCGAGGAGCCGCCGCGCGAGGAGACGAGGGGCGCGCGCTGGGTGGAGCCCGTGCTCGTGGGCGAGGTCCAGTACGCCGAGTGGACCGGCGAGAGCCGGCTCCGCCACCCCTCCTGGCGCGGCCTGCGCGAGGACAAGGATCCCGAGGACGTCATCCGGGAGGAGTGAGCGTCACGACTCCTCCCGAAGACCTGAGGCCGCCGCAGCGGCACGGACCGGCACGGGCCAGTGTTGACCAGTGCCGACCGGTGCGGATCAGCGCGCGATCAGTACGTGTCGTAGGCCGCGCCGGCGATCTGGGCCACGTCCTGCGCGCCGTCCCCGATCAGCTTGGCGCCCAGGTCGGACAGCGCCCTCCCCGCCGCCAGCTCGTCACCGATGTCGGGCACCGGCCGGTCCGCCGGGTTGCGGCGTGCGCGGCCGACGCTCTCATGCCGACGGCCGCCGGGCGTGTGCAGCACGGCGGTCGCGGTGGTGACGTCGTCGTTGTCGTCCTCGTTGAGGAAGATCTCAACGGTCCATCGCTTGAACTGCATGACGACCACCTCCCCGTCCAGCATCTCTCCGCGTCATGGGGTAGTGGAAGGGACCTCCGGCCCGGGAAGGAGAGAAAGCGCGAGCGTCACCTGGAGTGCGGGCGGCACAGCGGACAGGAGGACCACCCATGGCAGACCCGATCATCGTCGGCACCGACGGCTCGGCGGCCGCGACGGCCGCGACCGAGTGGGCCGCTGACGACGCCGCCCGGAAGGGATGCCCGCTGCGCCTGGTCTCGGTGGTGGACCACTGGGCGTACGGGATCCCGAAGTTCCCCGCGGGCGCGGGCGACCCGCTGACCGTGCACGCCGAGCGCGCCCTGGCCGCCGCCGAGGCGGCCGCCCGGGGGAGGCGCCCGGAGGTGCCGGTCAGCGCGGAGATCGTCGAGGGCATCCCCGCCAAGATCCTGCGCGACAAGGCGGGGGAGGCCGCCGAGATCGTGGTCGGCAGCCGGGGGCTCGGCGGCTTCGCCGGGGTCGTCGTGGGCTCGGTGAGCACCCACGTGGCCGGGCACGCCTCCTGCCCCGTCGTCGTGGTACGCCCGGGCTGGAGGGACGCCCACGGGGAGATAGTGGTGGGCGTCGACTACTCACCCGAGTGCGAGCCCGCCATCGCGTACGCGTTCGAGCAGGCCAGGCTGCGCGGTTGCGGGGTGCGGGCGGTGTACGCCTGGCAGCTTCCCGTCCACACCCTGGCACCGGAGATCAGCTACGACGTCGAGGAGCTCCACGAGACACAGCGGCGGGCGGTGTCGGAGAAGCTGGCCCCGTGGCGGCGGGACGAGCCGGGGGTGCCGGTGCGCGAGGAGGTCGTCTTCGGGCACCCGGTCGAGGCGCTGACGGAGGCGTCGGAACGGGCGGACCTGCTGGTCGTGGGCTCCCACGGGAGGGGAGCCCTGGGTTCGGTGATGCTGGGCTCGGTCAGCCGGGCCGTCCTGCACCACGCCCATTGTCCCGTCGCGGTGGTCCGGCCCCGGCGGTGACGCGGCCGCGCGGGGGCGTCATCCGGCCCGAAGTGGTCCGCCGCCGGTGTCTTCCCCGGTCGCGGAACGATATTGCCCAACTCCTCTGTGCCACAGGATGATGACGCGGTGACCCCGATCAGCCGCGGGTCATCGGCACCCCGGCGGGACGGTCACATGTCGAAGAAATCCGCTCACCCGGATCAGCAGATGCTGGAGCTCGTCCTGTCGTACCTGGCGCGGCCGGAGGGGCTGGAGAAGGGACTGCCCTGGGCGATCAGGCAGGCGGACAAAGCCCTCGGCGTCAAGGATTCGAGCAAGGCACGGCACCGCCGGATCCTGCTCGCCCTGGCTTATGTCGATCCGCGCGAGAGCGGGGGAGGCGTGTCCGGCGACCCCGGCTGGAAGGCGGGCAAGAAGGCCAAGAGCAAGAACGTGAAGCGTAAGAAGCGGAAGAAGAAGAAGCGTGACAAGGCGGCCGAGCCGCCGCCGCGCCTCACCGACCGGTCCGCGTCGGTCGACGTCCAGATCGCCAAGATCCTCGACGTCATCGGCATGCGCACCTCCGACCGGGTCTCGGCGATGCCGGTGGTGCTCTATCTGGACGACGTGGCCGGGTACGCCGAGGTGCGGCCGGCTCTGGAAGCGGTCCTGGCCGCGTTCGACCAGGAACTGATCCTTTCCGGCGATCCCGTCGAGGGGTCGATCTGGCAGGCGTTCGTCTCCGCGGTGAAGCGGCAGGCCGACGGGGAGCGTCTCGACCAGGCGGGCGACGCCCTCACCGCCGGGCTGAAGGCGCGGCTCTACAACGAGCCGATGTCCCAGATCACCAAGGCTCAGGGCGAGGCGATCGCGAATCTGCTGAACACGCTGCAGAACACGCAGAACGCGCTGCTCGCGTTCAGCAACATTCTCATCGTCAAGATCGACGGTGTGCCTCTCGTCCGGGAGCTGACCCCCGAGCAGGTCGAACACCTGCAGAAGAACCCACGGCTGTATTCCGAGCCGCGGCTGGCCCTCACCGTGCTGGACGTCGCGACCGGCGAGCCGGTGGGCGACGGCTCCGGGGAGCCCGGAAGCGTTCCCGGAACCGCCGGCACATCACCTCCCGCCACCGGCGAATGACCTGGGGCCCTCGGCGCCCGCCGGAGCTCAGGTGCCGGTGTCGCTCCGGCCGACCGGGATGCGCCTGCCCTCCTCCTTTTCGTCGGCGAGCCGCATGCTGACCTCGAGGATCCCCTGGTCGTACGTGGCCCGCACATCGCTCTCGTCCGCGTTGGGCGGGAGCGGGACCGATCGCGTGAACGCGCCGTACCGGAACTCGGTGCGGTGCGCCTGCCGCTCCTCCTGCCGCCGCTCCGCGTGGACCGTGAGAATCCCGCTCGACACGGTGATCTCGACGTCCTTCTCCGGGTCGATGCCGGGCAGCTCCGCGCGCAGCACGTAGCGGCCGTCCGCGATGTAGTCCTCGAACCGCATCTGCTGTCCCGCCATCGGCCGGAGCGCGGACAGCGGCGCCTCCAGCCAGTCGAACAGGTCGGGCACCAGCCCTCTCGCCTGCCGCTGCATCGGTACGCTCATGGCTTCACCTCCGCTGCTCCTCTCTCCCACCGGCGTACCCCTGGATAAAACCATCTATGTCCCCATAAATCGGGCAGGAAGAGAGCATTCTTAATCCGGTCATACAGGATGGTGATCGTGACTTCACAAACACCGAACCAGGGAACAGGGCCGGGGCCGATCACGCCGGACGGCTGCGCGGTGGACTACTACGCCCAGCTCACGCCCATGGGAGAGCCGGAGATCGTCCACGCGGCCATCCCCGCGGGGGCGTCCATCCTGGAGCTCGGCGCCGGCGCCGGGCGGATCACACGGCCGCTCCTCGCCTTCGGGCATGAGGTGGTCGCCGTCGACGAGTCGCCGGAGATGCTCGCGCACATCGAGGGGGCGGAGACGGTCTGCTCGCCCATCGAGACGCTGGCCCTGGAGAGGGTCTTCGACGTCGTCCTGCTCATGTCGTTCGTGATCGACGTGGCGGACGAGGAGATGTGCCGGGCGTTCCTGCGCACCTGCCGCAGGCATGTCGCGGACTCGGGCGCCGTCCTCCTGCAGCGCAAGCCGGCCGAGTGGCACGACTCGATCGAGCCGTTCGAGAAGGACGCCGGCGGTGGGCGGGTCGCCCGCATGATCGAGATCAATCGGCCGGAGCCCGACATCCTCGCGGCCACCATGGAGTACGTCGTGGGCGACCGGCGCTGGACCCACCACTTCGTCAGCCGCCGGCGCGACGATGCACGGCTCGCGGAGCTGCTGGGGGAGGCGGGCCTGGAGATGGCGGGCTTCCTGACCGGCGACCGGGAGTGGGTGCGGGCACTGCCGCGCCGACCGTCTTGAATGGCTCATGAGGATTCCGGCACAGGGAGGGCGCTGTGAAGTTCGTACGCGAAGGGGAGATCACGGTCGCCAGGCCGGGGCAGGGCAGGTTCTCCGAAGGCGTGTGGGAGGCGGTCGCTCTCGGGCCGCTCCAGGAGGACGGGTTGCGGGCGGTCCGCTTCTCCTACGATCCCGAGGCCCGGTCCAACTGGCACACCCATGACGGGGAGCAGGCCCTGTACGTGCTGTCCGGCCGCGGCGTGGTCACGCGCGAGGGCGAGGCCCGGGGCACGCTGATCGGCCCCGGCGACTGGGTGCACGTCCAGCCGGGAGAGAGACACTGGCACGGGGCCGTCGGCGACGACATCCTGGTGCACCTCGCGGTGACGGCGAACGGGGAGACCCACTGGCACGAGCCCGTCTCCGACGAGGAGTACCGGACCGGCCTCGGCCGGGAGGCGGGCTGACAGCCGTCCCCGGCCTCCACCGCGTCCCCGAGGTCCACGGCGTCCCCGGCGTCCCCGGCGTCCCCGGCGTCCACGGCGTCCACGGCGCGCCGGGCCCGCACGGTTGCCCGGTCAGCCGGTGACGACGGTGAGATCGGCGTGGGCGCGCACGTCGTGCAGGGCGTAGAAGCTCTCCTCCTGCGCGGCCCACCGCGCCCAGTGCGGCGTGTAGAGATCGCCGTCACGGGCGAGCGCTCGTGCCCGGCGGACGCCGTCGGCGGCCTCCAGCCACACGAGCCCGCTCAGGTACGGCCGCGCCTGGCGGGCGCCGCAGCCGACGCCCTCGACGACCAGCGTGCCGCCGCCGGGGGTCTCGTGCCACTCGGCGTACGCGCCCAGCGTCCAGTCGTAGCGCCGCCAGCGCGCCGGCGCGGCCCTCGCGAGGGGGCGCAGCACCCATTCGAGCAGGGCGTCGACGCCCGGGAGGAGGCCGTCCCAGCCGTCGTAGAGGTCGTCCATCCGGACGACGGGCGCGCCGAGCGCGGCGGCCACGGCGGCGGCCAGGGTGGACTTGCCCGCCCCGGAGCGTCCCTCCACGGCGAGGACGCGGGTCCGGCCGGCGCGCGGGGGACGGCTCCGAAGCCACCCGGCGACGGCGTGCGCGGTCGCCGCCGCCGGTGTCTCCTGGCCGTCCGCGCCGGTCCGCACGCCCGGCGGCGTCCCCCGGCCGTCCGCTTGGGCGGTCGCCGCCGGTGTCTCGCCGCCGTCGGCGTGGCCGTCTGCGTGGCCGTCTGGGTGGTCGCCTGCCGCTACACGCCGGCCCGGCTCGGACGGCGCATCTCGCTGTTCTGGTCCTGCCACTCGGGGGTCTCTCGTCCCTTCTCCATCGCCATCTCCTCCATGCGGAGGGCGACGCCCATCGCGAAGAAGGTGGGCGCCCACTCGCCGACGAACAGCGCCCAGCGGTCGGCCCGGTCCATGCCCGCGGTCTCGTACTGCTTGGAGATGAACCACGAGGCGATCGACATGCCGATCGAGGCGATGCCGGCGCCGTACATCATGTTGGAGCGCAGCCCCATCCGATGGAGTGTGCTGATCATTGTGTCCCCCTTGTGGTGGTTTCCCCCGTTTTATCGCTACCCGTCCTCACGGTGCGTAATCCGGCTGTACCCCGGAGGAACGCCAGGTGCGGGCATAACCCGGATGCGGCAGGGTAGCCGTGATTGGGCCGGATCAGGAGGCAGTGATGGAAGTGCTGGGCATCGACATCGGCGGGTCGGGAATCAAGGGCGCCACCGTGGACACCTCCACGGGTGAGCTGACCCGGGAGCGGCTGCGCGTGCCCACGCCCCAGCCCTCCGCACCCGCCCCCATGGCGCTGGCCGTACGGCAGATAGTCGAACACTTCTCGTGGACCGGGCCGGTGGGCGTGACGTTCCCCGGCGTCGTCCTCGACGGCGTCATCAAGACGGCGGCGAACGTCGACCGCTCCTGGATCGGCGTGAAGGGGGCCGACCTGTTCGGCGAGGGGGTCGCGGTGCTCAACGACGCGGACGCCGCCGGGCTCGCGGAGGTCGCCTTCGGCGCCGGTCGCGACCGCTCCGGGGTGGTGCTCATGCTGACCTTCGGCACCGGCATCGGCAGCGCCCTGTTCGTGGACGGCAGGCTGGTGCCCAACACCGAGTTCGGCCACATCGAGATCCGGGGCAAGGAGGCCGAGCACCGGGCGTCCGACCACGTGCGGGAGAAGGACGACCTCGGGTGGCACGAGTGGGCGGAGCGCGTCCAGGAGTACCTCACGCACATGCGCGACCTGCTTTCCCCCACGCTGATCATCATCGGCGGCGGCGTGAGCAAGAAGGCCGACAAGTTCCTGCCGCACGTCGACCTGGGAGACACCCCCGTGGTGCCCGCCGAGCTGCTCAACCAGGCCGGCATCGTCGGCGCCGCGATGGCCGCCTCCGGATTCGGCCGGGCCGGCTGAGGCCGCCCCTCGCGCATTCGGCCGGCTGACGGGCCCCCGGCGATCCTCATCGGGATCGCCGGGCCCAACCCGGACACACTCCCTGCAATCCCTACCTGGACACCGGGGAATTTTCCTGTCACGATGGCGTCATGAGCTCACATGGGGGGTTGACGGAGCGTCGTCACATCGACCTGCTCCGTGTCTGCGCCGCCGCCTGTTGACACCGGTTTCCGATCATCCGGTACGTGACCAGGCCAGGAGAGAACAATCATGTCTCAGCCGAATGTGATCGACTTCGCCGGACGCCAGCGCGAGCAGGGCCATGAGCCGCCTCCGCCGGGCGACGGCACCGTCCTCGGCGTCGTGCCCATCCCCGGCGCGGACGCCACGCTCGTGATCGTCGGATACACGGTGGCGGTGGAGCGCGACCGGCAGGCGGCGCAGCCCGTACGCCGCTCCTCCGGCGACGCCGCACGCCGCTCGGGCGCGGCCGAGCGGGTCCTCGCGGGGCAGGCCGGCCGGGGGGAGGACCTGGTGGTGGACCGCGCCTCCCGGGTGGTCCGGGTGGACGGGCGGGAGATCGATCTCACCTTCCGCGAGTTCGAGCTGCTCGACTACCTGTGCTCGGCGCCGGGCCGCGTCTACAACCGCCGGCAGCTGCTCGCCGCCGTATGGGACCGTTACAGCGAGGAGGGCGGGCGCACGGTGGACGTGCACGTCCTGCGGCTGCGCCGCAAGCTCGGGCGGCACGCCGGAAAGATCGTTACCGTGCGGAAC
Organism: Microbispora sp. NPDC049125; assembly: GCF_040802045.1. Taxonomy (NCBI): domain Bacteria; kingdom Bacillati; phylum Actinomycetota; class Actinomycetes; order Streptosporangiales; family Streptosporangiaceae; genus Microbispora; species Microbispora sp. NPDC049125. The sequence continues at coordinate 66,057 of NZ_JBEZDW010000040.1, read as the reverse complement.
GTGGGGTACAAGTACCAGCCCTCCCGGCTCGGATGATCTTGCGCGGAAAAACCGCTGGCTGAGACGCGGGGGGCGTTGCCTATCCTTGAGCATGGAATGAACATGCTCGCCGATCTCCAGGCCCGTCTGCCCGACTTGATGCTGCGCGACCAGCGCAGGCTGCGCCGCCGTCTCGACGGGGTCCGCAAGGTCCGCGACGGCGCCTCACGCAAAGCCGTCACCGACGAGATCGCCGGGGACATCGAGGCGGCCGAGCGCCGCGTAGCCGCGCGGCGTGAGGCCGTCCCCGTCCTCGTCTACCCTCCAGAGCTGCCGGTCAGCCAGCGCAGGGACGACCTGCTCGCGGCCGTACGCGACCACCAGGTCGTGATCGTGGCCGGTGAGACCGGCTCCGGGAAGACCACCCAGCTCCCGAAGATCTGCCTGGAGCTGGGCCGGGGGGTCCACGGCCTCATCGGCCACACCCAGCCGCGCCGGATCGCCGCCCGCACGGTGGCCGAGCGCATCGCGGAGGAGCTGTCGATCCCGCTCGGCGAGGCGGTCGGCTACAAGGTCAGGTTCACCGACCACTCCAGCGACGCCACGCTGGTCAAGCTGATGACCGACGGCATTCTGCTCGCCGAGATGCAGACCGACCCGCTGCTGCTGCGGTACGACACGCTGATCATCGACGAGGCCCACGAGCGCAGTCTCAACATCGACTTCATCCTCGGCTACCTCAAGCAGCTCCTGCCGAAGCGGCCCGACCTCAAGGTCGTCATCACCTCGGCGACGATCGACCCCGAGCGCTTCGCCCGCCACTTCAGCGAGCCGGGGCGTCCCGTGCCGCCGATCGTCGAGGTGTCCGGGCGGACGTACCCGGTCGAGGTGCGCTACCGGCCGCTGGAGGAGGACGACGACCCGACGCAGGCCATCGTGGACGCGGTCGACGAGCTGTGCGCCGAGGGCCCGGGCGACATCCTCGTCTTCCTCAGCGGCGAGCGGGAGATCCGCGACACCGCCGACGCGCTGAAGGGGCGGACCGAGGAGGTCCTCCCGCTGTACGCGCGGCTGTCGGCGGCCGAGCAGCACCGGGTCTTCCAGTCCCACCGCGGCCGGCGGATCGTGCTGGCGACCAACGTCGCCGAGACGTCGCTGACCGTCCCCGGCATCAAGTACGTCATCGACCCGGGCACGGCCAGGATCTCCCGCTACAGCCACCGGCTGAAGGTCCAGCGGCTCCCGATCGAGCCGGTCTCGCAGGCCTCGGCCAACCAGCGTGCGGGCCGCTGCGGCCGCACGTCGGACGGCGTCTGCATCCGGCTCTACTCCGAGGAGGACTTCGCCTCCCGCCCGGAGTTCACCGACCCGGAGATCCTCCGTACGAACCTGGCGAGCGTCATCCTGCAGATGACGTCACTCGGCCTGGGCGACATCGCGGCCTTCCCGTTCGTCGAGCCGCCGGACGGCCGCCAGATCAGGGACGGCGTCAACCTGCTGCACGAGCTCGGCGCGATCGGCGAGCGGGGCGGCGCGCTCACCCCGCTCGGCCGCAAGCTCGCCCAGCTCCCCGTGGACCCGCGGCTGGCCCGAATGGTGCTGGAGGCCGACAGGAACGGCTGCTCCCGCGAGGTCATGGTGATCGCCGCCGCCCTGTCGATCCAGGATCCCCGCGAGCGGCCGGCGGACAAGCAGCAGGCGGCCGACGAGAAGCACCGCCGCTTCGCCGACAAGGAGTCCGACTTCCTGACGTACCTGACCCTGTGGAACCACCTCAGGGAGCAGCAGCGGGAGCTGTCGTCCAGCGCGTTCCGCCGGCTGTGCAGGACCGACTTCCTCAACTACCTGCGCGTACGCGAGTGGCAGGACATCGAGAGCCAGCTCCGCCAGGTCGCCAGGACCCTCGGCGTCGTGCCCAACAGCGCCCCGGCCGACCCGCAGCGCGTCCACCAGTCGCTGCTGGCCGGCCTGCTGTCGCACATCGGGCTCAAGGACGTCGAGGCCAAGCGGAAGCAGGACGGCCGCCGGCGGCCGATGACCGAGTACATCGGCGCGCGGGGCGCCCGGTTCGCCATCTTCCCCGGGTCCGCCCTCGCCAAGGCGCAGCCGCAGTGGGTCATGTCGGCCGAGCTCGTCGAGACCTCGCGGCTGTGGGCCCGGGTCAACGCCAAGATCGAGCCGCAGTGGATCGAGCCGCTCGCCCAGCACCTCGTCATGCGCGTCTACACCGAGCCGCACTGGGAGAAGGACCAGGCCGCCGTCGTCGCGCTGGAGAAGGTCACGCTGTACGGCGTGCCGATCGTCACCGAGCGCAAGGTCAACTACGGCCGGATCGACCCGGAGCTCAGCCGGGAGCTGTTCATCCGCAACGCCCTGGTCGAGGGCGACTGGCGGACCCACCACCGGTTCTTCCACGACAACCGCAAACTGCTCGACGAGGCCGGGCGGCTGGAGGAGAAGGCCCGCCGGCGGGACATCGTCGTCGACGACGAGACGCTGTTCGACTTCTACGACCAGCGGATCCCCGCCGACGTGGTCTCCGGCCGGCACTTCGACAGCTGGTGGAAGAAGGCCTCCCGCGAGACGCCCGGCCTGCTGACGTTCTCACTCGAGATGCTCGTGAACGACAGCGCCGGGGTGAGTGCGCGCGACTACCCCGACGCGTGGCGGCAGAACGGGCAGCGGATGCGGCTGACCTACCGGTTCGACCCCGGCACCGTGGCCGGGCAGGCGGACGGGCCGGGGGCCGACGGCGTGACCGTGCACATCCCGCTCGCCGTGCTCAACCAGGTCGACCCGGCCGGCTTCGACTGGCAGATCCCCGGTCTGCGGGAGGAGCTCGTCACCGCGCTCATCCGGTCGCTGCCCAAGCACCTGCGGCGCAACTTCGTGCCCGCGCCCAACTTCGCCAAGGCCGTTCTGGAACGGGTGACCCCGGGCGGTGAGCCGATCCTCGACGCCCTCGAACGCGAGCTGCACCGGATGACCGGTGTGTCCATCCCTCGCGACGCGTGGGAGGTCGACCGGCTTCCCGAGCACCTGCGGGTCACGTACCGCGTGGTGGACGACGACCGGCGCACGGTCGCCGAGGGCAAGGATCTGGAGGCGCTGAAACGGCGTCTCGCGCCCAAGCTGCGCGCCACACTGTCGCGCGCGGCCGACGACCTGGAACGCGAAGGGCTGCGCTCCTGGACGATCGGGACGCTGCCGAAGGTCTTCCAGCAGGGCCGGCTGCGGGCCTATCCCGCGCTTGTCGACGAGCCGGGCGGCGTGGCCGTGCGGATGTTCGAGACCGAGGCGGAGCAGCACAAGGCCATGTGGGCGGGCACCCGGCGGCTGCTGCTGCTCAACGTGGTGAGCCCCGCCAAGGCGATCCTGCGCGGGCTGAACACGGCGCAGAAGCTCGCGCTCAGCCGCAGCCCGCACGGCGGCGCCGCCGCGCTGTTCGACGACTGCGCCGCCTGCGCCGCCGACCGGCTCATCGCCCAGGCCGGCGGCCCGGCGTGGGACGAGCCCGCCTTCCGCCGCCTCCACGACCACGTACGCGCGTCCCTGCACGAGACGACCGAGGAGGTCGTGGACCGGGTGGAGCGGATCCTCGCCACCTGGCACGCCGTGCAGACGAGGCTCGGCGACCCCGGCGCGGCGGTCGCCGGCGCGGTGGCGGAGGCGATCGCCGACATCCGCGAGCAGCTCGGCGGGCTCGTCCACCCGGGCTTCGTGACGGAGACCGGGTACGACCGGCTGCCGGACCTCCACCGCTACCTGCGGGCGATCGAGCGCCGCCTGGAGAAGCTGCCCGACGACCCGCGCCGCGACCGCGAGTGGATGCACCGGGTCCACGACGTGGAGGACGACTACCGCGCGCTGCTCGACCGGCTGAAGCCGGCCGAGCGGGACGCCCCGGCCGTGCGCGACATCCGGTGGATGATCGAGGAGCTGCGGGTCAGCTTCTTCGCCCAGCAGCTCGGCACCCCGGCGCCGGTCTCGGAGAAGCGGATCCGCCGGGCCGTCGAGCAGGCGGAGGCGGCGCCACGCCCCTGAAGGGAGCGATCGAACGCGGTGGTCACGCGTGATCGCGTCACGCCGCCGCGGACCTGACGCTGCCCGAGAACGCCGTGAAGGAGCGGGACGGCATCGCCGGCTGACCGTACGGCCACATCGGTGACGCCGGCCGCGTCACCGGCCGAGGGCGCTTCCGATCAGCGCGCGGGGGTCGGCCGCCCCCGCCAGCACCCCGGAGGGCAGTACGTCGACCATGTGGGCGTGCCCGAAGTTCGAGCCGTACGGCACGGCCTGGACGGCGTGCCCGCGCTCGCGCAGGCCGTCCGCCCACGGCGCGCCCTCCTCGACCTCGACCACCGGGGCCGACCGCCAGGCGTCGAACCCGGTGGTCCCCGTGCCGAGCGCCCAGCGGGGAGCTGAGACGGCCTCGCCCGGGCTTTCTCCGTGCTCCAGCAGCCGGGTGACAAGCTGCAGCAGGATCTGCGGCTGGGCGTCGCCGCCCATCGTGCCGATCACCGTGCGGAGCGACCCGTCCGGCCGGGTCACCAGGGCCGGGCAAAGGGTGTGCGGCGGCCTCCTGCCCGGGCCGTACTCGGCGGGGTGGCCGGGCGTGAGGGAGAAGCCGATGCCGCGGTTGTGCAGGTTGATGCCGGTGCCCGGCTCGAAGAGCAGGCTGCCGAAGCCCGCCGCGTTCGACTGGATCAGGGACACTCCCATGCCGTCCCCGTCGACCACGCACAGGTACGTCGTGTCGCCGGGGGAGGCGGGGCGGCCCGCCGGGGAGGAGCGCTTCTCCGGGTCGATCAGCGCCCGCCGGGCGTCCGCCGTGCCGAGGGGCGCGACGGCCCCCTCGTACAGGACGTCGAGCCGGTCGTGCCCGGCCGCCCGGGCCGACTCCACCAGCAGGTGCGCCCAGCGGGGGTCGGCCGGATCGGCCGGCAGGTCGAGCTTGGCGAGGATCTCCAGTGAGAGCGGCAACAGGTAGCCCTGGGAGTTGGGCGGCACCGTCCAGATCCGGTGCCCGAACGCCTCGCCGTGCAGGGGCTCCACCCAGTCCGCGTTGGGCCGGGCGAGGTCCTCCTCGGCGTACTCGCCGCGGCCGAGTGCGAGCAGGCCCTCACCGAACTCGCCCTGGTAGAACGCCGCCCGTCCCCCTTCGGCGATGGCGGCCAGCGTACGGGCGACCCCGGGGCGGCGGACGAGGTCGCCGGGGCGGCGGACCGCGGCGAAGTCCTCCGCGCCCGGCAGCGAGCCGATGAACTCGCCCGTCCCCAGCAGCGGCGAGGCAGGGAAACCCCGGGTGGCGTGCCGGATCGCGGGGGCCAGCAGGTCGCCGAGCGGCAGCCGCCCGTACCGCTCGTGCAGCGCCGTCCACCCGTCGACGCAGCCCGGCACCGGCACCGACCGGATGTCCTGCAGATGCGGCATCCGGTCGTGCCCCTCGGCCCGCAGGCGGGCGGGGTCGGCGCCCGACCCCGCGCGGCCCGACGCGTTCAGGGCGGTCACCGCGCCGTCCGAGGAGCCGCCGGAGTCGCCGGAGCCGTCGTGAACCAGGGCGAACAGGTCGCCGCCGAGCCCGCACATGTGCGGGGAGGTCACGGCGAGCACGGCGTTGGCGGCGATGGCCGCGTCGGCGGCGTTCCCGCCCCGGTCGAGCATGGCGATCCCGGCCTGGGAGGCGAGGTGGTCAACAGTACAAACCATGCCGTTCAGGGCGAAACGTGTCTCCGTCACGTTGGGCGACTCTACGGCAGTGACACGCGGGGCGAACCGCCTGTGCCCCCTAGAGTTGCTGATGCGTGACGAAAGGGACGAAGGGGAGGTCGGTCATGGTCAGGGCGCTCGTGTTCGACGTGGGGGAGACGCTCATCGACGAGACCCGGATCTGGTCGCGGTGGGCCGACCGGCTCGGCGTCCCGCGCCTGACCTTCATGGGCGTCCTCGGCGGCATGGCCGCGCTTGGGAGGGGGCACCAGGACGCGTTCGAGGTGATCCGGCCCGGCCTGGACCTCGACGCCGAGATCGCGGCGTGGCGGCGCGACGACCCGGACGGCCTGCGGGAGAACTTCGACGCCGCCGATCTCTACCCGGACGTGCGGGCCGGCCTCGCGACCCTCCGCGTCGCCGGCTACCAGCTCGTGATCGCGGGCAACCAGCCGCCGCAGGCGTACGACGCGCTCGTCGCGATGGACCTGCCCGTCGACTCCGTCCACACCTCCGCCGGCTGGGCGGTGGAGAAGCCGGATCCGGCGTTCTTCGCCAAGGTCGCCTCCGTGGCGGGACGCGCCCCGGAGGAGATCCTGTACGTGGGTGACCGCCTCGACAACGACGTGCTCCCCGCACGCGCGGCCGGGATGCGGACGGCGCTGCTCCGCCGGGGGCCGTGGGGCTACCTGCACGCCGAGCGCCCCGAGGCCGCCGAGGCCGACCTGGTGGTCGACGGCCTCGACGGCCTGGCCCGCCTCGTACAGCGCCTGTGACCGAGCTTGTGACCGGGCTTGTGACCGGGCTTGTGACCGGGCCTCAGGTGGTGGCGAGGGCGGTGGTGGGGGACAGGCGGGCAGCCCGCATGGCGGGGTAGATGCCCGCGACCGTGCCGATGACCAGCGTGGCGCCGATCGCGCCGCCGAACGCCCAGAGCGGCACCACGGGCGGCCATCCCCGCGACAGCGCGTAGCCCGCCGCGGCGAGCGCGCCCAGCCCCGCGCCCACGCCGCCGCCCAGCGCGGACAGCAGCAGCGACTCGGTGAGGAACTGGACGCGCACCTGGCCCCGCGTGGCGCCGAGCGACCGGCGCAGGCCGATCTCCCTGCGCCGCTCAAGCACCGAGATCACCATCGTGTTGGCGACGCCGACGCCGCCCACGAGCAGCGCCACGGCCCCCAGGCCCAGCAGCAGGTTGGTGAACGCCCCGGCGGCGGCCGCCCGGGCGGCCAGCGCGTCCGACGGCCGGCTGACCGTGACCTCGTCCGGGTTCTCCGGGTTGACGGTGCGGGGCAGCACCGACCGGACGTCCTCGACCGCCTCCTCCGCCGACCGCTCGTAGACCGTGGTGGGATGCCCGTCGAAGCCCAGGTACTTCTCGCCGGCCGGGAAGCCGACCAGCGCCGACCGCTCGATCTCCGGCGCGAGCGGCATCGGGCCGAGGATGCCGATGACCGTGAACCATCGCCCGCCCATCCACACCTGGACGCCGGTCCGCGTGACACCGAGCCGTTCGGCGGCCTTGGCGCCCAGGACGACGGCCGGCAGCCGCTCCGTGGCGGCGTTCAGCCAGGTCCCGGCCCGCACCCGGCCCTCCAGCGTGGTCAGCAGCTCTGCGCTGGACGCCTGCACCTCGATGCCCCCGGTCACCGCCTCGGAGATGTGGTTCGTCCGCCGCACGGTCGCGTCGATCTTGCCGGTGGCGGAGGCCGTGTGGACCGGGCCGATCCGCCGCACCATGCCGAGCGCCTGCTCGGGGAGCTGGGCCTCCTCCCCGAACAGCGTCTGGCCGGGGGAGACGGTGAGCAGGTTGGTGCCCAAGGTGTCGAGCTGGCGCATGAGCTGCTCGCGCGACGACGACGAGATACCGATCACCGCCACCATCGTCGCGATCCCGATGGCGATGCCCAGAGCGGACAGCACCACCCGGGCCGGCCGTGACCGCAGCCCCGCCGCCCCGACCCGCAGCACGTCGGCCGCACCGAGCCGCGCCGGCGCGGGACGCCCCGCCGCCCTGCGCGCCGTTCCCGTTCCCGTTCCCGTGCCCGCGCTCCCGCGCTCCGCCGGCTCCCGGCTCATCGCGCGGCTCCCTTCAGGATCGGCGCGGGCGGCCGGGCGCCGCTGCCCGTCCCGCTGTCGTCGACGACCCGGCCGTCGCGCATCCGCACCCGGCGGGGGCACCATTCGGCGATATCCGCGTCGTGCGTGATGATCGCGATCGTCGTGCCGGAGGCGTGCAGGCCGCGCAGGATCTCCAGCACCTCCACGCCCGACGCCGAGTCGAGGTTGCCGGTCGGCTCGTCGGCGAGCAGCAGCGGCGGGTCCCCGGCGACGGCCCGCGCCACCGCGACCCGCTGCTGCTCGCCGCCGGAGAGCTGGTTCGGCCGGTGGTCCAGCCGGTGACCCAGCCCCACCCGCTCCAGGGCCGCCGCGGCCCGCTCCCGCCGGGCCCGCCGGGGCGTGCCGGTGTAGAGCAGGCCGTCGGCCACGTTGTCCAGCGCGCTGACCCCCGGCGCGAGGTGGAACTGCTGGAACACGAATCCCAGGTCGCGGGCGCGCAGCGCGGACAGCTCCCGGTCCGACAGGCCGTCGACGTCGTGTCCCGCGATGCGCACCGTCCCGGAGGTGGGCCGGTCGAGCGTGCCGACCAGGTGGAGCAGCGTCGACTTGCCCGAGCCGGACGGGCCGACGATGGCGGCCAGCTCGCCCCGCTCCACCGCCAGGTCCACCCCCCGCAGCGCCTCCACACCGCCGCCGTAGACCTTCCGCACGCCCCGCAACTCCACGACGTACGGCCCGGCGGTCACGCCGCCCAGGGGAGCGTTCATGAGGCCGGCACCCCGACCTTCATGCCCTCGGCGAGCCCTTCACCGCTGATCTCGACCAGGCCGCCGCCGAAGGCGCCGGTCTCGACCCGCACCAGCCGGGTCCGCCCGCCGTCCTCGGCCACCTCGACGCCGAAGCCGCCCTCGCGCAGCGCGAGCAGCGCCTCCACCGGCACGGCGAGCACGTTCTCGACACGCTCGCTGACCAGCTCCACCTCGACCGGGGCCTTGTCGAGGCGCGTCTTCGGGGTCTTGACCAGCGTGATGTCCACGTCCACCGTGCTGCCCTCGCCTTCCCCGCTTCCCCCGCCGTCCTGGCCGCCGGACGAGGAGGACTCGGCCACCGTGCCGACGGAGGTGATCTTTCCGGTGACCCGCTCACCGCCGGGAAGCTCCACGGTGGCCTTGGCGCCCTTGCGGGCGAGCGCCTGGTCCTCGGTGTCGAGGTCCACATGCACCAGGCGCCGTACGCCGGTGACGGTGAGCGCGGGCCTTCCGGGCGAGGAGGGCCCGCCCACCTCGATCTTCGCGTCGGTCACCCGGGCCGTCGCGGGCAGGAACACCACCTGGGCGGAGTCCACCCGCCCGGTCTCGGGCAGCCCGGCGTCGTCCTGCCACTCCTCGACCGCCAGGCGGGTGGCGTAGCTGAAATGGTCGTCCACGGTCATCTCGTCGCCGTAGCCGAGCGCCTTGAGGTTGCGTTCGAGCTGACGGACGTCGGGGCCGTCGGAGACCCCCTGCTGGAGGGCTCGGTAGAGCGGCAGCGTGCCGTACATCAGGATGAGGGGCTTGCGGTCCACCTTGAACAGCGGACGGCCGCGCCGGACCACCGCCCCCTCCTTCGCCACCCATGTCACGATGCCGGAGGCGCCGGAGACGACCTCCCGCTCGCCGGAGTAGGTCAGCGCCCCCTGGACTGTTTTGGTGTCCACCAGGTCGCGCCGCTCGACGGGCGCCGTCGCCGCGGGACCGGACCGCGCTGCGACGGCGCCCGTCGAGCCGCTTCCGTCACCGGTGACGGACAGGGCCGTCCAGGCGGCGGCGATCGCGAGGACACCGGCCCCCCCGAAGACGAGCGCCTTCCTCACAGCTTGCCCCCGGGCATGAGCTCCTTGCAGGCCTCCTCGGCCTTCTTCATCGCCTGCTCCCCGCCCTTCTTCATGGTGAACTTCATGCGTCCGTCGGCGTCGGGGTCCGGCATGTCGACGCCGTGCTCCCGCATGCAGGCGGCGAACTTGACGAGCTGATCACGCATCATGGGGTCGCTCTTCATGGGGCCGTCGCCGACCGCGTCCTTCATGAAGTGCTCGCACTCCTTCATGGCCTTCTGCGTCTTGGCCTCATCGCCCTTGCGGGTCATGACGCGGATCCTGCCGTCGGCGTCGGGGTCCGGCATGTCGACGCCGTGCTCCCGCATGCACTGGGCGAACTTGAGCTGCGCCTCCCGCCTGTCGGCCGGGCCCGCGGCGGACGCGGACGAAGACGCCTTCGCCGCCGATCCGCTGTCGGCCACGCTCGCGACGCCGCTGTTCGACGGGGTCTGCCCGCAGCCCGCCAGACTCAGGCCCATCGCCAGCGTGGCCGCCGGCACCAGAGCGAGCCTGGTGGCCCGCCCCAGCGCCGGTCCCAGCGCCGGTCCCAGCGCCGGCCGCGCCGCCGCCTTCGCCCCGGTCCGCCCGAGCACGCGTCCTCGTCGCCGTACGTTCATCTCTTGCTCCGTCTCCCCACGGGGCGTTCGCCCGTGACGGAGGCTCACTTCAGCGGACGGGGTGCTAAACCCGGATAAGACCGTCCAGGAGTTCGGCGAAGGCGGGTACGTCTGACGGCTGCCTGGCCGCGACGCCTTATCCGGGTCTAACACGGCATAGGCCAATGTCGGAGCGGACCGGGAGGTGGGGGATGCGGGTGCTCGTCGTCGAGGACGAGGAACAGATGGCCGACGCCGTCGCACGAGGGCTGCGGCTGCACTCCATCGCCGTCGACGTGGCCTACGACGGCCAGGAGGCGCTGGAGCTGGCCGCCTACGTCGACTACGACGTCGTGATCCTGGACCGGGACCTGCCGGAGGTGCACGGGGACGACGTCTGCCGCGAGCTGAGGGCGGCGAGCGGGTCCGGCCGCATCCTCATGCTGACGGCGGCGGGCCGGGTCCGCGACCGGGTGGACGGGCTGTCCCTCGGGGCGGACGACTACCTGGTCAAGCCGTTCGCGTTCGCCGAGCTGGTGGCGCGGGTGCGCGCGCTCGCCCGGCGCTCTCCGCGGGCGGCGCCTCCCGCGCTGGAGCGGGCCGGGATCCGGCTGGAGCCCGCCCGCCGTACGGTCACCCGGGACGGCAGGCCGATCACGCTGAACCGCAAGGAGTTCGACATCCTGCGCGAGCTTCTGCGCGCCGGCGGCGAGCTGGTCTCCTCGGCGAGGTTGCGGACCGAGGTCTGGGACGAGCACGCGGACGCGGGCACCGGGGTGCTGCGCGTCACGATGACCTCGCTGCGCAGAAAGCTCGGCGAACCGCCGGCGATCGAGAACGTGCCCGGACGGGGGTACCGGCTGTGAGGCTCCCCCGGGGAGACGGCGTGCCCCTGTGGAACAAGCTGGGCCTGCGCATGCGCCTCACTCTGCTGTACGGCGGGCTGTTCTTCGTCGCCGGCTCGGTGCTGCTCTGGTTGACCTATCTGCTGACCGCCCGGGCGCTCAACCAGCAGTTCGACATCGGCTTCACGAAGATCATGACCAGCCCCGGCCCGTCGGGTACCCCGATGCCCGTGCCGCCGGAGAAGAATGTGTTCGTCCAGCAGGTGCGCAGCTCCGTGGCGGAGCGGACGGCCAGCGTTCTCGACGAGATGCTGCGGTCGTCGCTGATCGTCATGATCCTGGTCGGGATCCTCGCGGCGGTGCTCGGCTATGTCGTCGCCGACCGGGCGCTGCGGCCCCTCGACCGGGTGACCGAGACCGCGCAGCGGTTGTCCGAGAGCACTCTGCACGAGCGGATCGCGCTGCGCGGCCCCCGGGACGAGGTCAAACGGCTCGCCGACACCTTCGACGCGATGCTCGACCGGCTGCACCGGGTCTTCGACGCGCAGCGCCGGTTCATCGCCAACGCCTCGCACGAGCTGCGCACCCCTCTCGCGATCAACCGTACGGTCCTGGAGGTGTCGCTGGAGGAGCCCGCGGCGTCGGAGGACCTCAAGGCGATGGCCCGCGCGCTGCTCGGGACCAACGCCCGGTACGAGCGGCTGATCGAGGGTCTGCTGATGCTGGCGCAATCCGAGCAGGAGCCCGCCCGCAAATCCGTCGATCTGCGGCAGGTCGCCCGCACGGTGCTGGAGGAGCTCGACCTCGCGCCCCGCAAGCGGCAGGTCACCATGCGCCCCGACCTGCGCCCGGCGGTCGTCCGGGGTGATCCGCTCTTCCTGGAACGCTGCCTGTTCAACCTGCTGGAGAACGCGGTCAAGTACAACGTGCGCGACGGCGAGGTCTGGGTGTCCGTCCACGAGGAGGACGGCGCGGGCGTCGTCACCGTGGAGAACACCGGGCCGCCGGTGGCGCCGTACGAGGTGGACGACCTGTTCGAGCCGTTTCACCGCCTGCACGGGGAGCGGATCCGCTCAGCCAGGGGCTCCGGGCTCGGCCTGTCCATCGTCCGCGCCATCGCCGACGCGCACGGGGGCACCGTCACCGCCCAGGCCCGGCCGGACGGCGGCCTCAGCGTCACGGTCCGCCTCCCACGATGAGACGCCACCGCGGGCGCGGGACGGTGGTCCCCGTGGGGGCCGGCCGGGGGCGGCCGGACGGCGGTCCTGTGTGGGAAGACGCCGCGGGCGCGGCGGCCGGGCGGCTCCCGTCCGTGCCGCCCGGCCGTCAGGGGCCCGGCCCTATGACTGCTTCGCCGCCTTGATGGCGGTGAGAAGCTCCTCCTTGCTCATGCTCGACCGGCCCTCCACGCCGGCCTCCTCGGCCGCGCGCAGAAGCTCCTCCTTGCTGCGCTGCCGAGGCTTGGGCGGGGTCTGCAACTCCTCGGCCTTGAGCCGGCTGAAGACCTTGCCCAGCTTCGCCCGCTCGTCGGGCGGGACGGCCTTCTCCAGCGCGGGGAGGATCTCGGTCTCCTCCTCCTCGACATGGTGGGAGACGGCGGAGATCAGCTCCTGGAGCACGGTGTCGAACTCCGGGCCGTCGGGGTCGGCCGCCAGAAGCTGCGCGAGGATCTCCTCGGCCTCGTGGTGCTCGTCCTCGCCGTGGTGCACCTCCTCCTTCTCGTCGGGGCGCCGCTTGGCGAGAAGAGGATAGATCTTCCGCTCTTCCGCCCGGGCGTGGGCGACGAACTTCGCCGCCAGCTCCGCGAGAAGGGCCGGACGGTTCTCCGGCATCTTCTGGAGCCGCTCGAAGAGCGACTCCACGTCCCGGTGATCTTCCTTGATCATGCTGATGACGTCGCTTGCCATGGTTCCTCCTGTGCGTGGACCCGTGCGCACTACCCCGCGTAACGGGGATCACACGGGTCCCGGCGTCGTTCCCGCAGGGTGGAACCCCAAGATCTTTCAGGCCTTGGCGAGGTCGCCGTCGTACGTCAGGAGTCCGGCGTCGTCGTTCCACCGGTAGCGCAGGCCGTCGCCCTTCCGCGTGAGCGTGATGGTGCCGGGGACGCACTGGCCCGCCTGCTCGAGGCGGAAGCTGAGCGCCGAGGGGTGGACGCGGTCCAGCCGCAGCCTGCCCTCGCAGGAGTTGGCCGGCTCCTTCCAGACTCCCCTGTCGTCGCCGGCCACGAGGACGATCTCGATGTCGCTCTCGCTCATGACGATGGCGGGGGTCGGGACGATGTGGCCGCGCCACCGGCCCGCGAACGCCGCCGGGATCCGCGTGCCTCCCGGCGCCTCGGTCGCGCCGTCCGGGGACGGCTCGGGCGATGGAGTGGTCTGCTCGTACGAGTCCGTGGGGGAGGCGGTGGGCGCGGTGGAGGTGGCGGCCGCCTTCGTCTGCTGCCCCGTCCCCGGCGAGACGCTCGGTGTCGTGCCGGGCGAGGTCAGCAGGCGGGGGACCAGCAGTGCCGCCGTGACACCCAGGGCGGCCACTCCGGCGGCCACTCCGGCGAGCGCGCGGGTACGCCTGCCGCGCCGGTCTGCCCCCGGGTGCGTGGTCACGGCACCGGCCTGCCGCCCGGGTCCGGTGTCCATCGCCGCCGGAGGCGCGGTGGGATGCGTGCCCGGATGCGGGCCGGGATGCGCGGGCTGGGGACCGGTGGGCGGCCAGGACGGGTGGGCGGGCATGGCCGGCCCGGAGGCCATGGCGGACCTGGACGGCGTGGGAGGCCCGGAGGGCATGGGGGCCTTGGCGGCCGCTGCGCCGGCCCGCAGCGGGTCGGGCGCCGAGCCCACGAGCTCCAGCAGCAGGTCGCGGGCGACCGGCCGGGCCGCCGGGTCCTTCGCCAGGCAGCGATCCACCACCTGCCGCAGAGGCGGGGGGATCGCCGACAGGTCGGGGTGAGACGTCATGATCCGGTGCAGCACGGCCCCGACGCTGTCGGCCCCGAAGGCCGCGCGGCCCAGGGCGGCGAAGGCGATGGTGGCGCCCCACGCGAACACGTCCGACGCCGGGCCGGCGGGCTGACCGGCGAGCTGCTCGGGGGCGAGGTACGCCGGGGTGCCGATGGGGCCCGACGTCATGGTCTCGCTGCCGTCCTGGCGGGCGATGCCGAAGTCCACCACCCGGGGGCCGTCGGGCCCGAGCAGCACGTTGCCCGGCTTGAAGTCGCGGTGCACGATCCCGGCTGCGTGGATGGCCGTCAGGGCCGTGGCCGTGCCGACGGCCAGCCGCACCAGGTCGCCGTCCCGCAGCGGCCCGCCCGACGAGACCCGCTGCTGCAGCGAGGGCCCGTCGATGAACTCGCTCACCACGTACGGCTGCCGCCCCTCGACCACGGCGGTGACGACGCGGGCGGTGCAGAAGGGGGCCACGCCGCGCATGGCGTCCAGCTCCCGGTTGAGCCGCTCACGGACGGCCGGGCCGAGCCCGGTCTTGAGCACCTTGACGGCCACCGGGGCCCCGGCCGGCGTGTGACCGAGGTAGACGACGCCCTGGCCGCCCTCGCCGAGCCGCCCGCTCAGGCGGAACTCGCCCAGCACGCGGGGATCATCGGGCTCCAGGGGGGTGACCATGGGTCATACCGTAGCGATCTGGACGCCTCGCCGGTACGGCATCAGAGCCGGCGGAGATCCACCGTGGAGGCGAGCCTGGAGCGTCCGGCGTCGCTCATGTGAATGTGGTCGCCGGAGTCGTAGGCGGCGGCGAGCTGCTCGTGGAACTCCGGGTCCCGGACGGCCCGGTCGAAGTCGATCACGGCGTCGAAGGCCCTGCTGCCGCGAATCCAGGCGTTGACCCGCTGTCTGATCTCCTCACGCTCCGGCGTCCACGTGCCGAAGCCGTAGAACGGGGTGAGCGTGCCGCCGAGCACCTTCACCTTCCGCGCGTGCGCCAGCCTGATCAGCCGCTTGTACGCGTTGATCAGCGGCACCGCGGAGGTGTATTCGCCGCGGGAGATGTCGTTGATGCCCTCGTAGACGATGACGGTGCGCACTCCCGGCTGCGAGAGCGCGTCGCGCTCGAACCGGCTCAGGCCACTCGGCCCGACATTGGAGTACAGCAGCCGGTTGCCGGCGATCCCCGCGTTGATGATCCCCATCCGCTTCGACGCGCCCAGCCGGGCCACCCGGTGACGGAGGTAGTCGGTCCAGCGGCGGTTCGCGTCGGTGTTCTGGCCGGCCCCGTCGGTGATCGAGTCGCCGAAGGCGACCACCGAGCGCACGGTGGCCGGCGCGCTCACCGCGATCCTGTCGAGGAAGTACCACTGCGTGCTGGTGTAGGTGAAGCTGTCACCGGCCTCGTCCGCGGCGTGGTTCCCCGGGGCGGACAGGAACGTGGTGGCGTAGGCGCGCTCGTGCCCGGTGACGCTCGGGACGCTCGCCGGCACATGGAAACTGACGACCACGTTCGCGCCGCCGGAGATCCTCCCCGCGATCGGGTCGCTCCACGCGGCGCGGCGGGCGCCCACGGTCACCGTCCGGCGACCGTTGAAGGTGACCGGCCGGTTGGTGCCGGTCAGGATCTCCGCGCCGTACGCCTGGACGCCGAGATGGACGCTGCCGAACGTCACGGCGCTGGTGCCGAAGACGTTGGACAGGCGCAGCCGCATTCCCGCGCCGCCGATGCTGGTGCGCACGACCATGCGGATGGTCTGGCCGCCGACGGCCGCCACGATCCGGTCGCTCGACGCGGACCAGGTGCCCACCAGATGCTGCGAGGAGGCCGGCGGCTTGTCGGACTCGCGGGCGGAGCCTGACGCCGATCGCGCCGCGAACTCGGTCGCCGACATGGACGCGGATTCCGCCGCGCCTCCAGCGGCGCGCACGCCGGATACCCGCGCGGCCTGCGGGAGGCGATCCTGTACGGCTGCCGCCCGGGACGGCGAATCGGCCCCGCCGTCATTCGCAGAACGGGACGTCGCCGTCGTCGCGGGGAGCGCCGTCACGCCCACCCCGGCGGTCGCGACGAGAGCGAGGGCCGCCAGGGTCAACCGGTGGGCCGGCCGTGCCATCCAGATCCTCCAAGCGCATTCACGGGCGGGACCGCGGCCAAGGCGACGCCGCGGCGAACCGGTCCGCCGACGCAATACATTACGGGTCTTTGACTCGGGCCCAACGATAACGTGGCCGTGGGCGCCGGAATTCGGGCCGGTTTTGATCAGACCACACCGCGCCTCGCGTCGTTGCGGCGGCGCGGTGACCACATCGGCGCCTGGAACAGCTCGAAATCGCGCCGGTCGCCTTCGCCGACGCTCGCGTCGCCATCCATACCGGTGACATGAGTAGCGCGCCATCGCTGGTCGCGCAGGCGGCGGCCGGTATTCCCGGCGCCAGATACCGCGGTCACGCCAGAGCCGCCGCGGCGGAGCTCGCGGTCATCGCCGGTCTACCCGACTCCGCGCAACGTCTCGAGGCCGCCGTTGAAGCGGCCGCCCGAAGCGACTGGGCCGCCGAGGCGCATGCAGAACTCGCCGCGATGGGGTGCGAGTCCGCCGGCGGACGCACCGCATCCGGGACGGACGGGCCTGTACGGGGATCGCTGCGACGCTCACACTGATCCCGTGAACGTGATCGAGCCGCACGATCAGTTGCCGCTCTACCCGGGGGAGAAGGTTCTGTGGACTGACTCGCCGGCCAAACATCGGCCCTCGGTCAACGCTGGCCTGCTGGTCCCGTCGGGAATGGCGGCGGTGGGGCTGGCCTTCATGGGGCCGGCGCTATTGGCGGACTTCAGTCCGTTTCTCCTGGTCTTCATGCTTGTCTGGGAGGGCCTCGCGCTCAACATGGGCCCGGTACGGTGGCTGCGAGAGTGGCGTACGAACCGGACAGTGCGGTACGCGGCAACCGACCGCAGGGTACTGGTGACCTTCCGTAACGGCGGGCCGCGGTCGGTGAGCTACGAGTACCAGCGGCTGGGGCCGCCTCAGGTCGTCCACGGGAACATCCGGATGGAATGGCTCAGCGAGCCTGGCAAGGTGGTGCAGTTGAGCGACGTCCGTGACCCGTCGATCGTGCAAGATCTGATCACGCGCGCCCAGGCCGAGCAGCGGCATCCTCTGTGATGTTCCCGCGCGGGGGACACAGGCCGTTCGCCCTGGGTAGGCCCGCCGCACGGGCGTTGCCGCCATGTCCACTCCCAGGTCTTGCCGTACTGCCAACTCGAACGACGCCAGACAGCCTCGGCTGAGGCTGTCGCTGGTCAGTCGCCGGGCAGTCGCTGGGCAGAGATTCACTCTTCTCTCACGCTGGCGACATATCCGGACGGATAAGCTCATCGTGATGAGTGAACAAGAGCGTTGGATAGTTCTCGAAGGTGCGGTCAACGTTCGCGACCTCGGCGGGCTCCCCACGACCGACGGAGACACCACCCGCTTCGGGCGCGTTCTGCGCTCGGACAACCTGCAGGGCCTGACCGACGGCGACGTCGGCCGCCTGGTCGGCGATCTCAAGTTGAGGCACGTGGTCGACCTCCGGTCGGAGACCGAGGTCCGGCTGGAGGGGCCGGGCCCCCTCACCCGCGTTCCCGAGGTCGGCATGCACCACCTCAGCCTGTTCGCCGAGGGCGGCCGGTTCACCGATGTCGAGGCCGACACGATCGACGATCGGGCGCTGCCCTGGCAGACGGCGGATCCCACGGAGGAGGAGCTCGCCGAGCTCAAGGTGACCGGCTACTACTACAGCTATCTGCGCGACCGGCCCGATTCCGTCGTGGCGGCGCTGCGTGTGCTCGCCAGGGACGACGGTCTCGCCGTGATCCACTGCGCCGCCGGCAAGGACCGTACCGGCGTGGTCAGCGCCCTGGCGCTGGTGGTGGCCGGGGCCACCCGGGAGGCGATCATCGAGGACTACGTGGCGACCGGGGATCGCCTGGAGCTGATCCTGGCGCGGCTGCGGGCGAGCGACACCTACCGGCTCGACCTCGACTCCTCTCCCGCGGACGCCCACCGGCCCCGCGCCGAGTACATGGCGCAGTTCCTCGCCACGCTCGACCACAGGTTCGGCAGCCCGGAGGGATGGCTCGACGCCCACGGCTGGACCGCCGGGGACACCGAGGCCCTCCGCAGTCGCCTGCGCGACTGATCCCACTGCGAGCAGCGGGCCCGCGAGATCGACGACCCGTCTCGCGGGCTCCCTTTTCGGGTTTCGCGCGCCGGCGTTTCACTGGGCACAGTCCTTGTTCGATCGCCCCGCGAGCTCAGCGCCCCGCAGAACGGGCTCCTCGTTATGCCTACGAAGCCATCAGGCGCGGCCGTCCGAGGCGGGCATCGATGGTGCGGGCGGTTTCCGAAAGGCGAGAAGAGCATCTTCTCGAAATGGTTGAAATCTTTAATAATGGGGGAGTCCGTGTAGGTCCGTAGCACACGCACCCAGGGGGTAGCTGTGAGATCGACCCATCGTGCTGTCAGGTCGGCGATCGGCGTGACAACCGGGCTGGCATTGGCATTGTCCGGTGCCTTACCGGCCTCAGCGGCGACATGGACGCTTCGCGACGTCAATCAGCGGATTTGCGTCGCGGCACAATACGGTCATCCTGGCACTTACTTTTTGGCTCCCGTCGTCGGAAGCTGGTCGACGACCATCACGACCGGAGTACGGAACCTGCCCCCCGGCTCCAGCAGCGTCGGCGGCACGCCTATTCCGCCCGGCTCGAATTACGGCACGAATGTAAATGGTTTTGTTCAGGTGACAATAGCGCCTGCTCCAGTCGGAGAGTACAGCGCGGAGGTCTGGGCCTCGGATGGAGCGGAGACCCAGAGCGTCCCTGTCGCGATCAGCATTCGAGACAGTTGCTGAAAGCCGCCGCGCCGTCGCGAACGACGAGGCTCGATTCCCGCGGCATGACGGAGCAGCGCGCTGGCAGGCAAGAACGTCAGCCCCGCAGGCTCACCACTTGACCGTTCGCCGCCGACAGCCGCGCCGCCTCCAGGACGGCGAGGGTCTCGACCACGCTCTCGACGGTGACCGGCGCCGGCGCGCCGTCCCGGAGGCAGGCCACCACGCCCTCGTAGAACCGCTGGTACGCCCCCGGCTCGGTGGGCACGGCGGTGGGCTCTTCGCCCTCGGCACCGAGCTGGCCCCAGCGCTCCGGGGGTTCCGCCCCCCACGGGATGCCCGCGGTGGGACGCTCCCCGGCGCGCAGGCCTTCCTCCTGGGGGTCGAGGCCCCACTTGACGTACGCCGAGTCCGACCCGAGCACCCGGAACCGGGGCCCGAGCCGCCCGGCGACCGCGCTCATCCACAGCTGGGAGCGGGTGCCGCTCTCATGGGTGAGCGAGATGAACGCGTCGTCGTCGGCCAGCACGCCGGCCCGCCGTACGTCGGCCTCCGCGTAGACGCGTGAGACCGGCCCGAACAGCTGGAGGGCCTGGTCGACGAGGTGGCTGCCGAGGTCGTACAGCGTCCCGGCGAGGTCGTCGGGGCCGCCCGTCTCGCGCCAGCCGCCCTTGGGCGCCGGGCGCCAGCGTTCAAAACGGGACTCGAACCGGTGGACGCGCCCCAGCCGCGGCAGCAGGCGGCGCAGCGTCAGGAAGTCGCCGTCCCAGCGCCTGTTCTGGAAGACCGACAGCATGAGCCCGTGGTCATGGGCGAGCCGCAGCAGCTCGCGGGCCTCGCCGGCCGTCCCGGCGAGCGGCTTGTCCACGACGACGGGCAGCCCGGCCTTGAGCGCCTCCGTCGCCAGCGGCACGTGGGTGCGGTTCGGGGTGGCGACGACGACCAGGTCGGCGCGGCCCCACAGCTCGCCTGCCGACTCGACGACCTCCGCGCCGGGATGCTCCCGCCGTACCCGCTCGGCCTTGGCGGCGTCACGGGTGACGACGGCGGACAGGCGCAGCCCGGGGGTGGCGGCGATCAGCGGCGCGTGGAAGAACGACCCGGCGGGGCCGTAACCCGCCAGCCCGACCCGCAGGGGGGCGGGGAGACCGGGGGGCACCGGTCAGGTGTCCCGGTCGTCGCGCTCGGCCAGGAACGCCTCGAACTGGGCGGCGAGCTCCTCGCCGGTGGGCATGGGGGTGTTCTCCGCCAGCAGGCTCTCCCGCTCCACACCCGACTGGAAGGCGTCGTACTGCTGCTCCAGACCCCGGATCGCGCCCGACAGCTCGGCGGAGGCCTCGATCTGCTCCTCGATCTCGGCCAGCGTCTTGTCGGCGGCCTCCCGCAGGCCGTCCATGGGGAAGACCAGCCCGGTGCCGCGGGTGGTCGCCTCCAGCGCCGCCACCGCCGCCTGGGGATACTCCGCCTGGGCGAGGTAGTGCGGCACGTGGACCGTGTGGCCCACCGCGTCGTGTCCCTTCGCGCCGAGCCGGAACTCGATCAGCGCCGCCAGGCTCCCCGGGACCCGGACCTTGCCGAAGGGGCTGGCCTGCCCGGGCACCAGCTCCGGCTTGCTGGCGTGGGAGGTCAGGCCGAGGGGGCGGGTGTGCGGCACTCCCATGGGGATGCCGTGCAGGGTCACCAGCCTGCTCACGTTGAGCCGCGTCACGAGCATGCCGACCGCCTCGGTGAACAGCTCCCACTCACGGTCGGGCTCCGGCCCGGTCATGATGAGGAACGGCGTGCCGGTCAGGTCGTGGGTCAGGTAGACGGCCAGCTCGGGGGTTTCGTAGTCGGTCCAGCGATCGGTGTCGAAGGTCATCAACGGCCGCCGGGACCGGTAGTCGAGCAGCCGGTCCACGTCGAACGTCGCAACGACCCGGTGCTCCAGCTCGGCGAGGAGGTGCCCGAGGGCGAGCCGGGCGGCGGCGCCGGCGTCCACGAAACCCTCGAAGTGATAGAGCAGCACCGGATCGGTCAGCTCGGGGAGGTCCCCGTCGAGCCGATAGAGATCCGTGGGGTCGGACACGTGTCCCAGCCTTTCTCAAGAAGCCTTACCAACTGATACCTACTGAACCGATGGGGTGCCCTGGGGATTCCACGCGGTTGCGGTGACCCTACCCGACGGCCGCGCGGGGCTCGTCGGTCCAGGACGGGGGCTGTGGACGGAGACGGTGGCGGCAGCCGGGGGACAATGGTGCGCATGGAGCCGGATCCGGAGCTGGAAGACTTCGCCACCAGGCTGTTCGACCTCGCGCGGGCGGGGCACACCGAAGCCCTGTGCGCGTACGTCGACGCGGGGGTGCCCGCGGATCTCAGGAACCAGAAAGGTGACACATTGCTCATGCTCGCGGCCTACCACGGGCACGCGGGCACGGTGCGGGCTCTGGCCGAGCGCGGGGCCGATCCGGACAGGGCCAACGACCGGGGGCAGACCCCGCTCGCGGGCGCGGTGTTCAAGAAGGAACCCCAGGTGGTGAAGGCGCTGCTGGAGGCGGGCGCCGACCCCCTCGCCGGCACGCCGTCCGCGCTGGAGACGGCCCGCATGTTCGCCGACCCGGAGATAATCGGCCTGTTAGAGGAGTGAGTAAAGGACCGAAATATCCATAATTGCAGCGGGTATGGCGATCTGTTGCATGGGTAGTCATAGTAAGCGGATGGCTACAGTGAAAGCGGACCCCGTCAGCGGGCGCCCCCTCCGCATTCCGTCGCTCACCTGTCCCTTCCCGAGCGCGGTGAACCCGCACGTGGACGAGGTGGACAACGACACGCTGGCCTGGCTGTGCGCTTCAGGGATGATCGCCGACGATGATCAGCTGGAGCGTTTCCGGCTCGCCCGATATGGATGGCTGGGCGCCCGCACCTATCCCTACGCGTCCCGGGAGCTCTGCCAGCTCGTCACCGACTGGTGCGTCTGGCTGTTCGCCTTCGACGACGCCTACTGCGAGTCGGACCGCCGGGCCGCCGAGATCGCCCGGACCCTCCCGCAGCTCTACACGGTCGTCGAGGACCTCGACGGGGACGAGCCGGTCGAGAACGTCTTCGCCCGCGCGCTGCTCGACATCAAGGCGCGGATCACGGCCCACGGCACCCCCGACCAGCTCGACCGCTGGCGGACCATGACCAAGGACTACCTGTTCGCCCAGGTGTGGGAGGCGGCGAACCGGGAGGACGACGTCGTCCCCACCATCGACGACTACATCTTCATGCGCCGCAGGACCGGTGCGATGCTCACGGTCTTCGCGCTGATCGACGTGGCCGCCGAGGTCCGCCTCACCTCCGAGGAATGGCGCCATCCCGCCGTCCACGCGCTGACCGAGCACGCCAACGACGTGGTCGTGTGGGACAACGACCTCATCTCGTACGCCAAGGAGCGGAGCGAGGTGAACATCCGCAACAACCTGGTCAGCGTGCTGGTCGGGCACACCGGCTGCACGATCCAGGAGGCGATGGACCGGATCGGGGTGATGCGCGACGAGGCGATCGCCTCGATGGTGGCGCTCCGCCCGGTGACCGACGCGCTCGGCTCGCCCGCAGTGTCCGCGTACGTGCGGGGCCTGGAGTACTGGATCAGCGGCAGCGTCGACTACTCGCTCACCAGCTCCCGGTACGTCGCGGCCTGGAGCTGAGCCCTCCGGTCACTCCGGCCGTCACTCCGGCATGGCGTGGAAGTCGTCGAAGTCGTCCAGGGCGTACTCGATGAGGTCGGACAGACCCAGCCGGGTACCCCTGGCGTACGCCTCCTCGTAGGAGGTGTCGCCGATCAGCTTCCTGCACTCCTTGACGCACTGCTCGTGCTCCGCGGTGAAGAACGGCGATCCGAACTGCGGGAGCCCGAACGTCCGCCAGTTGGCCTGGGCGGCTCCGAGCAGCATCGCGGTGCGCTCGGGCCAGCCCAGGTCGAGGCTGAGGCCGGCCAGCGTGTCGACGCACAGGACGACGCCGAGGACGTCGTGGAAGTGGCGCTTGATCCGCAGGGCCTCCTTGCAGCTCACCAGCGCCTCGTCGCGGCGGCCGGTGGCGCGCTGCACCAGGGAGGTGACGTACCACGCGTAGGAGCGCAGCCACAGCTCGCCGCGCTCCTGGCAGACCTTCAGGCAGTCGATGAGCAGCGTCTCCGCCTCCATGAAGTCGCCCTGGGCGAGCAGCACCATGGACAGCTCGACGATCGCCGGGAGCAGCCCGGGGTTGAGCTCGCGGCCGCCCCGGTGGAACTCGATGGCGACCCCGAGCAGCGCGGTCGCCTTCTTCGCGTCGCCCTGCAGCATGGCCGCCGTGCCCTGCATCTTGGTGGCCAGCAGGACGGCGACCGAGTCGCCCACCCGCACCGCGTCGGTGCTGCACTGCTCCGCCGCCGACAGCGCGCCCGCCATGTCGCCCTGGGCGCTGCGGACGTAGGCGAGCACCCACAGGGCCTTGCAGCGCTCCTTGCTCGGGGCGGGGCACGCCTTGAGCGCGCGCTCCAGGTACAGCGCGCCTTCACGGGAGAAGCCGCAGGCCACCCAGAGGAACCACAGGCTCGCCAGCAGCTCCAGCCCGACGCGCTCCTCGCCCCGGTTCGTCATGCAGTAGTCCAGGGCCACCCGGATGTTGTCGTGCTCCTGGCGCATGCGGGTGAACCAGTGCACCTGGCGGGGGCCCGACCACGAATGCTCGCTCCGCTCGGCGAGCTGGAGGTAGTAGTCCCGGTGGCGGCGGCGCAGGCCGTCCGTCTCGCCGAGCTTGTCGAGCCACTCCCCGCCGTACTGCCGCAGGGTGTCGATCAGCCGGTAGCGCTGGCCCGCGGGGGTGGCGAAGCTCAGCAGCACGGACTGGTCGACCAGGCCGGTGACGACGTCGAGGATGCGCTCGGCCGGCAGGCTCTCACCGGCGCAGACGTACCGCGCCGCCTCAAGCTCGAAGTCGCCGGCGAAGACCGACAGCCTGGCCCAGAGCAGCCGCTCCGCGGGCTGGCACAGCTCGTGCGACCACCCGATCGCGGCACGCAAGGTCTGGTGCCGCGGCAGCGCCGTACGGCTGGCGCCCGAGAGCAGGCTGAACCGGTCGGCGAGCAGCGCGAGGATCTGCTCCACCGACAGCGTCTTCAGGCGCACGGCGGCGAGCTCGATCGCGAGCGGGATCCCGTCGAGGCGGCGGCACAGCTCCGCCACGGCGGCCACGTTCTCCTCGTCCACGACGAAGTCGGGGGCCACGGCTGAGGCGCGCTCGCTGAACAGCTCCACCGCCTCGTTGGTGAACGGGTTGTCCGCCGGGTCGTCGCCGGGGACGGACAGCGGCGGGACGGACAGCGTGTACTCGCCGGGCGCGTTGAGTGAGCGGCGGCTGGTCGCGAGGATCCGGAGGTTGGGAGCGACGTTGAGCAGCTCCTGCGTCAGCTCGGCGCACGACTCGACGAGATGCTCGCAGGTGTCGAGTACCAGCAGGATCTCCCGGTCGGCCAGCCATTCCGCCAGGGTGTCGGAACCGCCTCTCGGCGACTGGTCGGCGATGCCGAGCGCGGCGGTGATCGTGTGGTGCACCATCGCCGGATCCTGCAGGCGGGCCAGGTCCGCGTACCAGACGCCGTCGGCGAACTGCCGGCGCACCTGGTGCGCGATGCGCAGCGCCGTGCGCGACTTCCCGACGCCGCCGATTCCGGTGACCGTCACCAGGCGGGACTGCTGCAGCCGCTGCCTCAAGGAGGCGAGCAGCCGCGTGCGGCCGACGAAACTGGTCAGCTCTACGGGCAGGTTGCCATCCTGCCGCCATCCTGCTGGCGTAGCCATGCCGCCTCACGGGGGGGATTCGTCCGGCGTGCTGTCTCCTCCGGCATCGTACCTTCGCAACACGGCACGTGTCCGGGCGTACGGCCTGGGCGCATCCCCTCCCCGGCCGCCGGGCGCGGGGGGCACGGGGCGGGGGGCGTTACGATTGGCGGCGTGAGTGAGCACCATCCGGATGACATGCGTCCGGTGGACCTCTTCGAAGAGGGGCTGCCGGTGCTGCCCGACCAGACCAGCGACGACACCGACCTGGGCTGGGGCGAGTGGCGTTCCGACTCCGACGTCTCGCACTACCTGGAGGAACGCCCGCCCCACTGGGGCTGACGTCATCTCGCGGGCTGCGACACGGAGCTACGCGGAGCTACGACACGACGTCCTTGCGCCGGAAGCGGCGGAAGGCGAAGGCGATCAGGACGGCCGAGTACGTCACGGAGATCGCCGTGCCGTTGACCATGCCGCCGTACTGGGGCTGCGGGGCGAGCGCGTCCTGCCAGGCGGTGTTCCAGTACGTGGGGAGGAACTCGCGCAGCGAGCCCAGCGCGTCCACCGCCTGCAGGATGCTGCTCACGATGACCAGGCCAACGGCGCCGCCCACGGCTCCCAGCGGCGAGTCGGTGCCGACCGACAGCAGGAACGCCAGCGACGCCACCACGAGCTGGCTCACCATGGCGTACGCGATGACGACGGCGAACTTCGGCAGCACGTCGGCGGCCGGGATGATCTCCCCGGTCCCCGGCACCTGGATGTCGTTCCAGCCGAAGGCCAGGGTGCCGGCCAGCAGCGCCATCAGCGGCACCACCGTTACCGCCGCGGCGGAGTAGGCCAGCGCCACGATCAGCTTCTGGCGCAGCAGCCGGTCGCGGGGCACCGGCGCGGCCAGCAGGTAGCGCAGGGACGACCAGCTCGCCTCGCTCGCGACCGTGTCGCCGCAGAACAGGGCAACGGCGACGACCAGCAGGAAGCTCGCGGAGACCGACAGCGCGAAGGCCGCGAAGTTGAGGCCGCCCTGGGTGGCGAGGTCCGACAGGCGCAGCCCGCCCCGCCCGCTCTGGCCCGGCCCGAACTGGAACGCCACGACCAGGATCCACGGCAGCGCCAGCAGCAGGCCGAACATCCCGATGGTCCGGCGCCGCCTGAACTGCCGGACGAACTCCACGCGTAGCGGCAGCGTACGGCCGGGGGAGTACCCGGGCGCGTGACCGGAGGCCGTGGGGGGCGCGGGGGGCGTGGAGGGCGTGGAGGGCGCGGACAGGCCCGGCGCGGTGGCGGCCCCCAGGCCGCCGTTCATCGCGGGCTTCGGCGCGGGGCTCATCGGGTCTCTCCGATCAGATCGAGGAACACGTCCTCCAGCCGGGAGCCGGAGCCGCCCGCCGCGGTGCCGGCGCCGAGGAGGTCGCCGACCGGCCCGGCGGACACCAGCCGGCCGCGGTGCATGACCACCACGTGGCTGCAGGTCTGCTCGACCTCGCCGAGCAGGTGGCTGGAGACGATCACCGTGCGGCCCCGCTCGGCGTACGCCCGCAGGACTCTGCGCATCTCGGCGATCTGCGGCGGGTCGAGCCCGTTGGTCGGCTCGTCGAGGACCAGCAGGTCGGGCAGGCCGAGCATGGCCTGGGCGATGGCCAGCCGCTGGCGCATGCCCTGCGAGTAGGTGCGGACCGCGCGGTCGAGGGCCGCGCCCAGCCCGGCGATCTCCAGCGCCTCGTCGAGGTGGGCGTCGGCGGCGGGACGCCCTGTGGCCCGCCAGTACAGCTCCAGGTTGGCCCGCCCGGACAGGTGCGGCAGGAACCCCGGCCCTTCGACGAACGACCCGAGCCGCGACAGGACGGGCGCGCCCGGCACCACCCGCGTCCCGAAGATCCGGATCTCGCCCTCGTCGGGGTGGATCAGGCCCATGAGCATCCGCATCGTGGTGGTCTTGCCGGCGCCGTTCGGCCCGAGCAGGCCGAGGACCTGGCCCTTCTCCACCCGGAAGGACAGGGCGTCGACCGCCCGCTCGCCGTTCCTGTAGCGCTTGCCGAGGCCGCTGATCACCAGCGGCACTTCGGCGTCGTCCGTACGGCCCCCGCTCTCGGGAGCGGCGCGCCGGACGCGGCCGGTCAGCAGCAGCGCGACGGCGATCAGCACGGCGGCGAGCGGCATCGCCCAGGTCCACCAGGCCGGGCCTGCCGCGGGCGCCGTCAACTCCGGGTCGGCAGGGAGCGTCAGCCCGGGAGAGCCGAGCCCGATCCTGAAGACGGCCGGGGCCGCCGGAGTCGCGTACGCCAGGTCGGTCGTGGACAGGACCACCCGGAGCCGGTGGCCGGTGTCGAACCGCCTGTCGATGGCCGGCAGGGTCACGGTGACCGGCGTCCCGGCCTCGGTGGCCTTGACCCGCAGCGGCGCGACCAGGCTCGACGGCAGCACAGGAAGGCTCCCGCCGGAGGAGTCGTACAGCTTGGCGAACAGCGTCGCCTCGCCCTCGCCGTACACCTTGATGCCGATAGTGGGGCTGCCGGTGACCTGGGTGGGCTTCGTGAGCGGCGCGGACTGGAAGGCGGCGGCCTGGCCCGGCATGTCGATGGCCACCGACACCCCGCCCGCGCCTGCGCCGCCGAGCAGCCCGCCGACGCCGGGGACGGACGAGATGGAGGCGGGGGAGCCGCCCGCCGGGTTGGCGACCGGCTGCACGGGGCCGGACAGGGCGATCGTGGTCCGGGTGGCTCCGGACAGGCCGGGGTAGCGGCCGGCGGTCGCGTGCAGCAGGACGGGCTGCCGCGTGCCCGGGTCCCGCCCGCCGTCCCTGGTCACCTCGAACGCCTCGCGGCCGGCCGTGCCGCTCGCCGTGCCCGCGCCGGTGGCGGGGTGCCCCGCCGGTGCCCGCTTCAGCCAGTGGTCGAACCAGCCCGCCGTACGGTCGAACACCCAGTCGGGCTCGCTGTCGCCGCCGTCGTGGCCGCCGTTGAACCAGGCCACCTCGACCGGAGCGCCGGTGGCGGCGATGGCACGGGCGTTCGCGTCGGCGTGGGAGAGGGGGAACAGCGAGTCGTGCTGCCCCTGGATCAGCAGCGTCGGGATGCCGATCTTCCCCGGCACCGAGACCGGGCTGGACCTGCGCAGCAGGTCGACCGCCGCCGGGGTGGCCCGGCCGGTCTCGGCCACGTCCTGGTACATCTGGCAGATGGCCGGAAGGAAGCGGCCGCACTGGACGAACGCCGCCGCGTCACCCGGGTCACCGGTCGCGTCCGCGCCGGTCGTGCCCGCGCCGGTCGTGCCCGCGCCGGTCGTGCCCGCGCCGGTCGTGCCCGCGCCGGTCGTGCCCGCGCCGGTCGCATCGGCCGGTGCGGAAGGCGTGCCCTCGGAGCCCTGGGCCGTGCCGCCGGTGCCCTGGGCGGCCCCGGCGAGGCCGGACAGCCCGGCCGCTCCCGTGCCGCCGTCCGGCGCGAGCAGGCCGGCTCCCGAGCTGAAGAAGATCCCGGCCCACATCTTCTTGAACACGCCGTTCAGCGGTCCCTTGCCGGTGGCGTCCGGGAAGAGCGCGTCGGCCAGGTCGTTCCACGTGATCTGCGGGACGATCGCGTCGATCCGGCTGTCGTAGGCCGCGGCCATGAGAGCGATGGCCCCGCCGTACGAGCCGCCGGCGATCCCGACGCGCGGGTCGCCGGCGGCGTCGAGTCGCACCTCGGGCCGCCTGGCCAGCCAGTCGACGAGCTGGCGGACGTCCTTGACCTCGTAGTCGGGGGAGTTCAGCGCGATCTGGCCGCCGGAGCGGCCGAATCCGCGAGCCGACCACGTCAGCACCGCGTAGCCCTCCCCGGCGAGCCGTGACGCCTCCTCGCGCACGCTCTCCTTGCTGCCGCCGAACCCGTGGGCCAGCAGCACGGCGGGCGCCCTGCCTCCGCCGGCGGGCGGGAAGAAGCTCGCGTCGAGGGTCACCCGCTGGTCGTTCGCCGGTCCGTCTACCACGGGGATCGTCAGATCTGCGCCCTTGACCGTCTCAGCGGAGGGCCACAGGGCCCACGCCAGGCCGCCGGCCACCAGGATGATCAGCGCGACCGCTGCTGCGAGGGCCCGCCGCCCGCCTGGAAACGTCATATCGCGATGTTACTTTCCACGGCTGAGAGGTAGCTGAGGAGCCCCGTCCGGGCCGTCCCGGCGCCGCGTCCGAGGGCTGTCCGGGGGGCTGTCCGGGGGCCGTCCGGGGGGCCGCAGGGCGGCGGCGTGCGCAATCGTGATGATGGATCGGGGTAAACCCCGATTGCGCCCCGGGTTTGCCGACGGCATCATTTCGCGCGTGACGACAGGAAGCACGCTCCGCCGCCCGCTCGCCCGCGCTCTCGCATGGGCCCTCCGGTACTGGTCCCTCATTCTGGCCTGGGCCCTCCCGTACTGGACCCGCGGCGAGGCGGGCAGGCGGACGCCGGCCGACCTGTTCCAGGTCCTCTACCTGGGCTGGCTCGCGGCGTTCGTGCTCAAGGTGCTCGGGTCGAGCTGGGACGTGTCGTGGCACTTCAAGTGGCTGCGCGACGACCTCGCCCCGCCGCACATGCTCAACACGGTGGGCACGGTGATCGCCGTCGCGCTGACGATCGTGCACTGGTACACCGGCTACGGCGTGGACAGGACCGCCTCCCGGCTGATCGTGTGGGGCACCGGCATCTTCCTGATCGCCATCCCGCTCGACCTCATCAACCATCGGGTCAACGGCCTGGACATCACGGCGTGGAGCCCGTCGCACGCGCTGCTGTTCATCGGCACCGCGCTGATGATCGCCGGCGTGATCCGGGGATGGTTCACCGGCTCCGGCCGGTATACCGAGATCTCGCCCCGGCGGCGGACGCTGGGCCTCGTCGCGCTCTTCACGTTCTTCCTCGAAAACGCCCACTTCCCCGCGCAGCACCAGGAGTACGGCGTCCTCGAGCTGGCCTCCTGGGACCGCGGGCAGCCGTACGCGGAGCCGAGCCTGCTCCAGTTCGCGGCCGAGCAGATGGGCCGGGCGGTGGACCGCCCCATGATCCTCAAGTTCTCGCTGCCGGTTCCGGACTACGTCTACCCCGTCTGGGCCGGGCTGGTCGGCGTCGCCATCCTCGTCGTCGCGCGGCAGGTCATCGGCCGGCGCTGGTCCGCCACGGCCGTCACGGCGGTGTACGTGGCCTACCGCTGCCTCGTCTGGCCGGTGCTGGTCGGGGGCGGGTTCCCGCCGTCCGCCGTCCCGTTCTTCTTCGTGCTGGCCGGCCTCTGCGTCGACCTCGCCTTCCTCGTGCGGATGCCGTACGTGCGCGCCGTGCTGGGCGCCGCGCTGGCCACCGCCGGAGTGTACGGCGGGCTGGCGGCGCAGGACCGGCTGGCCGAGGCCCCGCCGTACGCGGCGGGCTCCTGGGCGGTGAGCGCGGCCGCGCTGGCGGCGGTGTGGCTCGCCGCCGAGTGGCTCGCGCGCAGGCACGGCCTGGCGGACAAGACGGGAGCGGCGGGCACCCCGGCCCCCGGCATCGCCGCCATGCCGGCGGCCCCGATCGTGGCGGGCCCCGCGCTCGCCGTCTCCGCGCCTGCCGCCGAGCCGCAGGAGCCGGTCGTCGAACTGCCGGCGGTCGTGGCCCAGAAGCCGACCGCCTGAGAGCCGGGCGGTCGCCCGGAAACCGGATCAGGCCGGCCGGAACCCGCAGCGGGCCGGCCTGGCGGCCGGGTCAGGCGACCGGCGTCCGGGTCAGCACGACGGCGACGCCGTACGCGAGGCCCATCACGGTCAGCTCGAACGCCGCCCAGGCGGCGAACGCGGCGGGGGCCCGCCGGGCCACGGCGGGCATCAGCCGCCAGCGGATGTTCGCCCCGAGCAGCGCGATCACGGCGACGAACACGGCCTTGACGACCACCAGCCGGCCGTAGCCGGTGGTCAGCAGCGACTGGGGGAAGCTCTCGCCGGGGGCCAGGAGCAGCTCGACGACGCCGTTGAACAGCCCGGACAGGCCGACGACGAGCAGGGCGTACGTCGCGAGCCGGGAGAACCGCGGCAGCGTGCGCGCGAGCAGCTCCCGGTCGCGGGCCAGCAGCCCGGCGAACGCGAGCAGGCCGCCCGTCCACGCCGCCGCCCCCAGAACATGCAGCTCCATCGACACCATGCTGATGTCGTGCCAGTACCAGTTCGAGGCGTGGCCGGTCACTGGCAGCGGCAGCAGGCCGAACCCGGCGACCAGCACGCGAAGCTCGGCGGGCACCTTCTCGCCGAACCGCACGGCGAGCATGCCGACGGCCGCGCTCGTCAGCGCGCACGACGCGCTCACGACGAGCCCCTGCCCGGAGCCGACGCGGTCGACGTACGTCGCGACGTCGGGCGCCGTTCCCGGCGTCACCTCGGCGGCGCTCAGGACGGTCGCGATCAGCGCGCTCGCGCACCAGACCAGCGCCGCGACCACCGCCCAGTGGCGGGCGCGGGCGGCGACCGGTTCTGTGCCGCCGGGGTCGTCGAATCCGAGCAGTTTGGGGAGCAGGCTCAGGCCGACGGCCGCCGTGGCGGCCAGGTCGAGCACCAGCCGGGTGACCGGCAGGCCGTACTCGACCAGCCTTCCCGGCATGGGGATGCCGGGGACGGGGCCCGGCAGGGTCAGCCACGTCGCGATGACCACGGCGAGCACGCCGCCCGCGACGACGCCCGCCACAGGCACACGTGAACGGCCCCTCTCGGCGCGGAGGTCCGGCGCCTCCCGCCGCTCAGCCGTCGCGGTCACGCGGCGCCCCCGGCACGGCGGTCGTGCCGGACGAGCACGCGGGCGCACAGCGCGAGCAGTGCGGCGGTCGCGACCAGCAGGCCCCAGACCCAGCCGCCCCCGCCCTGGCCGCCCCCGCCCTGGCCGCCCGCCGGTCCGGGGACCGCCAGTGCGGCGCCCGGGCTCGCTCCGGTCCCGCCCGGTACGGCGGAGCTCGCCGCCGGGGTGGCCGGCGACGGGCCCACGGTGAAGGTGATCGTGCCGGTGACGGGATGCCCGTCGTTGGAGACGATGCGGTAGCCGACGGCGTAGGCGCCGGGCGGGCCTGACGGCCGGACGGCGATGAACACGCTCGTGCCCGCGACGCCCACCTCGCCCTGCTCGTAGTGGGCGCCGCCGGGACCGGTGACCGCGATCCGCGCGAAGTCCCGGCGTACGGCCTGGTCGAAGGTGAGCGTCACCCTCGCCGGCGTGCCACCGAGGACCGCGCCCTCCTTCGGATCGCTGCCCAGAAGCACGTTGTGCGCCCGGGCGGGGCTCGTGACGAGCAGCAGCGCCAGGCAGGCGAGCAGCGCGGCCCCCGCGAACCGCGGGGCCCTCCATGCGAACAC
Organism: Microbispora sp. NPDC049125; assembly: GCF_040802045.1. NCBI lineage: Bacteria > Bacillati > Actinomycetota > Actinomycetes > Streptosporangiales > Streptosporangiaceae > Microbispora > Microbispora sp. NPDC049125. The sequence goes on along the minus strand of NZ_JBEZDW010000040.1, from coordinate 34,106 downwards.
CCGCGTGACCCACCCCGTGATCATGTGCGTGGCCGGGGTGCCGCCGCAGCTTAGGGGGCGCGCGACCTTGAACACTTGTCTTGCCTTCCTGTGACCGGCCACCGACCCTGCCATGGTCCCACCTATGACAACGGTCGTGGCTCCCGGGCGAGCCGCCGACGAGCGCTGCAACTGTGCACTCACCGGCGAGACAGCGAGTTTCACGAAGAGGCTCAGGTCCGGCTGCGTGAGCTGGGGGAGGGCCGGTCCCCCTGGGCGATCCCATGGCCCTGCCCGCATGAGTTCTTCTCCATCGTGACTGGACCGGGACTTCGGCAGGTTTCCCGCCCTGGCCCTGCGGAATCCGCTCCGGGCGCGATGAAGCGCGTCAGGCGAGGAGCCAGCCGTACAGCCAGGCGATGAAGGCGAGGCCGGCGATGGCGGGGATGATGTGGACGGCCCGGGAGCGCAGCCGGAACGCCTCCGTCGTGGACAGAGCCGTCGAGACCAGGGCCAGCAGGCCGTACCAGGCGAGCGGCCGGGGCAGGCCGATGGCGAGCTCGGTCTGGTTGGAGACGCCAGAGAGCGTGAGGGCCGTGAGCCCGGCGAGCAGCAGCCCGGCCAGCCCCGCCGCAGCGGTCAGCAGTCCGCGGCGCCGCCGGAGCAGCGCGATGAGCCCGCCGAGGAGCTGGACCAGCGACACGACCACGAAGGCGGCGCCGGGCGCGCCGAGCACCGGAGAGCTCAGCACCTTGTAGACGGACGAGGTGAGGATCCGGTCGCCCGGGCGGACGATCGGGTACGGCGGCTTGGCGGGGTCGCAGGGAGGCGCTGCCGACGTGGGATCGTCGAGCCAGACGGCGATCGTCCGGCGGCCGCACTCGCTGGACAGGAAAACGGCATGCCCGATGCCGGCGAACTCCGTGAAGCGTGCGTCCGGCAGGGACCTGGCCGCGTCGCGGGCCGCCTCCGGAGGAGTGGTCGGGTCGTACTGACCGCCCATGACCAGGACCGGCAGAGCGCCCGCGGCCGTACGCCCGGAGCCGGAGGCCGAGGAGAAGGCCGCGGACGCCGGGGTGGTCGCGCCGGGCGGGAAGGAGTCGCTTTCACCGCCACGCGCGGCGGGAAGCTTCCAGGCGCCGCAGACGGCCTCGTCGGCCACACCGGTGAACAGCCGGAGCCCCTTGCCGCCGGGGAAGGAGTTGAACGGCGCCTCGTCCTGGCACTGGACGGCGTAGTACAGGCCCCAGTCGTGAGAGGTCAGCCCCCCGCCGGCCTCGTCGACGAAGGGTTGCAACAGTGCCGTGTTCCCGTCCGCCAGGGCGTCCACGAGGGCGGGGACGAGGGGGATGACGTCGGTCTCGTGCAGCGCCTCCTCCAGGATCGTCGCCACATCGCCGCCGTTGAGCTGCAGGGTGATCCGCTTGCGGGTCAGCGGGTCGCGGGTCACGAACGTGGCCGGGTGGGCGTCGAGCCGCGCGACCATCTCGCCGAACCGTTTGGTGATGCCGAGCTTCGCCACGGAGCTCGCGAGGGAGGGGACGGCCTCGTCGTACCACTTCCTCCCGGCCGGGAGGAACGAGTCCAGCACGACGGTGCGGCTGCCCTGCGGGTCCCGCGCGGCCGCCTGCAGCATCGAACGGGTCGAGTAGCTCACCCCGAACAGGTCCCACGACGCGTAGCCGAGGGCCTTGCGCAGGTCGACCACGTCGGCCGCGATCTCGGCCGTCCGGTAACCGCGAAGGTCCACGTGCTCGCGTTCCAGGCGTGCCTGGCACTCCAGGGCGCCGCGGATGACGGGCGCGGTCTCCCGGTCCGACGGGCCGGGGGTCTGCAGCGTCGCCACGATCCCCTGCACGACCTCCGGGCACTCCAGCCGCGGCTCGGAGTCACGGCCGCCGCGCTGGTCGATCACCACGACGTCGCGCTCGGGAAACATGGCGGACAACATGCCGGTGAGCTGGAGGGACCTGGAGCCCGGGCCTCCGCTCGAGTAGACCACCGGATCCGGCCTGCGATCATGCGCGGTCGAGCGGTGCACGGCGTAGGCGACCTTGATCGTCCTGCTGTTGGGGACGTCGCGCCGCTCGGGGACGAGCAGGAACCCGCAGGTGGTGCCTTCAGGCACCGGGACAGGACAGGGCCGGCCCTCGATGGGGGGCCCAGCGGCTCCCGTCCCCGCCGACGCCGGTCCGGGAGATCCCAGCAGGGCCGTCAGGAAGGCCGCGACCAAGGCCGTGACGGCCGCACCACGCCAACTCCGCAACCGTAGCCCCGTCTCCGCAAACCCGGCGATTCCGGAGAAACCTTAGCGCTAATCCTCGATCTCCGTCCCGCCTCCTCCCCTCCGGGCCGGTTCCGGGGCGGTGCCGGCCGGCTTACGGGGCGGTGCCGTGCTCTCTCTCACCACGAGGTCGGTGGACAACTCCACCCGGCGGGTCTCGGCGCCCTCGCCGCGCCCCATGGCCAGCACCATCCGGGCGGCCAGCGCGGCCATCTCCTGGAGTGGCTGGCAGACGGTCGTCAGCGGCGGCCACGCCGACTGGGAGAGCGGCAGGTCGTCGAAGCCGACGACGCTCAAGTCCTCCGGAACCCGCAGGCCACGCTGGCGCGCTGCCTCGAACACGCCGAACGCCTGCATGTCGCAGCCCGCGAAGATCGCGGTGGGGGGATCGGGCAGGGAGAGCAGGTCGTGCCCGTGGTCGTGGCCGGAGTTCACCAGGAAGTCGCCGTGCCGGATGAGCCCGTGGTCGATCTCCAGCCCGGCCGTCTCCAGGGCCGCGCGGTACCCGTCGATGCGGGCCCTGCTGCACAGCATGTCGGGAGGCCCGCCGATCATGCCGATCCTCGTGTGGCCCAGATCGATGAGGTGGCGGGTCGCGGCCAGCCCGCCGTGCCAGTTGGTCGCCCCCACCGACGCCACCCCCGGCGCCGGCTCGCCCTCCGGGTCGATCACGACGAACGGGATCGACCTGGCGCTGAGCTGACCCTGCTGCCGCGCGGAGACCTTGGAGCTGACGATGATGACGCCGTCCGTGCGGCGCGCGGCTATCCGCTCCAGCCAGTCACGGCCCGGGCCCGCGTGCGTGTGCAGCACGGACATCACGATGCTGGCCCCCGCGTCGCGGGCGGCGGCCTCCGCACCCCGCACCAGCTCCATGGCCCAGGGGCTCTCGATCTCGGCGAAGACGAGGTCGAGCAGCCCGACCGGGCCGTCGCCCTGGCCCGTCCTGCGCTGGTAGCCGTGCTTGTGAAGAAGCCGTTCCACCCGCTGCCTGGTCGCCGACGCGACCTCCGGACGACCGTTGATCACCTTGGACACCGTGGGGACGGAGACCCCCGCCTCCTCCGCTATCTGGGCGATCGTCACGCGCCTTTTCGTTGGCATGACTCAGAGCGTAGCCGAAAGTTTCGGCCACCCATGGTCCGCCTGCCCGCGCTGTTCCACGGGAGTGGTGCGCGGCCTCGGCAACTCTTGACCTGGGAAGGTGAAATGTTCAGACAAGGTCCGAAATCTTTAGGCGGGGGCGCGCGGTGCCGGTGACGCCGGCCGGGCTCATTACGCCCAGCGCCGCACGGGTCTCCCACGGCCCGCGGAACGGGTTGAATTTCAGCAGCCGACGCGCAGACAAGACTGAGCGCATTTGGCGGCGTTCAAGATTGCCGCGCGATAAAGTGCCGACCGAGGCCACGCGTGTGTGACCTTCTTGTACTGCCTGCCCTCGCCTACTGTTGAAACGAGGGGACGGCGAAGCATTGGGAGCCCGCGTGCCTGATACCTGCGACGTCGCGATCATCGGTGGTGGAGTGATCGGGTGCGCGATCGCCCACAGGATCGGGTCCGAAGGGCGCAGCGTCGTGCTGGTCGACGCGGAATCACGGGTCGGGCTCGGCGCGTCCGACGCCGCCATGGGCGGCATCCTCACCCAGACCGAGCCGTCCTGCCTGGGCTCGCTCAGCACGGTGATAAAACAAAGCCGCGACATGTACCCGGCCTGGCTGTCGGAGCTCACCGCCGCCTCCGGGATCGAGGTCCCCGTGCTCGAAGGGGGCGACATACAGGTGGCGCTCGACGAGCCCGAGATGGAGCGCCTGGAAACCCAGGTGCTGCCCAAGTGGAAGAACTCGCCGTTCGCGGTGGAGCGCCTCACCGCCGGCGACGCGCGGGAGCTTGAGCCGCTGCTGAGCGAGACAGTCGTCGGCGGCTTCCTGCTCCCCGACGAGCTCGCCCTCGACCCGAGGGAGCTGATGGCCGCCCTGGCCGCGACGCTGAGCAGGTCGGGCTCGATCCGGGTGACGACCGGTGTGCGGGCGACCGCCGTGACGTCGGGGCCGCGCGGCGCCCGGATCTACCTGCAGGACGGCAGCCGGGTGTCGGCCGACACCGTGATCGTCGCCGCCGGCCACCAGAGCGGCGCGTTCCTGCCCGACCATCGCAAGCACCTGTTCCCCATCAGGGGCGTGGCGTTCGACGCCCGTCCTCCCGGGGCCACGACCTATCCGCTGCGCCACCACGTCTTCGCCGAGTTCGCCGAGGACGGCAAGGAGTACTTCCCGTACCTCGTGCCGAGACACGACGGCAGGGTGGCCGTCGGCGTCACCTACGAGGAGGGCATCGCGGACGCGACCGTGACCGGGGAGGCGATCGAGGAGATCCGGCGGGGCGTCACCGCACTCATGCCGGAGGCCGCGACCTGGCCCATCGGCCGGCGCTGGGCCGGGCTCCGACCGGGGAGCACCGACCACATGCCCATCATCGGCCACGTGGACGCGGACCGGCGGGTGATCGCCGCCACCGGGCACAGCGGCCTCGGCGTCACGCTCGCGCCCGTCACGGCCCGGCTGGTCTCCGCTCTGGTCGACCGCTCGGCCGACGACCAGGCCCGTGAGCTGCTGCGCGTCTGCAGCCCCGAGCGGAAGTTCGTGGCTATGACGCAGGCGACGCCGAGTCCCACAGCTCACTGAACCGCTCGGCCCGCTCCCGGACCTTCTTCGGCTCCCACACCATGACCGTGCTGTGGATCACCGGGGCGATCCCGCCGCCCCAGGGAGGCGCGGGATTCGACTCGTAGTAGGTCACCCCGTCGAAGATGATGAAGTCGGACAGCGACCCGCCCAGGATCGGCGGAGCGTCGGCGATCGCGAGCACCCGCACCTCGATACCGGCCTCCGCCTGCCATTTGCAGATGCGGCGGAAGACGTCGGCGTTCAGCCGCTCGGAACGGTCCACGACGAAGATACGCCGGGCCCGCCCTCCTCGTTGCTGGACGAGCTCTCTTTGGAGCTGGACGTACCGCTGCCCGAGGTCGGTCATCCAGAAGCCGCCCTCGAACTCGGTGTCGCGCGCGTCGACGCTGCTCAGGCTGATCGCGTCGAGGCTGGTCTGGGCGATGGACGCGAGCGCCAGCAGCCAGTCCCGGTCCTCGCCTTCGTAGATCGCCCGGCCACCGTCGCCGAGCTCCTTGAGGAACTTCGACATCCGGGTGACCTCGTGATCGACGAGGCTCTTCACCAGGTCGGGCACCTCGTCGCCGACCTTCGCCGCGTTGCGCACGAACTGGGTGACCACGTCGGCCTGCAGCGCGGACGCCTCGATCAGCCCGAAGAGCTTGTTCGCTTCGTCGATCTTCGAGAAGCCGTCGGCCACGAGGAGATGGGTGCTGCGGTGCTGCCGGCGCTGCTCCTGGCCCACGGCCTCCAGTTGGGTGTCCACGTCGACGAGGAACTGCACGACGAACACCACGCCGCTGATGAACGTGGCGAGCAGCAGGCTCCACAGGTCCTCGTTCGGCCCGTGGATCAGGGCGTTCGTCGCCAGGTAGCTGACACCCCCCACCAGTCCCGTGATGAGGACCTTGCGGACGATCCTCGGGACGAGCGTGGGGGAGAGCTCACTCGGTCTTGGGTTCACTGCCACCTCCGTCCGGCTTCGGCGTTCATGCTCAGAAGGCTCAGGGTGTTGAGTGCGAGCTGGTCGCGTACGCGGTCGACGAGCGAGCGCCACTGGCGGGTGAACCCGGGACGGCGGTCCAGGCTCTCCCAGTACGCCGCCATCGAGCCGTCGACGTGGGCCGCCGGCATCCACAGGTGCAGCAGGTGGTCGACGGCGGGAGACAGCTTCGCCGCGGCCTGCGGCCCAGGCGTGGTGCCGATGCCCGCCCGCTCGACGAGCGCCAGGAGCGCCGTGAGCAGCCAGTCGTGCAGCGCCAGGTCCTCACAGAGGTCGACCACGTCCGGAGTGAACTCCCCCCGGTGGACGAGGTGGACCGTACGCGACTGGTCGCTGTGCAACGTGAAGCGGATCGACGGGTCGCCGCTCTCGGCCACCCAGCGCAGCCGGGAGCGGGGCATCTTGAACGGTGCCCGCCGGTCGAGGACGGGTGACGACTGCACCAGGTCGAGGAAGCGGCCGCTGATGGCGCCCAGGTCCAGGCACCCGGAGGGCGGGTCGCCCGCGAACCCGTCGGCGAGGTCCCGCGTCTTGGCCTTGCCCAGCACCTCCACGATCCCCGGACGGGCCAGATAGTGCGACCAGGGCAGGCGGCGGTCGGCCGTCGCCCGCTCCACGCGGGCGTACGACGAGCCCTGGGCGATCCGGCCGCCGGTGACCGCGCACCGGGACAGGACCGTGCCGACCCCCCTGACCCTCGACTGGGAGGCGGAGGGCAGACGGCAGTCCACCCCGGTGAGGCGGTCAGGGGAGATCGCGTAGACGATCGGGCGGCGGGAGACGCGCACCGACTCGCCCGACAGCAGGTCGAGCACCTGCCGGCAGGTGGATTCGGAGATCTCCCCGGAGTTCTGCAGCAGCCCGGTGTGCACTTCCCCCATCACGAGCATCAGCTCTGGTCTCCTAGCCGAACACGTAGGAGATGCGATCGACGAGCTCTTCTTCGAGCCGGATGCCCTCGCCCTCGCTCCGCGTGCCCACCTGCCGCAGGACGTCGGCGTCCACGGCCACCTGGCTGAGGATCGTCCGTACGGCCAGTTCGACAGGGAGGAAACGCGGAGACAGGACGGAGAGCGTGGTGTACGCGCTGAACGGCGGGGCCTGGTCACGCAGCTGGACGACGGCCGGCAGGGCGTCCCAGCCGGTGGGCCAGCCGGCCGGCCGGGGCGCCGGCGGCAGGGGCACCTGGCCCTCGCTGCGCAGCAGCCCGAGCCGCAGGAGCTGCCAGACGGCGGCCAGGAAAGGGCACGACCATGTGCGCCTCCCCCCGCTCTCGTCCCACAGCTCCACGTCCACGAAGATCGAGTGGCCGCGTTTGGCGTTCTGCACGGGGGGTGCCCACCGCTGCGCCCTGCCCATCGCCTGCACGGCTCCCGGGTGGGGCGAGCGCGTGCCGTTGCACAGCCAGCCGGTCTCCTTCACCGGCGGGCGTGACCCGTTGGTGTCGGGCGGCGGGTCGTCGACGAGCCGCTCCTCGACGAGGCGGGCGGGCTCCACGCCGCCCCATTCCGCGCAGGCCGACTCCCGCGCCAGGTAGTCGATGGTCAGGTCGTGCTCGGCCGCCGCCTCCAGCACCATCGGGACGAGCTCGGCCGGCGTGCTGAAACGGCTGAAGTAGTCGTCCACCAGAAAGCAGGTGCTGACCCGCGCCCGCCCTCCGGGCACCCGTTCCTGCCAGCCCGACCGTACGGCCGCCGCCCAGGGCGCCACCCGGCGGAACTGCTCCCTCAGCCGGTCGGGGCCCGCCTCGAAGTCCTCCATGTAGAGGTGCCCCAGCTCGATCGACACGTGGGACAGAGGAGCGGACGCGATCCGGCGCTCCGCCGCCACCTCGCCGAACGCCGCGTTCACCGACGTCACAGACCCTCCCACGCGCTGTCGTCGACGATCTTCTTGGCGAGGTCGTCGAACGCCGCGGCGGTCTCGGAGTTGGCGATCTTGCTGGCCAGCACGTCCTCGTCGGAGATGAGCTGCTCGCGCCACTGGAGGATCGGATCGAGCGGGATCTTGCCGAGCATCGACGTGCGGCCGACGCCGTGCCGGCCCGCCAGCTCGCGCAGCTCGCTGTCGCAGGCGCTCAGCCAGGCCCGCTGCTCGTCGCGCAGGCCGACCAGCTCGGCCGCGTCGGGCTCCAGAACGGCCGTGCGCACGAACCTGATGCGGTCGCGAAGGTCCTCCGGATCGTGCCCCAGGCGGCCCCCCACGTCGAGGAGCCCGTCGGTGCCGGTGACGAGCCCGTCCGCCGCGATGATGTGCTGCCGGGTCCAGCGGTGGAACACCAGCCAGCGGAACGGGATCCTGGGCAGCCGCGCCGTCGCCTGCAGGACCATCTCGGCGGTGAACGAGCGGCCGGCGCTCACGTCCACCATGCACAGGTCGAACTCCTCCTCCAGCCGGTTGAACAGCTGGACGCAGCGGCGGACCATGTCCTCGTCGACCGCCGACAGCTCGCCGCCTCCCTCGCTGCCGGGGAACAGCACCAGCCGCCCGGCGCCCGGCGGCTTGGCGCGCAGCCCCGCGCGGTCGGACTCGCTCCAGATGTCGACCCGCCGCGGCTCGGTGCACTCGCCGCGCAGGTACTCGTGCAGCCCGGCCTCCTTCGTGCCGCGGGCCACCGAGCTGACACTGAAGATCGCCCCGGCGGTCGGGGAGCCGAAGTCGAAGTCGAGGTAGCACACGTCGTTGCCCTGCAGGGCGTGCCGGTAGACGATGTTGGTACTGGTGACCGACCGGCCGGTCCCGCCCTTGTCGGAGATCGCGAAGATCAGCAAGCTAGATCGCCTCCGACGCGCTGTCGCGGGCGGCGGACAGCCGGTCGAGGTCGAGCAGGGCGTCGTGGATCAGCGCCTGGGCGGTGGCGGGCCGTTCGCTGACTATCGAGCGGGCGCGCAGGAGGGCCGCCTGGATGCTGCGCAGCTTGGGCTGGATCGTCTGCCCGGCCACCAGCGGCCGGGTGACCAGCTCCTGGTCCAGCAGATGCTCGGCCTCGCTGAGCATCTCGTAGGCCTGCTCGACGAGCTGGGGGCTGCGCAGAGGCGTCTCCCCGCTGGCACGGGCCGAGGACACCAGGAACTCGACGACCCGCTCGCTGAAGTACCAGGTGGGCTTCTCGTGACGGATCTCGATGTCGCGGAACACGTTGCCCGGCTGGTCCCACAGGCCCGCCGAACCTCCGGTGGTGAAGCGGCGCTGGGCGACGTGCCGCCAGATCTGGTCGGCCAGGGTGAGCAGCCGCTCCCTCGTCGCGATGTTCTGCGCGATCGAGGCGGCCCACACCGTCCGTTTGAGCAGCGTGACGGCGAAGTCCGACACCACCCAGACCAGGTTCGGCCCCAGCTCGTCGCTGCCGTGCAGGTTCACCGGGACGCCCGGGGAGTGCATGAGCACGGGAGGATCCCCCGGGACCGCCCTGCGGGTGATCCTCGCCCGGATCGCCAGCTCCTCCAGCACGCCGGCGATCTTGCCCAGGTCGAGGTCGGTCGCCCGGCTGTTGACCAGGCTCTGCACCACCATCGCGGTGACGCCGAGGCTGTAGTAGTCGGACTCCTTCTCGTCGCTGGTCATCCACGGGATGTCCTGCAGCGGCCACCGGTCGCGGCCGTACGTGGCGATGGTCCGCCAGTAGAGCTGGGTGAGGTCCCACCGTCTCTGGATGGCCTGGGCCAGCGTGAGCTGGGCGTCGTTCAGCAGGCCGAGGACGCGGGTGCGCTCGGAGAACAGGTCGGCGATGCCGACGAGCGCGCCGGCCGTGAAGTACAGGAACGGCGTGTCGGCGGCGACACCCTTGGGCTGGGGGCCGATGTCCAGCGGCGTGACGATGTCCGGGGCGTCCTTCACGATGCCCCACGTCCATCCGCACTCGAACAGCAGGTTCTCGTTGTCGAGGTCGACCTGGCTGCCGGAGCCGATGGTCAGGTCGCGAACGCCCGCCCGTACCGGACGCAGTTCGCGCCGCAGGTCGTCCAGGACACGCCGGTCCGGGGCGCCGGTCTGGTTCACCGTACGCAGCAGCGCCCTGCCCGACGGCGACCCGGGGTCGAAGGCCCGGACCGTGAAGCTGCGCAGCAGCCCCACCATCGCGGCCGACAGCCGGCTGCTGGCGAGATCCTCCAGCTCCCGGATCTCCTTGCGGATGCTCTCCCGCCGCACGCTCAGCCGGAAGACCTTGAGGAAGCCCAGCGTGCTGAGCGCGAGGCTGACCGACATCGAGAAGGAGTCGACCACGTCGAGCTGGGCCTGCTCCGGGGTGACCTGCGCGCCCTCGTCCGCGGGCTGGAAGTAGCTGCCGCCGGAGAAGACCGGCCGCCCGTCGGGTGAGGTGTAGGTGCGCAGGTACTCACCGATGACCTTGAGCAGGAGCTTGGGGATCTCGACGGCGTCGCCGAGCCCGGCCAGTGCGGCCAGCACGTCGTCGGCGGTCTCGTCGGGAGTGTCGAGCCGGAAGCCGGGAAGCTCCGACGCGGGGTACATGAAGCACAGGAGCTGCTCGGCGTCGGAGATCGAGTTCGACCCGTCGCGCCCGCCCCAGTTCCAGACGCCGCCGCGGTACGACGTGCGCGCGGCGGCCTCCCAGACCTCGAGAAGCTGCTGGCGGGGCTGGAGTTTCATGCGGGGCCCTCTCTGCACCACGAGTCTTTTGCGCAGTCGGCTGGGCGGCGGTCGTGGGTCCCCGCTGCCCACCTGGGGGTTGCCTTTTACGAGTTAGGTGGAGACGGAACCACCAAGACCCTTATACCATTAGATTCCTGCTCCGTCGCCTGGGCTATCCGTGGAATTCCACGCGTTGTCTGGTTTGTTGTGATTGGAGAGAAACGTCCGGATAAATCCTGCACTTATGGCCCCAGTCTGAGAGATATCGGAAATGTCCCAAACAGCGGCGACCAGGCATTCGCCGGACCGTCACCTGGCGGAGTCCGGCGCCGGGGACGAGCCGGCCGCCGCGCGCGGGACGATTCTGGTGACCGGAACGGGCATCGACCTGTCGCTGCTGGAGCCGTTGAAGCTGAGCCACGGGCTGGTGCCGCACCCGGTCTCCGAGCACCTGTCGGAGGAGCAGCTCGCGTACGAGCTGAGGGACGTCGTGGCCTACGTCCACGGCGGTGAGGAGCGGGCGACGGCGCAGGCGCTGGGAAAGGCCGGGAAGCTCAAAGTCGTCGCCTTCCTGGGGGTGGGCTACGAGAACTTCGTCGACGTGGCGGCGGCCGACGCCCTGGGCATCGTGGTCACCAACACCGGGGGGGCGGCCACCGAGTCGGTGGCGACGTTCACCGTGGGCCAGATCATCAACGCCAACTGGCGGATCACCCACAGCCTCCGCGACCCCCACCACCCGCTCTGGCACGGGCCCGAGGACCTGCCGCACGAGCTGAGGACGCGCACCGTCGGCATCGTGGGGATGGGAGCCATAGGGACCCGGATCGCGGAGATCATGACGCAGGCGTTCGGCGCCCGCGTCGTGTACTTCAGCCGCACGCCGAAGCGGGACGTCGAGCGGCGGCTCGGTCTGGAGTTCCTTCCCCTGCACGAGCTCGCCGAGAAGAGCGACATCCTCGTCGTCATGGTCCCGGAGACGGACCAGACCAGAGGAATGATCGACGCCGATGTGCTCACCAGGGTGCGGAAAGGCGCGATCCTCGTCAACACCGCCCGCCCGGCGGTGGTCGATCCGGAGGCCCTGCACGACGCCCTGCGCAAGGAAACGGTCGCCCTCGCCGTATTCGACGGTTTCTACGGCCGCGACTCGGGCGCCGGAGGCCGCCTGCTGGACGATTTCGGCGACAGGCTCCTCGTCACCGGCCATATCGCCTCCCACACCCGGGAGGCCATGGACCGGATGGTCGGCCGGGCGGTCAGGTCCGTCGCGAACGTGCTGAGCAACGGCGCCGACGAACACGCCGTCGGCAGTCACGGCGGTCCCGACGCCGACCGGCCGGTGAAAGCGAGCAGCCGTCCCGGGGGCTGGAAACTGTTTCGCTCCGTCCCGGAATCCCTGCGATTGGGCGCTCTCATTCAGGCGTCGTGGTACCGGGGTAAGCGCCAACCGGCGGCGCGGCGAACTCAGCCCTGAATCTCCACGCCGGCTGTTTTGGGATGCCCGCAATGACATTCGTAATGGGTTCGACGTCCGAGGTGATCGGCGTTCGTCAGAGCCCCGAGGCGACGTGGAGGCGGCGTCGGGCACCGAGGGAAGCGGAGATCCGCCCGTGCCTGCCGGAGATCGAATCGCGCGGAAACCGGCGCGGCGGACCCTCGGAGCTCCGAGCCGGGCTCGGCCTCCCCTGAAGAACGGTCGCCGTCGTCCTGAGGCGGATTCGGCGGCCTTCACCACCGGTACAGGAGTGCGGGGAATCGTATTCTGATACCGGCGGAGAATATGTGACGGGAAACGCGTATGGCACCGCGCGGAAGGGGAAACGTATTATTAAACCCCTCCGCACTTCGGGAAGTGATGCGTGGCCAGTCATGATTTGATTCCCGCGACGGAACCGATCACGACGTCCACGGGCGCGCGCGCGCTGGTCGCGGCCCTGCGGCTGCACGAGGTGGACACGGTCTTCGGGATACCCGGCACGCACAACCTCGCCATCTACCAGGAGCTCGACGAGGCGGGGATCAGGTGCGTCACCCCCAGGCACGAGCAGGGCGCCGGTTACGCCGCCGACGGGTACGCGCGGGTCACCGGGCGGCCGGGGGTCGTGGTCACCACCACGGGCCCGGGCGTGGTCAACGCCGCCACCGCGCTGGCCCAGGCGTACTCGGACAGCTCACCCGTGCTGCTCGTCTCCCCGGGTGTGCCCACCTGCCATCCCCGGGAGGGCCGCGGATACCTCCACGAGAGCAAGGACCAGTCCCAGGCGATCGGCGCCCTGTGCGCGTGGAGCCACCGGGTGACCTCGGTGCGGGAGATCCCGGCCGCCGTGGCCCGCGCCTTCGGGCTGTTCGCCGAGGGCCGGCCCCGGCCCGCCCACATCGAGATCCCGGCCGACCTGCTCGACGCGGAGGGCGAGGTCAAGCTGGCCGCGCCGTACCGGATCATGCCGCGCGCGCCCGACCCCGCCGCGCTCGACGAGGCGGCCAGGCTGCTGTGCGCGGCCGGGCGCCCCGGGTTCGTGCTCGGCGGGGGCGTTCACCGGCCGGGGGAGGACGGCGCGGCGGCCGGCCGCACGGCCGTGAGCCTCGCCGAACGGATCGGCGCACACGTGGTCACCACGGTCAACGGAAAGGGGGCCGTGCCGGAGAGCCATCCGCTCGTGCTCGGGGCGACCCTGCACCTGGAGTCCATCCGGCGGTGGCTCGCCGCCTGCGATGTCGTGCTCGCCGTCGGCACCGAGCTGGGGCCCGCCGACCTGTGGGAGGAGGCGTTCCAACTCACCGGCACCCTGATCCGCGTGGACGTGGACCCGGCCCAGATGCACGGCGACCACGTGGCCGACGTGGCCGTCGTGGCCGACGCGGCGGCGGCGTTGGAGGGCCTGGCCGAACGGGTGGAGCGGGCCGGCGTCGTGCGCTCCTCCCAGGGGGAGCCCGACCACCGTCCGGAGCTGGAGGAGCTCACCGGCCGGTGGGCCGGTCACCTTGAGGCGCTTCGGCGGGCGTTGCCTCAGGACGCGATCCTCGTCGGGGACAACTCCATGATCGTCTACCACGGTGCGCTGGTGGGCATGCCGATGGACCCGCCGGGCCGGTTCCTGTTCCCCACCGGATACGGCACTCTCGGGTTCGCGCTGCCCGCGGGCATCGGGGCCAAGATCGGCCGCCCGGACCGGACCGTGGCCGTGCTGGCCGGCGACGGGGCGTTCCAGTTCAGCCTGCAGGAGCTCGCCACGGCGGTCGAGCTGCGCCTGTGCCTGCCGATCGTCGTCTCGGTCAACGGCGGGTTCGGCGAGATCCGCGACGAGATGCGGCGGCGCGGGATGCGGCCGGTCGCCGTCGACCTGCACGCACCCGACTTCCTCGCGCTCGCCGAGGCGTACGGCGCGCGAGGGGTGGACGTCAAGACCCCCGGCGAGCTTGAGGACGCCGTGGCCGAAGCGCTGGGCGTGCCGCTGCCCACGCTGATCGTGGTCCCCGAGGACGAGTGACCCGCGAGTCCCGGGTCAGTGGACGTGACCGTCCCCGGGAGCCAGGGGGAGCCGCAGGACGAAACGGGCGCCCTTCGGGCTGTCCTCGATCGTCAGCGTGCCGCCGGAGCTCTGCGCGATCTGGCGGGCGATCGGCAGGCCCAGGCCGGTGCCGCCGGCGTCCTTGCTCCGGGCCGCGTCCAGCCGGGTGAACCGCTGGAACACCAGCTCTCGCTTGTCAGGGGGCACTCCGGCGCCGTCGTCGACGACCTCGAGCACCCCCTCCCCGGCCTTCGCGTACGCCGTGACCTTCAGCGTGGAGACGGCGTGGCGCTCGCCGTTGTCCAGGAGGTTGTTGAGCAGCCGGGCCAGGGCCAGGCGGTCGCCGACGACGACGGCCCCGCCGCCCAGGTCCCGTACGACATCGACCTTCCGCTGGCGGCGGTCCAGCTCGTGGGCGGCCAGCTCCCCGAGGTCGACGCGTTCCAGCTTGGGCGGCGCGCCCGCGTCCAGCCGGGCGAGCTGAAGAAGGTCGGTCACCAGGGCCTGCAGCCGGTCGAGGCTGTCCAGCAGCGCCTGGCCCCTGGCGGGCCAGTCGGCCTGCGCCGGGTGGAGGAGTGCCTCCTCGATCTCCGTCCGCATCGCGGTCAGAGGGCTGCGCAGGTCGTGGGAGGCGTCGGAGGCGAACCGCCGCTGCCGCTCGACCGCCATCTCCGCCCGGTTGAGCGTCTGGTTGGCGGTCTCGGCGAGCCGCCGGATCTCGTCCCGGAACTTCGGCACCGGCACGCGCTGGCTGAGGTCGGTCGCGGTGATGTCGGCCAGTTTGTCGGTGATCGCGTCCACCGGTGCCAGCGCCTTGCGCACGGTCTCGTAGGTGCCGACGGCGGTGAGCCCGATCAGCAGCGCGGAACCGGTGAGGATGGCGGCCGGCAGGGGGGCGCCGACGTGCCAGGGCACCTCGTCGTCGGCCGCGTAGATGGTCCACAGCCCGTCCGGCTGCTCGATCCGGAAGGCGACGACGATCATGCACCGCCCCGGGAAGGCGAGGGAGTGGCAGAGGATCTTGCTGGCCTGCGGGGAGGACTCGACCGGGCGGAAGGCGGCCATCCTCGGCCGGGTGAGGATGGCCGCGCTTCGCGAGACGATCCGGCCGTGAGGGTCGATCACCTGCACGTCGGCGTCGGTCTCGTCCAGCAGCACCGGCGCGATCCGGTCCCGTTTCACCTGGTAGGCGATCCGTGCCGCCGTGGCGGCGATCTGCTCGGTCTTGTACCTCTCGGCGGTGCCGCGGACGGTGATCAGCACGAAGATCGCGGCGATGGCGCAAAGGAGCGACATGACCACGCTCGCGATGACCGTCAAGCGGACCCTAACCGACCACCCGTGCCACAAGCTCACCCGATTCCCCCCGGCAATCAGATGATCACACTAAGTCAACTCGCCGCACCTTTAGGGCAATTTGCCTCCAAAACTGGACAAACTCCCATCAGAGCAATGCTCTGTATGGACGCTGAAGTGCTAATTAGAGTGAGAACGGCCCCACGCCCCGGCTCAGGAGGTCAGACGGTGCCCGGCTCCGGCATGCCCCCCGGCTTCTACGCCATCGCGCGAGCCGATCCCGGGCGGCGCGCCGTGATCGACGCCGACGGCGCCACCACGTCGTACGGCGACCTGCTGGCCAGAGTGGACCGGGTCTCCCGGGGCCTGCGGGGCCACGGGCTGCGCCGGGGCGACGTGGTTGCGGGCGTGCTGCCCAACGGCCTCGACGCGCTGGTCATGCTGCTGGCCACCGGCCAGATCGGCCTCTACTACGTGCCCGTCAACTGGCATCTCACGCCCGCCGAGGTCGCGTACATCCTGCGGGACTGCGACGCGCGGCTCGTCGTGCACGGCCCCGCCCTCGCGGGCGCCGTACGGGAGGCGTGCATGCGGGCGGGCGTCACCGAGGTGTACGAGGGGACGGCGCGGCTGGCGGAGGGGTGGCCCGCCACCGCTCCCGAGGACCGGACGTCCGGCGCGGTCATGTGGTACACCTCCGGCACCACGGGCTTCCCCAAGGGGGTGCAGCGGCCGCTGCCGTCCCGCGCGCCTGAGGAGGCCGTGCCGCTGCTCAGGTGGTTCGTGGGAGAGGTGTGCGACCTCACCGCGGGCGACGACGTCCACCTCGTCACCTCCCCGCTCTACCATTCCGCACCGTGCGCGCACGTCTCGCTGGCGCTCCATCTGGGACACACCGTCGTCATCGCGCCGCGGTTCGAGCCGGAGGCCGTCCTCGAACTCATCGGCCGATACGGCGTGACCAACGCGATGATGGTCCCGACGATGTTCCACCGGATGCTCCGGCTGCCTCCCGAAGTCCGCCAGAAATACGATATTTCGTCATTGCGGCAGGTGTTCCACACCGGCGCCGCCTGCCCGGTCGCCGTGAAGAAAGCGATCATGGAGTGGTGGGGCCCGGTGCTGTACGAGTACTACGGCTCCACCGAGTCCGCGATCGCCTTCGCCGTCAAGCCGCGCGAGTGGCTGGAGCGGCCGGGGACGGTCGGCAGGCCGGTGCCGACGTTCGAGGCGAGGATCCTGGACGAGAACGGCGACGAGGTGCCTCCCGGCCGTCCCGGGATGGTGTACGTCAGGTCGGCGACCAACCGGTTCGAGTACCGCAAGGACGCGGAGAAGACCGCCGCGAGCATGCGCGGCGACTGGTACGCGCCCGGCGACATCGGCTACCTCGACGAGGACGGCTACCTCTTCCTGTGCGACCGCCGTACCGACCTGATCGTGTCGGGCGGGGTGAACATCTACCCGGCGGAGGTGGAGGCGGCGCTCCTCGACCACCCGGCGGTCGCCGACGTGGCGGTGATCGGCGTGCCGGACGAGGAGTGGGGCCACCGGGTGGTCGCGCTCGTGCAGCGGGCGTCCCAGGTCACGGCGGCGGAGCTCCTCGGCCACCTGGAGCCGCGGCTGGCCCGCTTCAAGCATCCCCGGCTGGTCGAGTTCGTCGACGAGCTGCCCCGGACGCCGACGGGCAAGCTCTCACGCTCCGCCGTACGGGAGGCGTACCTGGCCCGGCTGGGCGCCCGCACCGGCCCCTGACGCGGCGCCTCCGCCTGTTGGGACGTCGAACGCGGGGGCACGGCCATCGCGGCGACGGGAAGACTGGGGTTATGGACGTGACGAGTCGCGCTTTCGACTGGATCGGCTCCGCGGCGGTGGACGTCGACGGCGGCCTCGGGTGGCTCGAACGCGGCGTGCTGTGCGACGACCTATACTCCGGTACGGCCGGGGTGCTGCTCGGCTGCGCCGAAGCCGTGGCGGCCGGAATCGACCCGGCGGGGGTCTCGACGGGTGCTCGCGGCCGCCTGCTGCACCTGGCCCGCGAGGGCGGGGCCGTGTCCACGATGCCCGATGACGGGCTGTTCTCCGGGTGGGCGGGAGTCGTGGTGGCGTTGCGCGCCTGGTCACATGCCGCAGGCGACGAACAGGCCGCCGCGGCCGCCGGCCAGGTGACGTCGCGGATCGCCGAGCGCGTCCGGCAGGTGCCACACGACCGGTCGCGGTACACCGACGTCATCTCCGGGGACGCCGGCATCCTGCTGGCCCTGCTCGTGAACGGTGCGGACACCGGAGCCGCCCATGTGCTGGCCGACCGGCTGGTGGAGATGGCCGAACCGGCCCCGGACGGGCTCAACTGGCGGATGGTCGCCGGACAGGAGTACCTCCTGCCCGGGTTCTCCCACGGCACCGCCGGGGTCGCGTACGCCCTGGCCTCCGCGGGCCGAACGCTGCGCCGCCGCGACCTGGTCGACGTCGCCGTCCGCGGGGCCGACGCTCTTCTGACCGCCGGGCACCACCCGGACGGCTGGGCGGTGCCGGTCACGAGTTGCGCGACAGCCGCCTGCCCCTCCGGCTTTACCCCGGCTACGGGGACAACGTCGCACGGTGCTGCGGCACCGCCGGAGTCGGGCAACTCCTCCTCGACCTCTGCCAGGCCACGGGCGACACCGCCCTGCTCGACTGGGCCGGCACCCTGGCCGCCGACGTCGCCGGCCGCGCCCTGACCACTGCGCGCGGCGTCACGTGGTCCAACACCGAACACACGGCGACCCCGCCGGAACTGCCGCCGGAACCGGGGTTCATGCAGGGCGCCGCCGGAATCGCCGGCTGGCTGGCCAGACTCCACGCCCTGCACACCCGTCCCGGCCCGCTGCCCGCCCTCACCAGGCCCGGCCCCTCATGGCTCTGACCGCGATGTCGGGACGGCCTGCGGAAACCGTGCGGGGCGCCAGGCTCGAACCCGAAGCGGGCGCAGTAGTCGGCGGGGGGCGTCGAGGCGGACCCGGGTGAACACGACGTGACCGACGGCGTCGCCGTCATGCTCGGCGACGAGGTATGCGCCTCCGGCCGGGGTGATGGCCGGGCGCAGCGACTCCACCAGGCGGGCCACCGGCCTTCCGTGGGCGCCGAAGACCTTCAGGTGGACTTCCCCTACGGCCGGCCGGTCTTCCACGTGTTCAGCCCGTATGAGCGCGAAGCATTGGCAGGCGTCCCCGCTTTCCTCATGTCGTTTTCCCGCAAGGCCGGCAACCCGTTCGATCAACGGCCGCCGGGCCGCTCGACCACGTAGTGGCCGCCGGTGAACCCCGCCACCCTGGCGCCTTCCGCCATCAGCCCGCCCAGCACGTCGCGTACGGCGTGCCGCCACTCCTTGGCGGCCTCCGGGTCCTCGCGGCGCAGCGCCTCGATGTCCTCGGGAAGGGCGACGAGGACCACTCGCCCGCCGGACGGGCCGGCCACCGGCCGTCCCTCCCGCAGGGCGAGGCCCGTGACCGCGTCGCGGGGGATCCGCGGCCGGTACGGCACGCCGCCGCAGGCCTCGGCGACCCGCGGATCCTCCAGCCGCCACACCGCGAGCACCCGGTCCGACTCGTCGCCCGCGTTGACGGCGTCGCCCATCGGCCCGTAGAAACCGGGCATGTAGTCCTCCGGCAGCGCGCCGAGCTTCGCCAGGTTGAAGTGGGCGTTGCGCCGTACGAGGGGGTCGAAGGTCCACGTGATCCGGCTGATGCCGTGGCCGAGGGCCCACGCCCGCTGGTGCAGCTTGAGTGCGAAGCCCGCGCCGGGCCTGACGGCTCCGGCGACGTGGGAGTGCAGCACCCGCCCGGCCGGGGCGGCGAGGAACCCGGCGGCTGCCCCAACGAGGTCGCCGCCGTCGAAGGCCCCCGCGACGTAGTTCCCCGTGTGCGACAGCGCCCGCATCAGCTCCACGGTCATCGGCGGGTTCCACGGCTCGGGGTGCCAGATGTGGTCGAAGAGCCGGACGACCCGCTGGAAGTCGGCGATCGTGTCCAACTCGGCCACCCGGACCCCTCGGCGCGCGGCGACGACCGCCGCCTGGTCGCCCGGGGTCATGCCGTTCTCCCGCGGTACGCGTCGTCTCCGCCGCCCGCGTCGCCGCCGGGAGGCCCTCCGGACAGGACATGGGCCGCGAGCGCCGCGAGCAGACGGGCCCGGACCGGCATCTCGGCGACGATGACGTGCTCTCCCGGGGCGTGGGCGCAGCCGCCGACCGCGCCGAGCCCGTCGAGGGTCGGGCAGCCGACCCCGGCCGTGAAGTTGCCGTCGGAGCCGCCGCCGACGGTGGCGCCCTTCAACGGCGCCATCCCGAGCTCGGCGGCGAGGCCGGCCGCCACGTCGAAGAGGGCGGCCGAGGCGGCCGGGTCGAGCGGCGGCCTGTTCGGGCCGCCTCGCAGCTCGAGCCTGGTGCCGGGAATCCGCGGCGTCAGGGCCCGCATCAGTTCGTCGACCCGCCGCTGCGCCTCCGCGTCGGGGACGCGGACGTCGATCGCCACCCGCCCGAGGCCGGGCACGGTGTTCGTGCTGGTCCCCGCCGACAGCATGGTCGGCGTCACCGAGGTCAGCCCGGCCTTGGACGACGAGTCGAGCCGGGCCGCGATGTCGGAGATCGCGAGGACCTGGTGGGCCAGCTCAAGCCCGGCGTTGGCCCCCAGCTCCGGCTCCAGGCCGGCGTGGGCGGCCCGGCCGTGCACGGTGAGCTCGTAGCGGGAGATGCCTTTGCGCGCGGTCTTGAGCGCGCCGCCGTCGGCGCTGGCCTCCGCCACGAAGGCCGCCGCGCAGCCGGAGGCGGCCGACTCGATCAGGGCCCGGGAGGTGGGCGACCCGAGCTCCTCGTCCCCCACCACCAGCACCGCCAGGCCGTCCGGAGACGGCAGGGAGGCGACGGCGTGGAAGATCTGCACGAGGCCGGCCTTCATGTCGAAGACCCCCGGCCCCCTGGCGATGCCGTCCTCGACCGACCAGGGGTGCTCGCGCAGCGAGCCGACCGGCCACACCGTGTCGTGGTGCCCGAGCAGCAGCACCCGCGGCGTGCCGAACGACCAGCGCAGGTGGGTCACCCCGCCGATCACGATCGTCTCCGGCTCCGCCCGCAGCAGCCGGCGGCCCAGGGCGGCCACGACGCCGGCGCTGCGGGCCACCGCCTCGTGGTCGGCGGAGTACGACTCGCAGCGCACCAGCTCCTCGAGGTCGGCCAGCATCGCGTCCAGGTTCACGGCTGGGGCCGCCCGAGCCCGGCGCGCAGCAGCCGCATCACGTTGGATCCGATGATCTTCACGGTCTCCTCCTCCGAGAAGCCCCGCTTGAGCAGCGCCTCGGTCACCAGAGGCAGGCCGCGCGGGCCGTCCAGCCCCGGGATGGCGGCCATTACGTCCAGGCCGCTCTCGCTGAAGTCCTCGCAGGGCGGGGTGAGATCCGCGTAGACCTCCCGGATGAAGTCGGGCCCGAGCCCGACGTGGTCGATGCCCGCGACCCCGGCGATGTGCTCGATGTGGTCGACCAGGTGGTCGATCGTCGCGGCCCGGGCGTCCTCCGTCAGGAACGCGGCGAGGAAGTTGACGCAGATCACGCCGCCTCCGGCCGCGATGCCCCGCAGTTGGTCGTCGGTCAGGTTGCGGTGGTGGTCACGCAGGGCACGGGCGGAGGAGTGGGTGGCGATGACCGGCCTGGTGGCGATCTCCAGGACGTGCGCGACCCCCGACGCGCCGAGATGCGACACGTCGAAGACGATGCCGAGCCGCTCCATCTCCCGGAGCGCCTCCACCCCCTCGGCGGTCAGCCGGGAGCCCGTGCCGTCCTGCCCGCTGCCGTCCGCGAGAGGCGTACGGCCCCAGTGGGCGATGGAGGCGACGCGGACGCCGAGCCGGTGCAGGGTCGAGATGAGCTCCACGCTGGCGTCGACGCCCGGCATGCTCTCCATGGCCAGGACCAGGGCGATCTTGCCGAGGGCGAGCGCCTCGTCGATCTCCTGGCCGTCACGGCAGAGCACCACCGCGTCGGCGTTGCCCTCGGCGATCACATGGGCGCACTCGATCATGCGCAGGGTCTGGCGCAGGGCCCCCTCGGGCCGGAACTGGCCGTCCACGAACACGGGAAGGATCTGCACGTCGACGCCGCCCTCGGCGAGCTGGGGGAGCCAGCGCTCCCGGAAGAACGACGCCCACCGGCCGGGTGGCCGGGCGGAGACGGCCATGAGGAGATCGTTGTGGGTTTCGGCGACGACGGCGTCCCTGTGCAGGTTTTCCTGCTGGTGAACGGACATGCCGGGGTCCTTCCTCGCGCGGGGGCGTCAAGGGGGACGTTACCTTGCCAGGACGGCTCGGCCACCACGCTGTAGTGTGCGCCCGTGGCATCGATCTCCAGCACTCTCGCCGAGGTGGTCGCCGAGATGGAGGGGTTGTACGACCCCTCCTGGGCGGAGCCGTGGGACGCCGTCGGCCTCGTCTGCGGCGACCCGGGGCAGACCGTACGGAAGGTCCTGTTCGCGGTCGACCCGGTCGCCGCCGTCGTGGACGAGGCGCTCGGCTGGGGTGCGGATCTGATCGTCACCCACCACCCGCTCTATCTGCGGGGGACCACGAGCGTCGCGGCCACGACCTTCAAAGGCAGGGTGGTCCACCGCCTGATCGGCAACGGCGTCGCCCTCCACACGGCGCACACCAACGCCGACGTGGCCGACCCCGGCGTCTCCGACGCGCTGGCGCGGGCCGTCGGGCTGACCGGCGAGCTGCGGCCCCTGCAACCCTCCGCCGCCGATCCACGCCGCGGCCTCGGCCGCGTCGGGACGCTGCCGTCCGCGATGCCGCTGGGCGAGTTCGCCGCTCTGGCCGCCTCCGGCCTGCCCCGTACGGCCGGCCCGCTGCGGGTGGCGGGGGACGTGTCCCGCCCGGTCCGGACGGTCGCCGTGTGCGGGGGAGCGGGCGACTCCCTGCTCGCCACGGCCCGCGCCGCCCGCGCCGACGTCTATCTGACCGCCGACCTGCGCCATCACCCGGCGAGCGAGCACATGGAGGCCGACGAGCGGCCCGCCCTGATCGACGCCTCCCACTGGGCCACGGAATGGCCCTGGCTCGCGGACGCCGCGCGGCGTCTGACGTCAGGGTTGGCGGCCAGGGGCATTACTGTTGAGGCGCGCGTCTCCAACGCCGTCACGGACGCGTGGACGGCGACGACTACCGACTTGGACCCCCGAGCATTCTGAGGGATTTGGGATGAAGGCCGCACCGGAAGCACAGAAGCGTCTGCTCGATCTGGCGGAGGTCGACGCGGGTCTCGACCGGCTGAGCCATCGCCGCCGTTCCCAGCCCGACCTCGCCGATGTCGAGGAGCAGTCCAAGAAGCTCGCCCAGCTCGCGACTCAGATCATCTCGGCTGAGACGGAGGCGGGCGACCTCGCCCGCGAACAGGCCAAGGCCGAGTCCGACGTCGACGCCGTACGGGCCCGGGTGGACCGGGACGCCAAGCGTCTCGACTCCGGCCAGGTCTCCTCGCCGAAGGACCTGGCGAGCCTCCAGTCGGAGATCGTGTCGCTGCGCCGCCGCCAGGGGGACCTGGAGGAGATCGTGCTGGAAATCATGGAGCGTCTCGAAGCGGCCCAGTCCCTCGTCTCCTCGCTCCGGTCGGAGCGCGAGAAGGTCACGGCCACGCTGCGGGCCGCCGAGGACCGCCGTGACGCCGCCTTCGCCGAGATGGACAAGGAGCACGCCGACCTGCAGGCGAAGCGCGCTCCGTTGCTCGCCGACATCCCGGCCGGTCTGCTCGCCCTGTACGAGAAGATGCGCGAGCAGTCGGGCATGGGTGCCGCGCTGCTGCAGGGCGGCCGGTGCCTGGGCTGCCGCACCACCATGTCGATCGCGGACCTCAACCAGGTCCGCGCCGCCGCGCCCGACGAGGTCGTCCGCTGCGAGGAGTGCCGCCGGATCCTCGTCCGTACGGCAGAGTCCGGCCTGTGACGCCGGTGGGGGCCGCCGGGTTCGTCGTCGAGGCCGACGGGGGGTCGCGGGGGAACCCCGGCCCCGCCGGCTTCGGCGCGGTGGTCAAGGACTCCGGTGGCCGCGTGCTCGCCGAGTCGGCCGAGTCGATCGGCACCGCGACCAACAACGTGGCCGAGTACCGCGGCCTGATCGCCGGGCTGCGGGCGCTGGTGGCGCTCGGTGTCGAGGGCGGTCCGGTCGAGGTGCGGATGGACTCCAAGCTCGTCGTGGAGCAGATGGCCGGCCGCTGGAAGGTCAAGCACGAGGGCCTGCGGCCGCTGGCACTGGAGGCGGCCGCCCTGGCGAGGAAGTTCCGCGTCACCTGGACGTGGATCCCCAGGGAGCGCAACACCCACGCCGACCGCCTCGCCAACGAGGCCATGGACGCCGCGGCCCGGGGGGAGACGTGGCGGTCGAGCGTGATCTCCTCGGAGACGGAGACTCCCGAACCGGCCGAGCCGGTCGCGGTCGTGGAGCCCCAGGCCGGGCCTTCCGACGTCGCGGCGGGCCGTGGGGGCAACGGCTGGATGCCCCGCCCGTCCCGAGCCGCCACGTCGCTGCTGCTCCTGCGGCACGGGCAGACCTCGCTCTCGGTGGACAAGCGCTTCTCCGGCACCGGCGACCCGGCGCTCACGGGGACCGGTCTCGCACAGGCCGAGGCGGCGGCCCTGCGCCTGTCACGGCCTCCGTACGAGGTGGGCGCGATCGTCAGCTCCCCGCTGGCGCGGGCCCGGCGTACCGCGGAGGCGGTCGCCGTCCGGACCGGCCTGCCGGTGCTGGTCGACGACGACCTCCGGGAGACCGACTTCGGGGCCTGGGAGGGGCACACGTTCGCCGAGATCCAGCAGCGGTGGCCCCGGGAGCTGGCCGCGTGGCTGGCCGACCCCGAGGTCGCTCCGCCCGGTGGGGAGAGCTTCGCCACGACCGGCCGCAGGGTCGCCCTGGCACGGGACCGGATCGTGAAGGCGCATGAGGGCGCCACCGTCGTGGTGGTCTCCCACGTGACTCCGATCAAGCTGCTCGTACGCTTCGCGCTGGAAGCGCCGCCCACGTCCCTCTACCGGATGCATCTCGACCTCGCCTGCCTGTCGGTGATCGACTATTACGCCGACGGCCCGGCGGTGGTGCGGTCGCTGAACGACACGGCGCACCTCGCCTGACCGCTAGGCTTGTGAGTACGGCGGACGAGTCGGCCGGGCGGCCGCGTCAGGGCTCTTCGCAGTCCTGCCGAGGAAGGTCCGGGCTCCACAGGGCAGGGTGGTCGGTAACGCCGACCCGGGGTGACCCGCGGGACAGTGCCACAGAGAACAGACCGCCTCCCCTCGCGGGAGGTAAGGGTGAAACGGTGGTGTAAGAGACCACCAGCGCCCACGGTGACGTGGGCGGCTCGGTAAACCCCACCCGGAGCAAGGTCAAGAAGGGGCGCTCCCTGGAGCGTCCCGCGCGCGACGTTCGAGGGCTGCCCGCCCGAGCCGCGCGGGTAGACCGCTTGAGGCCGCCGGCAACGGCGGTCCTAGATGGATGGCCGCCGGTCAGCCGCGAGGCTGGCCACAGAACCCGGCCTACAGGCCGACTCGTCCGCTCTCACCCCGTCTGAGCTGGGCCTGCTCCTGGCTCACTCCTGCTCGGGGCACATCGGGGGCACATCGAGCAGCGATCCGGCGTGCTCCTGTAGCGAGCCGCCCATCAGAAATTAGCCCCTATTACGGCTTCGCTTACGTCTTCAAGCCGCCTTCGGCGGAGCGAGTGAGGGGCGAGCGAGGGAAGCCCGCCGAGAGCACCAGGGGAAGAACGTCAGGAAGCACAACCATCCCAAGAAGCCGGCCACGGCCCGCATGCCCGGGAACCACACGCACACGAGCATGAGCCGGGCTGGGCCGCGCGCCTCGCCACGGCGGGCGTGCGGCTCTTCGGCCGGTCCCGCCTCGCGGTCGCGCGGCCCGCCGGCAAGCACGGTACGACGGTCGGAGAACTGACGGCACGGTTGACGCCGATGAAGTCTTTTCCGGCGGAGCAGCGAAGACCTTGGGGCGCTGCCCCCAACCCCGGGGCGCTCAGGCCCCGGGATGATCGCGACACGTGCAGGGGCCGCACGGGGTTGAGGTGGAACCCTTAAAACGCTGGCGC
Organism: Microbispora sp. NPDC049125; assembly: GCF_040802045.1. NCBI lineage: Bacteria > Bacillati > Actinomycetota > Actinomycetes > Streptosporangiales > Streptosporangiaceae > Microbispora > Microbispora sp. NPDC049125. The sequence goes on along the minus strand of NZ_JBEZDW010000040.1, from coordinate 8,664 downwards.
CCGTTAGGTCGAAGACACGTCCACCGAGCAGCTACCATACGCTCGGTGATCAGGTTCCGCTTTGCGTTGACACCACTGGGCCAGGTTTCTCCCTGGGGCCGCGAGGATCGTCAACTGCACTGGTTCGGACTAACCGATGGCTGGTACTGGATAGAACTGACCGGTCAGGAGTTGCTGCGCTACTCACCAGAAACGCTGCAGCAATGTCGGACCGATCATCCTGCGGTGCAGCGCCCATATGTCGACTACTACGTGGCTCGGCTATGGGAAGACATCAACGAGATGACACCCACTGTCCTCCAGCCGGTGCCAACCGATCTCCTGGATTTCGTGGCCAGCGTCCCCGACTCCTGGCGGCCGATGGACAGCGATGAAGCCTTGATTGCCGCGGAGTGGCACGCCGAGCATGCCTTAGATCTCGGCTACATCCGACAACCGCCCCGCATCAGGGCTTGGCGCACCGTCAGCGACAATTTCGACACGGTGACAGTGACCTGGCGGCATGACGACGATGGCGACATCCGGTTCACGGCCGATCCGGCCGGTCAGGTCGTAATCCCGACCGAATCGTTTCTCACCGCCGTCCGGCAACTCGACCATGAGCTCATGACCGCCATGGAGCGGAGAACCAGAGTATTGGAGCGGACAGGGCCACCGGGCGGTGTCCGGCTGGACCTGGATGCACTCCGCGCCGAGCACGTCAATCGAGCGGCATGGCTGGCTCAACGCTTACAACAGGAACCGGCAACCGACTGGGCAGCCGTCTGCACGGGCGCGGAAGAGCTGCTCCCGCGTTGAGGGTTCGCGAAAGCCCGGCTTCATGGAGGGAAGGCAAGACGTCAGGCATGCGGCCTGTGCGTGAAGTCGGAGATTGTTGCTGCCCGCGGGGCGAGTCGGGGGCACATTGAGCAGCGATTCGGCGTGCTCCTGTAGCGAGCCACCCATCAGAAGTTAGCCCCTGTTACGACTTCGCTTACGTCTTCAAGCCGCCTTCGGCGGAGCAGCGGTGCGGGGAGGAGGTGAAGCGTGGAGTTGAGGGGCAGGCTCGACGATCCGATGGATGGGCGCCCGCAAGGAGAACGGGCGCGCCGGGAGATGGGTCGGTGGAGGAGCTGTTGGTGAGTTGCTTCCGGTGGCACCGCGGAGGGGGCGAATGAGGGGAAGCACAGCGCTGACGAGCTTGTCATCACGGCCCGCACTCAGGAGACGGGGACCCTTCGAAGATCAGCTTGGAGGGCAGGGGAGGGAGAATCGCGGGCAGGGTGGTGCCACTCCCGAATTGGCGGGCCAGTGTAATTGCGCCCCAAGCTGACGATTCAGCACCACCGCAACGATTCGTCAAACCCCTCATGCGCAGAGGTGGCATGCGTCCTGATGCACGATGGGACACATGGATAAGGCGACCTTTGACGAGGTTTCGGTTCTCTGGGCAGAGCACCTCGGTGCGTTCGAACCTGATGATCTCCGGGAGGCGGAGGTCTTCGGGCGGTCATTCATGGAGCTGGATGCCTACTTGGCAGGATGCGTGACCAGCTATGTCGGCAGTCGCCGAGGTGTCCTGGAGGCCGATCAGCTCCAGATGGTCAGCGATTGCGCCCGTGATCTACGTGCTCTTCTCCCGCGACTTCGCGGACGAGAGGGCCGGAGTTACGTTGCCAGGCTCATCCGCATAGGCGATCTGATCTTGAATGATCACCCGGTACCTCAGCCGATGCCAGAGCATTAGAGGCGATAAGTTTCAAGGCCGGATGCGTGACCGGCTGCGTGGCAACGCTGGCGGACGATGCTGGACCCTGGCGGAAGTCCATGGACGATCAGAGCAGGTCAGCAACATATCCAAGCAGCTCAGGCGTCCGTCCCCGTTCCCTGATAAGGAAGAGGATCCAGCACCTCTGATGGGAGGTTCCAGCTCACCTGATCGGCTGATTCGCCCGTATGCGCCATAAAACTTGGCGGGCTTCCTTGGTACCCAGAAGGGTCAAGGCTTCCAGTGCGCGGTCTCGTAATGGCCCATCCTCGTACTGCGCCACCTCAGTCAACAACGGAAGCGCTTCCGGAGATCGAGCTTCGGCGATCAGTTCGAGTAACCAGCACCGTAACCCATGGTCTTCGTGCTCCCTGCGGAACTCGCCGATCAGCTCGGCAATTTGATCCGCTACGTAGGGCCGAAGGCTGTGAAAGCCGTCTTCCTGCTTCTGCGGATCGCTTGAGCGCATCAATTGCATGGCGTCTCGAAATCGGTTGGTCACATGGCTAAGGGTATCGCTGAAAGCCCCCACGAGGGCGCGCCCAGGGGGCAGATCGCAGCCGAAAACGGCGGCAAGTGATGGCAACCAACGGAAGTGTCTCCCCAGGTCGGCGACAGTTTGTACGCCGTTATCGTAGGTAGGGAGCGTGTCGAATTCGAACCGGGCCTACAGGCCGACTCGTCCGCTACACAACCTCTGACCAGGCATTTAGCTTGATCAGAGATTCGCTAGCTTCCCCAGCTCTTCATCTCTCGGGAAGAGATGTCCGTAAGTGTCGAAGGTCTTGGATGCTGGCATGACCCAGATGAGTTGGCCTCGTATCAGCATTCATGTTCGCTGCGACAAGCGTAGATACAACAGGGCCTGCCGATGGTGGGGTGACCTCTATGAGCTATGCCCCGACGAACTTCTGCCCGAATTGAACGGCGAGAAGAACAGCGAGAAGATCACGCACTGCTTCAGCAGTACCGCGTCCAGAAGCGGTAGCGATGAGTCAACCTCCTCCACCGTCCGGTTGCGCACCAAGGTCACTCGAGCGGCGTCCACATGATGGACGCCGCCCTCACGGAGTTGCCGGCGCTCGGGGCTCAGCGGGCGATATGTCAGTTGCAGCGGGACCGTCAGGCTCCGCGGCTGACTTCCCATAGCTGATTCATGCTTTGCGCCAACGGGGAGTATTGAACTTTGACGAGAACGGGGCGCTTCAGGCGCTTGAGCACCGCGGTCATCTGACGGGCGTTGCAGGCAATTGAGCCTACGCCCTCCTCGTCCGCGTTGCGCGGATCACCACCGGTGAGCCAGTCGGCGTTACATGCCTCAGTGATTCGATTGAATCCAGCCATCCAGTCGTACCCGAGTTTCATCGGCTGACCGCCCTCCGGGGTGAAAGTCACGATGCCGCTGATGCTGGGGCCCGGAGTTCCGTCTCCGAGGTACCGAAGGGTGCCAAAGGCGGTCTTGGGTCTCTCGGTCGCGACGCCGGGCCAGAACTGATGGATCGTGGTGGCCTTGGTGCCGTTATAGATGATGCGGACCAGCGTGGGTCCGAGAGTGAAAACGAAAGCGAGGTCGCGAGAAGCACATGCGGTCTTGCCGAGGCCCTTGGCGCTCACGGCGTACTTGCCGCCGTTGTCCCTGGCGCCGCATGTGACCGACGTCCGGTAGAAGGAGGCCGAGGAGTAGTCGAGCCGAATCTCTTTGGCTCCGGCGAGAGGCTTCAGACGGAAACTCCTGATTCCGTAGTGCATCGTGACCGGTTTGGCTGCGCGCGGCACGATGCGGAGTTTTCCCTTCCCGTCCGGCCAGGCCCAGCCGTACGCGACTTTGGCAGAGGAGGCTTGGGCCGGCACGGCGGTCAGACCAGTCGCGATGAGGCCGGCAATGGCGGTGGAGACCAACAGTCGCACGAAATTCTCCTGGGAAGACGGCACGGCGCTATACAGGACGCACAGCCTACTGACCCGTTACGACATTTGAGTCGACGTTGTCCACCGTCCGGCTGCGGACAAAGGTCACCCGCGGGGCCCGTCTCCCCGCACCGCCGCCCCGGCCAGCAGCGGTGGCACGCGGTCAACGCACTCCGTCTGATTGCCCTCGCCCGCGCCGGTGCCCGTTTTCGAACGTGGTCAGCTCGTCGAGCGCCCCGATCCGGGCGCCGCCTGAGCTTCCTCAACTGATCTACGATTTTCGGCAGCTATTCCACCAGCGGCTCGGCTCACCATTTCCATTGTCATCCGTCTCAGAAAGGAGTCCCGTGGCATCCATCAAGGACATCGTCTTCGACAGTCCTCATCCGGCTTCGGCCGCCCGATTCTGGGCGCAGACCCTGGACGGCTACGAGATCGCGCCGTACGACGAGGAGGAGCTGGCACGGCTGCGCTCCATGGGCATCAACGACCCGGAGGACGACCCCACGGTCCTGCTCGTCCACACCGCTGGCAGGCTGCCGCGCATATTCTTCCAACTCGTGCCGGAGAGCAAGCGGGTCAAGAACCGGGTTCATCTCGACCTGAGCGCCGCCGATACGGTCGCAGAGGTCACGCGGCTGTGTGCGCTGGGGGCAACGGTTCAGGCCGAGCGTGAGGACTGGATCACGATGCAGGATCCCGACGGCAACGAGTTCTGCCTCTTGCGTTCGTGAGCGACACCACGTTCCGGCTATGAGGAGTAGCGGGGCTCGGATGCACACCTTGCGGCTCCGCTCTCGGTGTGGAGCGCGGCCTGTTTCGCCTTTCGCGATTTCGTCGCCCTGCCGATCCTGGCCGGCACCCTCCTCCCGCTGGCACTGGTCCACTGTTTCGGCGGGATCTGTCCGCGCTGGTTGGTCCCGCTGGCAGGACGTAATGTGCCGCGATGGCTCGTGCTCGGCCCCGCCATGTTCGTCGCCGCGCGCCTGGCCGGCTACTTCGGCGTGGCCGGGATGACGGCTGCTACGGCTTGACCAGGCCGGATTGTCCTTTCCCTGGGCTCGCCGTCCCGCGTGTCTCGCGAACGTCACTATGATCTTGCACGATCGGGCCGGCGAGTGTGATCGCGTTCGCTGATGAAAGTTTCAACAGCACATGTGATTCACCACTGCTGATGTAGGAGGTCTCCTCCCTCAACCCGCCCGGGATGCGGGCCGGCCCGGCGGAGGTCTGACGCGCCGTGGGCGCCGCGTGGAGGATGACGCCGGGCGCCGGCGCGGCGACGGACCCACCGGGCCCGACCTGGCACATCGGGGCTACGAGCCGCCAGGTCGCATCTACGCATGACCAGTGGGGTTCCACCGCGACCCACGGGAAGCCCGCCAGGTCGTGGAAGATCGCCCGGCGTCGCGGCACCAGGGTGGACGAAGATGCGCCTTCCCCGCTCCATCGACTGTTGCGCGACACCCCTGTTAATGCGACATTACCCCCAAGCATCATTCGGCATACGTCATACGTTACGAGGTCGAAACATGGTAGCCACGTCTGCCACGGATTCCTGGGACGTGTTATGAGGAGACCTCTCGCCCACGGGCGGCGCGTGACCCTCGTCAGCGTGGCGCCGGGAGCGGACGACCAAGGACATTCGGCCTCACCGGCGACGAAATTGCCGAGGCCCACGCTCTGCCGGCGATCGCCGCGCATGGCGTGAGGGTGGCCGCCCCTCGGCCGGTGCACGGCCCTTCGATCGATGTCCTCAACTGCAACAAAAGCGCCATGCTCGCTCAATGGCACACCCCGATGAGTTCTGCTGCTGCAGGGTGATCGCGTGGCGAACACATTTGCTCGGAACCAGCGAAAGGAACAGAGCGTGAAGTCAGCCCTGTCCACCACTGGGAAGGCGTTAGCAGCGCTTGCGGTGTTCGTCGCCGCTGTGTTGCTGCCGGCCTTCGCAGGTGCCACCCCCGCCTCGGCGGCGACCCAGGCAACCTACTACGTCGCTCCCGACGGCAACGACGCCAACCCCGGGACGATCACGTCACCGTTCAAAACCATGGAGCGCGCGAGGGACGTCGTTCGCTCGGTGAACGCGAACATGACGGGCGACATCTACGTTTATCTCCGCGGGGGCAACTATCCGGTCGGCAGCACTATTGACTTCACGCCGGCCGACTCCGGCACGAATGGTTACCGGGTCATATACGCCGCGTACCAGAACGAGACGCCGATCCTCAACGGAGGCGTCCAGGTAACCGGATGGACGCAGCACAGCGGCAACATCTGGAAAGCCCCGCTGAATCGCAGCAACAAGCTCCGTGCGCTTTATGTCAACGACAAGCGAGCGTACATGGCGTCCAAGACGATCAACTCGGGCGGGTGCTACGGAACCTACACCATCACGGCGGGGCAGGCACCCTGGGCGTGGGAGTCGGGTTCGCAGTGCGCGGGAGCGAAGTACAGTCTGAACGATTTCCCGGCCATCGCCTCCAATCAGGACGACATCGAGATCGAAACGGCGACGACCTGGACCACGGCCATCGTGGGAGTTCGGCAGGTCACCTCTGACGGCACGAACCGCATAGCCACGTTCCAGCAGCCGGGAGCGGCCATCGCCCAGGGCGCCTTCAACGGCAACGCCCAGGTCGGCGGCAGCCACAAGGTCATGAACGCCTACGAGTTCCTGGACTCGCCGGGCGAGTTCTTCTTCGACAAGACGAGCAAGACTTTGTACTACTACAAAGCGAGCTCCGAGAACATGTCCACCGCGACGGTCTTCGCACCGAACAACGTGTCCACCCTTCTCAGGGTCGCCGGCACCTCCACGAGCAGTCGCGTCCGGAACATCACATTCTCCGGCCTCACGGTCCAGCACTCCGACTGGAACCTGTTCAACGTGGCCGGCTCGGCGTTCAAGCAGGCCCAGCAGGGCAATCTCGGCGCAATCGCATATGCCAAGCAGAACTTCCACGCCTATTACTACCGCAATGTCGACGTGGCGCCCGGCGCCATCCAGATCGAGAACGCCGACGGGCTCGTCCTGCAGAACAACCGGATTCAGCACACCGGCGTCGACGGAATCAACATGGTCAACGACGTGGTGAACACGCAGTTGATCGGGAACTACACGAACGACATCGCCGGATCCGCCATCACCGTGGGCCACCCCCAGAACGTCTACATCGGGGACTACACCGCGACAAATCACGAGAAGTATCCCGCTCAGGTCGAAGGTGCGCCCAAGAACATCGAGATAAAGAACAACTACATTTACGACAGTGCCGTGCTGTTCAACGGGCACAGCCCCATCTCGGCGTACTTCGCCGACGGCCTGTCCATCCAGCACAACCGCATCGAGAAGACCTCGTGGTCCGGTATCACGCTCGGCTGGGGGTGGTGGAACTTCGACGGATCGTCAGGCTCGATCGCGCCCAACCGGCCGACCACCACGGCGAAGAACAACACCATCAGCTACAACCACATCATTGACACGGTGCAGCGCCTGGGTGACACGGCTCCTATCTACACGCTGGGCAACCAGCCGGGAACCACAATCACCAACAACTATCTGCAGGGTGTCCCGGCCGGTCACAAGTACGGACTCCACCCGGACGAAGGCTCAGGGAACATAGCTTTCCGCGACAACGTCCTGAGTGTGGACAAGAATGTCACGTGGCTCATCAACTCCGACGACTTCGGGCGTAAGCATGATCTGAGCATGACGCAGACATACGGCCCTATCAACAAGGTCTCCAACAAGAACCTGCCTAACAGCACGATCCAGGATATCCTCGTATATTCCGACTATGTCTGGCCGTCGCAGGCCTATGCCATCGCCGTGAACTCCGGACCCGAGGACGCGTACAGGAACGTCATTCCTCAGAGCAATGTCTCTCTGCCGGATTACGTCCTGCCTGCCAGCACGTTCGTGGGCGCCGGTGTGACATCGATTCCCATCCGGAGCGCCGGCGACGCGAGCAAGACGGTCTGGCTGGCTCCCTCGGGTACGACTTCCTTCACCGCCGGCAACACGATGACCAGGGCGAGCGGAACCGCGACCTCCATCGCCGTTCCGACGACGGCCGGTGAGTACCGGCTCTACGTCGTGGACGCCCAGGGGAATCGATCGGCTGAGTCGAAGTCGCTCGTCAGGCAGGGAAACACCGGCAGCCAGCAGAACGGCACGATCGTGGGCGGCCAGTCGGGCCGATGCGTGGACGTCACCGGCGGCACGGCGACCAACGGCGCCCAGGCGCAGCTGTGGGACTGCAACGGCGGCACCAACCAGCGGTGGACGTACACGTCGGGCAAGCAGCTCCAGGTGTTCGGCAACAAATGTCTGGACGCCTACAACAGGGGCACGACCAACGGCACCCAGGTGATCATCTGGGACTGCAACGGTCAGAACAACCAGCAATGGAACGTCAACTCCAACGGCACCATCACCGGCGTGCAGTCCGGGCTGTGCCTGGACGCCAACGGCGGCGGCACCGCCAACGGCACCAAGCTCATCCTGTGGGCCTGCAACGGCGGCGCGAACCAGCAGTGGAGCGTGCGCAGCTGACGTGAGGTTCCACCGGGCCGCGGGCGGTCGTACACGCACCGCCTGCGGCCCACCCTCTCGCGTGGCGAGGGCACTCTCGCCGCCGTCCACTTCTCGCCCCTGCCGCCGGAGCCGGCCGGCCGGCCGGGAGCCTGTAATGCGAACGTCCCCCGGACCGGCCCCGGTAGCGGGCCCGTCCCGGGGGAAACGTACAGTCCCGACCCCGATGGCTGTGCCCACGCCGGTCGGACGTGTCGATGACGTCCAACCGGCGTGGGTGACCGTGGGTGGTGCCTGTCGCAGGGTCAGCTTCGGGTCCACTTCTGGTTGTTCGCGCCGGTGCAGGTCCAGATCTGGACTTTGGTGCCGTTGGCGGTGCCGAACGCGGAGACGTCCAGGCATTTGTTGGCGCCGACGGCGGTGATGGAGCCGTTGGAGTTGAGGCGCCATTTCTGGTTGTTCTGGCCGT
>NZ_JBEZDW010000039.1:0-84515 GCF_040802045.1 Microbispora sp. NPDC049125 | reverse complement strand
AAGCGGTTGATCGGCTACGCAGCATGTAGCCGGCCCACACACTTCTCTGCGTGACGAACTGCGTCACAACGCCAACGGACAACCCTGGACACAGGGGCACGGCGGCGGACGGTCACCGCAGGTGAAGAGCCTGCAAGACCAGGTCGAGAGTCTGTTGTCATTGCCTGATCAGCAAGCGGTCCGCACATCGCCGACGTTGGGACGACCCCCTTGTCTGAAGCACCTGAGTAGCGTGCAGTCCCGATCGGACAGGCTTCTTTCGGACGCCAGTCTTACGAGTAGGGACTCTGACTTGCCCTCTGTCTCGGCCGCTCGGTTGAGTAGCGCCCGCCGGAAGTCGTCATCATCGGGCAAACCCTTGGGGGCGTTGCTCCAGAGCTTCCAGATGGAGAAGAACTCGGGTGACATCCGCTGGAGGTGGCACCGCGCCTACTGACACGCGCGGTAGTTGAACGCCCGCTCGCCCTCACCGGGTGAGCGGGCGTTCGACTCATATGACGGGTCAACTTGCCCAGCAAGGCGCTCAATCTACCGACACCATGTCCAGCGAACCGCGCGATCCAGGCGCATAACGCCTACCCGGTACGGAAAATACCGGGTATTTCCGGCGGGCACCCGCTACTCTGACGACAGCTTGATCCCCAGGTGCGCATGGCCCCGGCTACTTCTTTGGGTGAAACTACGCCGGAGCCGCTTCCTGATCTCTGGGGCACAACTTCATACGCACCTCCCGGTGCGCCGACAGCGGTTACTTCATGGATTTCGGTTCGAATCCGAGCGGAGGGGACCCGAAAGGGTCACCTTCGACGCCCTGCGGCTTGGGCAACACCGCCGTCACATTGATCTCGGGAGGAACACAACTTCAGAGCGTGCCCGGTGCGTAGGCAGAGGTTACTTCTCCTTCTAAGAGAGAGACGCGGGTTCGAATCCCGCCCGCCATCTCGGTGGCGGTAGCTCAGCGGCCTAGAGCACTTACGTTCCTCCGCCGATTTGATCTCGGGCACGAACTCTGAACGCGGGCTCCTCCCAACTGCGGAAGGGGCCCGTTTCCATGTCGAAGTTCAACACCTCCACCACGCGCCCGGCCGCATTCAGCCCCGTCACGTCGGAGGCCACTCCGACCGGCCGCACCTACGAGGGCGCTCCCGGCTACTCGCTATCCGCCAAGGGCGAGCTTTTCCTTTTGGCCGTGTCGAACATGGTCGGGGAAGACACCTTCTACGAGGCCAAGAACGCCCGCGATGAGCGGTTCCGCCACCTCGTCCACCAGGTCGCCGTCGAGGACGACGAGTGGCTCGCCCGCTTCCTCCCCTGGCTCCGCACAGTGGCGAACATGCGGTCCGCCCCGATCGTCGCCGCGCTGGAGGCGGTCAAGGCACGGCGCGACGCCGGGCTGGAGGGACTCGGCCGGCAGCTGGTGAACAGCGTGCTGCAGCGTGCCGACGAGCCCGGCGAGGCCCTCGCCTACTGGACGTCCCGCTACGGCAGGGCCATCCCCAAGCCGGTCAAGCGGGGCGTGGCCGACGCCGTTCAGCGGCTCTACACCGAGCGGTCCCTGGCGAAGTACGACAGCGATGCCCGTGGCTTCCGGTTCGGCGACGTCGTCGATCTCGTCCACCCGACTCCGGCGGACGACAAGCGGCTGTGGCAGGGCGACCTGTTCGCCCACGCCCTTGACCGGCGGCACGGCCGGGACAACCCGATCCCGGAGTCGCTGCGGATGCTCCGCGAGCGGGCCGAGCTCCTCGCCCTGCCCGGCGGCGAGCGGCGCGCCGTACTCGCCACCCCCGAGCGGCTCACCCGCGCCGGCATCACGTGGGAGGCGCTGGCCGGCTGGCTGCAGGGGCCGATGGACGCGGAGGCGTGGGAGGCGATCATCCCGTCGATGGGCTACATGGCGTTGCTGCGGAACCTCCGCAACTTCGACCAGGCTGGGGTGTCCGACGACGTCGCCGCCCGGGTCGCCGCCCTCCTGTCCGACCCCGAGCAGGTGGCACGGTCGCGGCAGCTGCCGATGCGGTTCCTGTCGGCCTACCGTGCGGCGCCGTCGCTGCGGTGGGCTCACCCGCTGGACAAGGCTCTCACCGCCAGTGTGGGCAACATCCCCGCCCTGGGCGGACGGACGCTGATCCTGGTGGACACCTCATCGTCGATGAATGCGGGCTTCTCCAAGGACGGGACGCTCATGCGGTGGGACGCTGCCGCGCTGTTCGGCATCGCGCTCGGGCACGCTTGCGGTCATGGCGGCCAGGCCGACGTGGTGTCCTTCTCCTCGGCGCAGGTGTACTACGGCGACACGCCCGGCGCCAAGACGCGTAGTTTCCCGACGGTGAAGGGTGAGTCGCTTCTGCGGTCGCTGGAGAGGTGGAAGAACGACGGCTACTTCCTCGGCGGGGGCACGGACACGGTCGGTGCGCTGCGGAAGCACTTCGCGGGTCATGACCGGGTGGTGATCGTCACTGACGAGCAGGCCAGCCAGTCGCAGTACGGCGAGGTGGGGCAGGCCGTCCCCGCGCGCGTCCCGCTGTACACGTGGAACCTTGCTGGTTATGAGCGGGGGCACGCCCCGTCTGGGAGTGGGAACCGGCATACCTTCGGCGGGCTGACCGACCAGGCGTTCCGGATGGTTCCGCTGCTTGAGGCGGGAGCCTCGGCGAGCTGGCCGTTCTAGGCCAGACATGACGAAAACGCCCACTCCTCCTGGGCGGCTCCACCTCAAAGGCCCTCCCGGTCCACCCGGGAGGGCCTTTTGCATGGCGTACAGCAGCGCGTACAGCAACCGGCATGATCGCGGCTTCTGCGCAGGAGCCCTGAGCAGTTGACCGTGGGTGCCTTGAGCAGGCTCGTCCTCAATCGCAGCCGGGATAATAAGGAGGCTCCTTACGCCGTTTCCAAATTATCGAGAGGCTCCTTTGCCGGATTTCCCGGAGAACGCCGAGCGAGCGGTCGCTCGGGTCGATGCCCTCCACCAGTTGGGCGCCGTCGCCCAGTGGCGCTCTTGCTCTCGCCATGTCATGCACAGCCGAAGGCCTCGCGGCTGTGATGATTGCACATTCGATGAAGTCAAGACCTGTCCCACCTGTCGTACATGGCCGTGTCCCACGCACCTGGCCTTGTACGACGAGACGGAAGAAAGCTGTGGTCACCGAATTCCCGTCGATCCGGTCACCGATGGGACAAGCCATCATTCCAGGCGGTCGATCGTCGTCGGCGACCGCGGAGCGACCACGGACGATTACGCATGGTGGAGCCAGTCTGGGTGGGAACGGGCATCGTTCTGTTTCACCTTCATCGCCGACCTCGCGCCTGAAGAGGTGCTAGGCAGGCTGGGGCTCACCGAGGATCCCGAACAGCAAGGTTTCGCCACCATCGAAGTCGGCCGCGCCGCCGGTGGATCGATCATGGTTGAGGACGGCGCTGCCGGGATTTTGCGCGACGTGGTGCACACGCTCTCGCAAGGCACGTCGATCGCCAGTGTGGAGCGCAACGTCAATTACCACTCCCACTTCGTCCATGCTGTGGACGGCCACATCGTCGAGCGCCTGGTCCCGATGTTCGCCCACTGGAGCGACAGTACAGACCCCGAACGACTGAAGCGGGACCTCGAAGAGCTGGGCATGCTCTGGGACTTCGATCCAGACCCCGAGGAGTTCCCGCCTTACATCGAGGGCGCTCTGGCGCTCGCTGAACGACGTACCGGCGTCCGCCTGGAACGTCGCCACCTTCAGCCCGGTGGTTTACCTCACCGCGCTTCCATCGCCCGCTACTACGAAAGCCCTCAAGGCACGTTTCCCGAGCTGGCGTGAAGTCTGCCCGTGGCCACCAGGCCGCGGGCCATCCTCGATGGGGTGTCCGGCTTTCCCGGGCCTGACGCAAGATTTCCTTCGGCTCGGCTTTCACGAGGGTAGGCAGAGCCGGATCGGATTACGGGGCTTCGCGTTGAGGCCGGTCAAGCTTGGAACGCCCGAATCGCGAGCGCGGCGAAACGTCGGGAGGCGGCAACCCGCGCGTTTGTCGTTGCGGCGTGCAGGCCGCCGTTGGCCATCAGGATGAGGATGAGGTCGTCCAGGACGAAGTCGGGCCGTATGAACGCCTTCCAGTCAGCGCTGGACCGACCACTGGCTGACGCGGGCGGAGCGGGCCTTTGGAGATCTTTCGCAGGACCTGTCACAGGCCGGAGGGCTGCTTTGTCTTGGCTGGCGATGGGGGGCGACCACATGCCCTGACGGACAGGAAGGCTCATGATGAAGATCGTGGTAGTTGGCGGAACCGGCCTCATCGGGTCGAAGCTCGTGACGAAACTGGGGGAGCACGGTCACGAGGCGGTGGCGGCGTCGCCGAACACCGGCGTCAACACTCTCACCGGCGAAGGGCTGGCCGAGGTGCTCAAGGGCGCGTCGGTGGTGATCGACGTGTCGAACTCCCCTTCCTTCGAGGAAACCGCCGTTATGGAGTTCTTCACGACCTCCACCCGCAACCTGCTCGCCGAGGAGGCGGAGGCGGGCGTCGGCCATCACGTCGCGCTGTCGGTGGTGGGCACGGAGCGGCCGCCCGGGAACCCCTACTTCCGGGCGAAGATCGCTCAGGAGAAGTTGATCGAGAAGTCGTCGATCCCGTTCTCGCTCGTACACGCGACGCAGTTCTTCGAGTTCGTCCGGAGCATCGCGGACGAGGCCACGGACGGCGACACGGTGCGGATGGCGCCCGTGCTCTTCCAGCCCATGGCCGGGGACGACGTCGCGCAGGCGGTCGGCCGGGTCGCGGTGGGATCGCCGCTGAACGGCATGGCGGAGGTGGGCGGGCCCGAGCAGTTCCGGATGGATGAGTTCTTCCGTGAGGCCCTGGCCGCGTGGGGCGACCCGCGCGAGGTGGTCACCGACCCGCAGGCGCCCTACTTCGGCAGCGTGCCGGGCGAGCGCAGCCTGGTGCCCGATGACGGCGCCGCCCTCGGCCAGATCCGATACCGCGAATGGCTCGACCGGACCATCGCCGGAAAGTAGATCAACGGAAGGTGGTCCCATGTCCACGTCGAGATCGACCGCTTGGCAGACGGCACTCACCATGCTGCAGGAGGCCGAGCCGCCCTTCATCCCGGAGGGTGCCCACGCGATGACCGTGGTCATCGAGTATCCGCCCGGCGACCCCGGAACGCCGCCGCACCGGCACTCCGGCCCGGCGTTCGGTTACGTCCTGGAAGGCGAGATGCTGCTGGAACTGGAAGGCGAACCGGAGCGGGTCGTGCGCGCCGGCCAGGCGTTCTGGGAGCAGGGCGGCGACGTCATCCACTACCAGGACGGCAACAACCGCGACGACATCCCGCTCCGCTTCACCGTCACCATGCTGTGCGAACCCGGCAAGCCGATGCTCACCCTCGTCGATGACGAAGAGCTCGCCCAGCGCAAGGACCGGCGCGCCCCTCGGCCGTCCTGACCGCGGTTGCCGGTGTCCATCCGCCCGAGAACCCCCAGGCGGTGACCGACCGCCTACTCGGCTGCTCGCGAAGTTGTGAATTTCTCACTGTTCCCGCCGCCGCCCCCGGCGAAGGATCAAGGCGTGACAGCGCTTCAGGTGAACCACCTCAGCAAGAGCTACGGCGGATTCCAGGCGGTCAACGACATCTCGTTCGAGGTCGAGGCGGGAACGGTCTTCGCCCTGCTCGGCCGCAACGGCGCGGGCAAGACCACGACCATCGAGCTGCTCACCGGGTTCCAGAAGCCGGACGCCGGTTCGGTCAGGGTGCTGGGCCTCGACCCGATCAGGGACCGCGCCCAGCTGCGCGGCAACGTCGGCATCATGCTGCAGGAGGCCGGATTCTTCCCCGACCTGACGGCCGGGCAGACGGTCGAGATCTGGCGTGACTTCACTCCCGCCGCGCGCCCTGCGGGCGAGGCGCTGGAGTTGGCGGGCCTGACGGCGAAGGCGAAGACGAAGGTGCGGCAGCTGTCCGGCGGTGAGAAACGCCGTCTGGACCTGGCGCTGGCCCTGCTGGGCCGGCCGGATGTGCTGTTCCTGGACGAGCCGACAACCGGCATGGACCCCGAGGCCCGCCGCAACATCTGGGAGGTCGTCCGCGATCTCGCCGCCCGGGGCACGACCGTGCTGCTGACCACTCACTACCTTGAGGAGGCCCAGCAACTCGCGACGAACCTGGCCATCATGGACAGGGGTGAGATCGTCGTCGGCGGCGACATGGCCGAGACGCTGGCCGCGCGGGTGGGGCGGGTCTCGTTCGAGCTGCCGTCCGTGATTCATCCCGGTGAGCTGCCGCTGCCCGCGACCGTGCGGGGCAGGCTCGCCCTGGTCCAGGCCGCCGATCCCGATCTGGCCGCCCAGACGCTGCTGGGCTGGGCGAGCGAACGCGGCCTGCGCCTGCGCGGCCTGGAGGTCCGGACGGCCTCACTGGAAGACCTGTTCCTGGAACTGGCCCAGAACAACGAGATACCCCAAAAAGACGCACCCGCCCAAAGTGACCGCCCTCCCCGGAGTGGTGACGCCCGTGCGTGAGGTGTTTGCCGTGGCGCGGCTGGGCGGGCGGCTGTTCTGGGGCGACGGGCGGGCCGTCGGCGGCATCGCGGTGCTCAGCGTCTGCCTGGGCGCGGGCCTGCCGTTACTGATGGCGGCCTCGCTCGGGAGCCGCGACGTGGAGATGGTGCTCGGCATGCATCTCGGCATGCTCGCCATGGTCCTGACCATCGTCGCGACCACCCAGACGGCCGTGACGCTGTCGACCAGGCGGGAGCTGCTGGTTCTCAAGCGGTTACGCGCCTCGGGCCTGAGCGGGCGGGCCATCGTCGGCGGCGAGCTGGTCAACGTCGTGACGCAGGCCACTTTCCTGTCGGCCCTCGTCTCGGTGATCCTCTACACCTTCACCTACCTCCCGCCACCCGAGCTGCCGCTGCTGTTCGCGGCGTGCGTCGTCGCGGTGGCCGGGGTGCTGGCGCTGATCGGCGTCGTCTTCTCGATCGTGACCCGCCGCCCCGATCTGAACGCCCCCGCCACGATTCCGTTCATGCTGGCCAGTGTGGTCGGGGCCGGAGGATATGGGCCGTTCGTCACCGGCCTCCTCCCCGGCTGGGTCCAGTGGACACTCGACCTGCTGCCGACCGGAGCGATGGTCGAGATCGCCAGGCTCGCCTACCGGGGCGGCGAGCTTACGACACTGACCGGGCCCGTCCTGGACCTGACCGTCTGGGCCCTCCTCGGCCTGGTCGCCGTCCGCTTCCTCTTCCGATGGGACCCACGCCGATGAGCCTCACGGCCACCTACAAGCTCAGCGCCCGGCTGTTCTGGCGCGACAAGGGCATGCTGCTCGCCTCCGTGATCACCCCGCTGGGGCTGGCGGTCGGGATGCCGGCGCTGATGCGCAACGTTCAGGCCGACGGCGTCACGGCCGCGGCGCAGATGTTCGTGGGAACGCTCGCGCTCATCCTGTCGGGGACCGCGTTCCTGAACGTCACCGTCGCCCTGACCATGCGCCGCGACCAGCTCCTGCTCAAACGGCTGCGCGCCACCCGGCTCACCGACCGGCAGATCCTCCTCGGCGAGGTCGCCAACACCGTCACGCAGACGGTCGCGCTCGTGATCGTGTCGGCCCTGGCCGTACACCTCCTGGCCGATGTGCCGTTGCCGAGGAATCCGGTGCTGTTCGCGGGTTTCACGGTCGCCGGTTCGGCGGTACTGGCGACACTGGGGGTGGCGTGGACGGCCGCGATCCCGCGCGGGGAGCTCGCGGCGGCCATGACGATGCCGTTCTTCTTCCTGGCCGGCCTCGCGTCCGGAGCGATGGGCTCGATCACGAGCCTGCTGCCCTCCTGGCTGCACCCATTCCTCGCCGCCCTGCCCACCAGCGCGGTGGTGGAGGCGGTCCGCGCCTCCTACGGGCCGGGAACACTCGGCTCCGACATGGAGGCGGCAGCCGTACCGACTCTGGTTCTGGCGGTGTGGGCGGGGATCGCGCTGCTCTCGATCAGGAGGTGGTTCCGCTGGGAGCCCAGGAAGTCATAATGGGCCGATCATGAACTCGACCTCCGCGCGGCGGCTCGGAATCGCGTTGATCGTCCTGGTCTCCGTCGGCTACACGATCATCCCCCTCGTGGTCTCCCTCGCGACCGCCTCCAGGTCGCTGAACGCCCAGCTGCTCGTGGTGCTGACCGCTTTCTACCTGCCGCACTTTCTTCATGTACGGCAGGCGTTCACGGGCGCCCGATCCCGGTGGCTCCCCGCCACACTGGTGGCGCAGGTGGTCGCCACCTACCTGCCGGAGGCCCTCGGGTTCACCGGCTGGTCGGCCGGGACCGCGCCGCTCCTGGCCGGGCCGGTGCTCCTGCTGGTCCCGCTGCGCTGGGGCGGCGTCCTGGTGATGATCATGGCGGCGGTGGAGTTCTGGTGGCTTCAGGGCATCTTCCGCAACGTGACCGGCTCGTTCTTCTACGCCCTCACCATCCTCATCACCGGCGCCATGATCTACGTCGTCGTGCGGCTGGTCCGGGTCACCGCCGAATTGGAGCAGGCGCGGGCCGACCTGACCGAGGCGGCGGTTCTGAATGAGCGGTTGCGGATCTCCCGCGACCTGCACGACGGGCTGGGCCACAGCCTCACCGCGATCGCGTTGAAGGGCGATCTGGCCGCCCGGCTCATGGACCGAGATCTCCCCGCCGCGAAGACCGAGGTCGGCGCGCTGGTCCAGGTGGCGAGGGAGGCCGCACAGGAGGTGCGTCAGGTGGCTCGTGGCTACCGGCGGATGTCGCTCGCCGGTGAGATGCGCCGGGCCTCGGGGCTGCTGGAATCGTCCGGAATCGGCTGCCAGGTCAACCTCGCCGACATCACCCCCTCCCGCGAGCCGGACGAGGCCCTCGCCTGGGCCGTACGCGAGGGCGTCACGAACATCCTGCGGCACAGCCGCGCCACCACCTGTTCGATCACCACCTCGAACCGCGCGGGACGCATCCATCTGGAGATCGTCAACAACGGCCTTCCGCCTGATGACGCGCAAACCGTTGCCGACCCGGTCGGAGACGGGCCTGGTGACGCCCAGCCTCTTGGTGGCGGGCTGGTCGGGCTGGTGGAGCGGGCTGCGCAGGTGGGGGGCACGGTTGAGGCGGGGCGCACGCCCGAGGGCGGATTCCGGTTGACGATGGAGGTGCCCACGTGATCCGCGTCCTCCTGGCCGAGGACATGCACATGATCCGGGCCGCGCTCACCGCCCTGCTGCGCCTGGAGTCCGATCTGGAGGTGGTGGCCGAGGTGACGCGCGGGGACGAGATCGTCCCCGCCGCGTTGCGAGTACGTCCGGACGTGGCGATCGTCGACATCGACCTGCCCGTGCTGGACGGCATCACCGCCGCCGCGCGGCTGCGGGAGGTGCTCCCCTCCTGCCGCGTCCTGGTGCTGACCGCGATGGGCCAGCCGGGGCAGGTACGGCGGGCGTTGTCGGTGGGCATCGAGGCGTTCCTGGTCAAGGACGCCCCCGGCGACCGCCTGGCCGACGCGGTCAGGCGCACGGCGGCCGGGCTGCGGGTGCTGGACGCGGAGTTGGTGGCCTCGGCGATGGAGCGCGGAGAGAGCCCTCTCACCCCACGCGAGGCCACAGTCCTGCGCGAAGCCGCCCGAGGGGTCCCCGCCGAGGAGATCGCCGCCCGGCTCCACCTGTCGGCCGGCACCGTACGCAACTACCTCACCGGCGCGATCACCAAGACCGGAGCCCGCAACAAGATCGACGCGATCCGCATCGCCGAGGACGCGGGCTGGCTGTGACCCCCCGCGGCGACAGTCGACGGTGTCACAGCCGAGATCATGGCGGCGTTCCGATCCGCCCCTGTCGCTGATCTCAGAGGGGCTCCCGGGAAGTTCACGCCTTCGGGTTGGGACCCGTACGCGCGAAAATCGCTTGCCTCGTGTGGTGGGCTCAGGGGAACGTGGTCTCCATGACGCTCTGACGGACAGCACCCCGCCACTCCGAGATGCCCCGGCCCGAGATGCCCCGGCGCCGACGCGCTCCGTAATGCTGTCAGCCACTCCTTCTAAGAGAGCCTCTTTGTCTCAGCACCGCTCCCTGCCGCACTCCACCACAGCCACCGGCCCGGCCACCGTCACCGTGTTCGCCTCACCCGCGAGCTGGATCGAGTCCGACGCCCTCGCGCAGTGTCAGCAGGTGGCCGCCCTCGACGGCATGACGCACGTCGCCGCCATGCCGGACCTGCACCCCGGCAAGGGCGCCCCCATCGGCGCCGCCATGGCGTCGACCGTGTTGTACCCGTTCCTGGTGGGCTCCGACATCGGGTGCGGCATCGCCGTGTTCCCCGTCAAGCTCAAGCGCGCCGTACCCGAGAAGCTCGCCGCCCGGTTCCCCGATCTCGATCGCGCGCTTGATCCCGGGCAGGACGCCGACGACCCCGCCTGGGCCGTTGTGAAGGGCGACATCCCCGCCGGTCACGTCGAGGGCCTCGGGACGGTCGGCCGGGGCAACCACTTCGTCGAACTGGCGAGGATCGGGACCGTCTTCGAGCAGGGCCACGCCGGCCGTCTCGGACTGTCCGGCGGCGACCTGGTTCTCATCGTCCACAGCGGTTCCCGAGGGCTGGGCGAGCAGATCCTGCGGGCGCACACCGAGGTCCATGGCGCGGGCCCCGCCTCCGATCCCGGCGCCTATCTGGCGATGCATGACGACGCTGTACGTTGGGGATCACTCAACCGGCGGTTGATAGCCGCCCGGGTCGCCCATGCACTGGGAGCCGAGCCGGCCGAGCCACTCGTCGACCAGTGCCACAACCTGGTCGAGATCCGCGACGGGATCTACCTGCACCGCAAGGGGGCGGCGCCGGGTGACGGCCGCGACGTGCTCATCGCCGGCACACGAGGCACCCCTTCCTACCTCGTGGCCGCCCACGCCGGGCCGGACGCCAACCATTCCGTCGCGCACGGCGCGGGCCGCAAGATGTCGCGTGCCGACGCCCTGCGCCGGGGCCGGGCCAAGCACACGGTCGAGGAGCTGCGCCGCACGCCGGTGGGGTCGCTGGTGGTGTGCGGAGACCGCCAACTGCTCTTCGAGGAGGCACCCACGGCCTACAAGCGCATCGAGCAGGTGATCGCCGACCTCGTCCACCATGACCTGGCCACACCCGTGGCCACCACGGTCCCCCTGGTCACCTACAAGACACCCGATGCCGGGTCCACACCCCAGCGGGACCAGCGCCGCAGGCGAGGCCGGCGGTGAGCGTCCACCTGCTCCTGTCGGCCGGGCGTGGCCCGCAAGAGTGCGCCTGGGCGCTGGCCCGGCTGCTGCGCCGCCTGGAAGCCGACGCCGCCCGGCAGGGTCTGGAGACCCTTCAGGCCGAGACCGTTCCCGGTGACCGGCCCGGCACCTACCGATCGGTCCTGATCCGGATATCGGGAGGCGGCGCCGAGGCGTTCGCCGCCTCGTGGACCGGAACTCTGTGCTGGCAGGCCCCCAGCCCCTACCGGGCCGACACTGGCCGGAAGAACTGGTACGTCATCGCCCAGCCGTGCCAGGTCGACACTCCGCGCACGACGTTCAAGGAAGCGGACGTCGACGTCGTCGCCTGCCGCACCGGCGGGCCCGGCGGTCAGCATCGGAACAAGGCCAGCACGGCGGTACGGGCGACCCACCGGCCCTCGGGGATCGTCGTCGTGGTCGACACCGAGCGGCAGTTGAGCCTCAACCGCCGCATCGCCATGCGGCTGCTGCGACAGCGCGTCGAGCACGGTGACGAGGTGGCGGGGCGCGCCGTCACCACCGCCCGCTGGCATATCCACGATGAGCTCGTACGCGGCAACCCCACCCGTATCGAACGCCCGGAGAAGCCGAAGCGGGACCAGGCTTCACAGGAACAGCCGCGAAGTGGCCGAGGCCGCCCGGCGAGGAGATGACCTCCGACAACGGTTGATCACCGTTTCATCCACTCAGTCTCCGGTTGAGCCGGGCTCGTCATCCGCGAAGTCGAAGCTCAGCCACCGGTCGGGACGCGCGGTGAACAGCACGAAGGTGCCGGCCGGGTTGGAGGTCTCCGCCTCGGCGAAGGCGCGGGCGAAGTCCGGCGGCAGGTAGCGAGAGGTGATGGCTGTCACCTCCTCGACCGAGGGCGTCCAGTCCTCCTCCACCACCGTGCACTCGGCCGTGACGTATTTATAGGGGAACTCGGCCTGTTGCACGCAGAAGCTCAGGTTCCCGGACCGTTGGAGCAGCCGGGTCTTCCGTGCGACCCGGCCTTGGCTGCCGGTGAAGAAGGTCAGGTTCCCGCCGGGCGTGTAGGCGTACCAGACGGGCACGGTGTGCGGGGGACGGCCGTCGTCCGCGGCGACGCTGAGGACGCCGATGTGCGGCTGAGCGAGGAAGTGCTCGCGCTCGGGGGCGGTGAGGGTGCGGGCCATGGCTGCCTCCTTGGCAAGTGGTCGAGGATCGCGGATCGAGGGCGGGCGGGAGTCACGGCCGCGGTGGTGTGGGCGCCATTCCCGTGTGGACGAGGGGACGGATCACGCGAGCTCCGTTATGCATCTCTTAAGGGAACTTTGGTAACGCTAGCAGAAGTCCATCCCCTCAAGGAACCCTCTGTGCTGTCGTCGAGCTCATGCGGCGAACCCGGTTCGGTGAGATGGCCTGTTCGATTACGCGCCCACCGGACGCGCATGTTGACCGATCAAGAAGGTCGGAAGCTCCAGCGGATCGTCTGCGGCGACGATGCGGACCGGAACGCCGGTCAAGAACAGCGTCGACGCGGCGGAGGTCGTGAAGGCGGGCACAGGAGAGGCGGGCGGTTACGGCCGTTGTAGCTCGATAGCTCCCTCAACGGCCCTACATGTCATACTTACGGCCCCAGTGAACGATCTCGGCGGGGGGTAGGGGACAGGGCCGCGTGGAGCTACGGGACATCGAGATCTTTCTGACCCTGGCCGAGGAGCTGCACTTCGGCCGGACCGCTGAGCGGCTGCACCTCTCGGTGGCCCGTGTCAGCCAGGCGATCAAGAAGCAGGAACGGCTCATCGGCGTCGAGCTGTTCATGCGGAACAGTCGCAATGTACGGCTGACGCCGGTGGGTGAGCAGCTCCGGGATGACCTGCGCGAACTCCATTCGGGCCTGACGCAGAGCCTGGAGCGGGCCCGGCTGGCCGCGCGGGGCAAGACGGGCACGCTCCGGATCAGCTTGTTCCCCGCGAACCTCCAGGAGCTGCGCCGATACTGGGAGACCTTCCGCACCCGCCACCCGCAGTGGGAGCTCCGCCTGCGGATGTCGGCTTATGCGGATCCGTTCGCCCAGTTGCGCAACAGGGAGGCCGACATCCTGGTGACCTGGCTACCCGTGGAGGAGCCCGACCTGACCGTGGGTCCCCTGCTCTTCGCCGAGCCGAGAGTGCTGGCCGTGGCTGTCGATCACGTCCTCGCCAAGCGGTCTTCGGCATCCCTCGAGGCGGTCAGCGACTACCAACACGTGGCCACCGAATCGGTGCCCGACTACTGGTTCGACCGCTACCTTCCCGAGCTCACCCCGAAGGGCCGGCGGATCCACCGTGCCGACCTCGTGGGCAACATCGAGGACATCTTCATGCACACGGCCATGGGGGAGACGGTCTCCCTCTTCCCGGTCCATGTGAGCTGGTACTACCCCCGCCCCGACATCGTCTACCTGCCCGTCACGGACATGGATGCGCTGCCGTACGGGCTGGTGTGGCTCAGCGAAGCAGAGAACGACCGCATCCGCGCCTTCGCCCAAGTCGTGCGTGACCTGGGGCCGCTGCCCGGCTGAGAGGTGTTTTCCTTCGCCCGCCGACCGAAAGACGGCGTCTTCACCCAGCTCGGCGGTATGCCATGACGCCGGCGGCGGCGGCCCACACGCCGATGAGCGACCCGGCCGGGAACAGGGGGTCGAACCGGTCGGTGAACGCGATGGTGGCGGAGGCGAGCGCGAAGGCCACTCCGCCGGCCAGGCCGAGCGCAAGCGTGATGCGGTTGCCGACCGTCCGGGTGAGCCCGCCGGCCACGGCGAGGAACACGATGCTCAGCGCCCAGAGCGTGTCGGTGATCGTCTCGTTCCACGTTTGCATCGTGGAGATGGCCGTCGGCTGACCCGCCGCGAGGGAGTCGGCCTCCAGCGCGGCGAACAGGTGCGCGGCCATACCGACGGTGGCGAGGGCGTTGACGATGGCGACGACCTTGGCCGCCGTGGCCATGCTCCCGCCGAGGTCGCCGCGGCGCGAGATCGCGAAGATCCCGACGGTGAACAGGCCCATCGAGAGCAGCAGCAGTGTGTGGGACGGATACCAGCTCGGCTGCACGAGCATCTCGTGCAGCTGCTGGACCTTGTTGCCCTCGCCGCTGTCACCCGGATGGGTGGCGCCGCCGGCGATGAAGGCGATGCCGCCCAGCGCCAGGCAGATGCCACTGACCCGGTTGAGCCGCGAGATGGCGGAAGTGCGGTTGACGACCGGCGCCGACGTGCTCATAGCTGCCTCCTCGTGCATGCCGATGATGGGTCAACGGTGGCCGACGGGCGTCCTTCGCGGATGCGTGCACACCCTGCTTCTCCCCAGGGAAAACCCTCATCCGCAGGGAGTGGTCGCTGTGCCACCATTCCGGTGTGGCCGCAACGGCGAACGCGTACGACGAGGCCCCGCCGGCAGCCCGTGAGGCAGGACTCGGCGTGGTGGCGCTGGTGGTCGCCGTGCTCGTCAGCTATGGGTGGTCTCTCGGATTCCACCTGGCCAACGCCCACAACGGCCTGATCGCGGCGTCGTGGACGGCGGTCGGGCTCTACGTCGTCCGGATGCGGCCCCGGCACCGGGAAGGCTGGCTGTTCGTGGCCACCGGTGTGGTGCACGCAGTGATGTTCTTCGGCCGGCAGTACGGCCTGCACGAAGGTCCGCTGCCGGGTGCGTCATGGATGGGGTGGATCGGCGTCTGGCCACTGCCTCTCGCGATCGCGGCGTTCGGCTGGATGCTGATGGCGTTCCCCGACGGCAGGCTGCTGTCCCGCGGATGGCTCGGGGTCGCGTGGGGCATGGTCGTGCTGGCTGGTGTGATGGCGGCGGCCTCCGCGTTGTGGCCGGTGGAGTACGACCGGACCGGTCTGGTCGCGCCGCACCCGTTCGATGTGCCGGGGGCCGCGGCGGCCGCCCGGGTGTGGGAGTACGCGCAGTTCGCCTACCTGCTCTTCCAGGCGCTCGGGACGGTCGCGATCGTGGTCCGCCTGCGGCGTGCCGACGGCGACGAGACGCGCCGGATGCGATGGCTGGCGTACGCGGTCGTGATGGACCTGCTGATCCTGGCGGCCGGCGTGGCGATCCTCGGCAGCCCGGTGCCGGGGTTGCTGGCCCTGCCGCTCGTTCCGGTCGCCGCCGCGTTCGGGATCTTGAAACACCGCCTCTACGACATCGATCCGGTCATCAACAAGACCATCGTCGTCGGCGCGATGCTGCTGCTCATCACCGCAGGCTACGTCGCGCTCGTGGTCGGCGTCGGCGGGCTGGCGCGAGGCGTCGGCGGGCTGGTGCGCGTGGAGGAGCGCTGGCTGTCGCTGTTCGCGACGGCCGTCGTCGCAGTCGTGTTCGAACCGTTGCGGCGACGTGCCCAGCGTCTGGCCGACCGGCTCGTCTACGGGCCTCGGGCGACGCCGTACGAGGCGCTGTCCCGGCTCTCCGCCCAGCTCGCCGCGGCGCCCGAGGAGCTGCTGGACGGCATCGCCGCGACGGTCGCGAGCGCGCTCGGTGCAAGGGAGGTGGTCGTCTGGGTCGGCGACGAGGCGTGTATGGTCCCGCGGGCGGGCTGGCCTCACCCCGTGGGCCGGGTCGATCCGGCGCCCCTGACCGGGCTGCGGCACGGGCCGCCCTGGCACCTGCGGCCGATCGTCGATCATGGCACCGTCCGTGGTGCGATCGCCGTACGCAAACCGCCCGGTGAGCCGCTGACCGCGGCTGAGGAGCGGCTGCTGAAGGACCTGGTCGCGCAGACCGGTCTGGTGATCCTCCAGCAGGAGCAGGCTCAGGAGCTGCAGTCGGCCGCGCGGCGCATCGTCTCCGCGGGGGACGCGGCCCGGCGGCGCCTGGAGCGCGACCTCCACGACGGCGTGCAACTCCGGCTGGTGACGCTGGGGATGGAGCTCGGCGCTCTCGCCGAGCAGGCGAAGGCGTCCGGCGACGGCCACCTCGCATCCAGGGCCAAAGACGCTCGTGCTCAGCTGCTGGAGGCCACGGCGGATCTCCGCGAACTGGCCCGCGGCCTGCATCCCATGGTGCTCGCGCAGGACGGTTTGGAGGCCGCGCTGGCCGCCGTGGCGGACAGGTCCGCCATCCCCGTACGGCTACGGGTGAGCGTCGGCGGCAGACTTCCGCGTGAGATCGAGGCGACGGCGTACTACCTGGTCAGCGAGTCGATCACGAACGCGGCGCGGCACTCGGCGGCGAGCGTGGTGACCGTCGAGGTCAGCAGTGGCAACGGCGGGTTACGGATCGCGGTGACCGACGACGGCCGGGGCGGTGCGAGGCCCGCCTCGGGAAGCGGGCTGCAAGGGCTCGCGGACCGGGTCGCCGCGTTGGGAGCCAGGCTCGAACTCGACAGCCCTGCCGGGGGCGGGACGCGGCTCAGGACGGTGCTGCCATGCGGGTGATCGTCGCCGACGACGCGCTGCTGTTCCGGGAGGGGATGGCGCGCATCCTCACCGAGATGGGTTTCGAGGTGATCGGCCAGGCCCGCCACGGCGCCGAGCTGGTCAGCCTGGTGCGCCGGGATCCGCCCGCCGTGGTCATCACCGACCTGCGGATGCCTCCGGGCTTCGCCGACGAAGGCATCGAGGCCGCCACCGAGATCCGGTCTTTCGCACCGCAGGTGGGACTCATGCTGCTGTCGCAGCACGTCGAGGTGCACCACGCGCTGCGGCTCATGCACGAGTTCGACGGCGCGGTCGGCTACCTCCTGAAGGACCGGGTGTCGGATCTCGGAGCGTTCGCCGTCGACATCCGCCGAGTCGCGGCCGGCGAGGTCGTCATCGACCCGGAGTTGGTGTCGCGGCTGGTCGGCCGCCGCCGGGAACGCGACCCCCTCGCCGACCTCACCGACCGCGAGCGCCAGGTCCTGGCGCTGATGGCGCAGGGTCTGACGAACGCGGCACTGGCCGAGGAGCTCTTCGTCAGCCCGAAGACCGTCGAGGGCTACGTGCGCAGTGTCTTCACCAAGCTCGGTCTGGCGCCGGGCGAGCGGGAGCACCGGCGCGTGCTGGCGGTGCTGCAGTTCCTGCGCAAGCACTGACCATATGCGGCGCCGACCCGGCCGGATGTGCCGAGACCGTCAACTGTGGGGTTAACGACCGTTGCGATAGCCGTCGTTGTTCTCCGATCTTCCCGCCGGGATGCTTGATCCATCGAAAGATCGCGCAATTCGGGAGCTGGTCGTACATGTGGATTTCCGACCCCACGGCAGGGCAATGAACGTCATTTCGTCCGCGGTGTCCCTGACGGTCGCCGACCCGGCGGCCTCCAGCGAGTTCCTCACCTCCCATCTCGGTTTCCGCGAAATCCTGGTCGACGCGGATTTCATCACACTGGGCCGTGACGACGCGGCCGTCGAACTCGTCCTGACGCGGCACGACCCCGAGAAGGACCCGCCGGGCCTCGGGCCGACCGGTGTGATCGTGTCGTTCGCGATCACCGGCATCGCCGCCGAGTATGAGCGGCTGCGGGACGAAGGCGCCGAGATCGGCGTCCCGCTCCACCGGGACACCTGGGGCGAGTGGGTGCTACGCCTCACCGACCCCAACGGCGTGGTGATCGAGCTCGTCGAATGGGAGCCACCGGGCGGTATCCAGCCACCCGCCGACTGACGTGGCGCCCGCCGCCGGCACGGTCTGAGCTGGGAGATCGACTTCCTGTTGCCGGGGCTCGCGCTCGCGGCCGACCACGCGGCGTCGTGTCAGCGGCCGCATCAGGACGGTGACGGCCCGGTATCAGCGCGGTCGGCGATGGTGGACCTCGTCGGCGATCCAGCGGCGGTGTGAGCCGTCCGGGGCCTTCGGGTGGCGGGACCTCCCGCCGTCAAGGGGACCTTGCGCCCTCACTATTCAGTGTTACTATGTACCAGTACTAAGCGACATTGAATAGCTGAGGGATGATCCATGGGCAAGCTGGTGACGGAGATGCTCAAGGGAACGCTGGAGGGCATCGTTCTCGCGATCCTGTCCGGCCGCCCCGCGTACGGCTACGAGATCACCGCGTGGCTGCGGGACCAGGGCTTCTCCGACATCGCCGAGGGCACTGTCTACGCGCTGCTCGTCAGGGTCGAGCGGCGCGGTCTCGTCGACGTGGAGAAGATCCCGTCCGAGAAGGGGCCGCCGCGCAAGGTGTACTCCCTGAACGCTCAGGGACGGGCGTACCTCGATGAGTTCTGGAGGACCTGGAGCTTCCTCGCAGAACGGCTCGAACAGCTCCACAAAGGTCAAGGAGGAAATTAGCCATGGGCACAGGCTCAAACGAGCAGAAGAGTCGCTACCAGCAGTACCTGGAGGTGGTCACAGGGTCGATCGAGGACAAGAAGCGCTGGCGGCAGTACAAAGCGCGCATCAGAGGGCTTCCCGAGAACTATCGCACGGCAGTCGAAGCGCTGGAGCGGTACCTGATGCGCTTCGGGCCGGGGGACGGCGCCGACGCGGCTTCGATGTACGAGGACCTGGCCGACCTGTTCGAACAGAGCGCGGCGAACGGAACCCCGATTCGCGAGATCTTCGGGGATGACCCCGTGGAGTTCGTCGAGGCGTTCATCCAGAACTACCCGGTGGGGCGGTGGATCAGCCGGGAGCGTGAACGGTTCGTCGGCGCCATCGAGCGCGCCGCCGGCGAAGACACCGGAAAAGAAGAGAGGACCGTCTGATGACGGCACAGCAAGCCCAGGCGATCCGTGTGCAGGGTCTGGAGAAGTCCTACAAGGAGTTGCAGGTCCTGCGCGGCGTGGACTTCGACGTGGCGCGGGGCAGCATCTTCGCCCTGCTCGGCTCCAACGGGGCCGGCAAGACCACGGTCGTGAAGATCCTGTCCACACTGCTCAAGGCCGACGCGGGAACGGCCAGCATCCACGGTTTCGACGTCGCCACCCAACCGGCGGACGTGCGGGAGTCCATCAGTCTCACCGGACAGTTCGCGGCCGTCGACGAGATCCTCACCGGGCGCGAGAACCTCGTGCTGGTCGCCCGGCTGCGGCACCTCAAGAATCCAGGCAAGATCGCGGACGATCTGCTCGAACGTTTCTCCCTGACCGACGCGGGCGCGCGGAAGGTGTCGACGTATTCGGGTGGCATGCGCCGCCGCATCGACATCGCGATGAGCCTCATCGGGAATCCGCCGGTGATCTTCCTCGACGAGCCGACGACCGGGCTCGACCCCCAGGCGCGCATCGAGGTGTGGCAGGCCGTCAAGGAGCTCGCCGACCAGGGGACGACGGTGCTGCTCACGACGCAGTATCTGGACGAGGCCGAACAGCTCGCCGACCGGATCGCGATCCTCCACGAAGGCCGGATCATCGTGAACGGCACCCTCGCCGAGCTGAAGCAGATGCTCCCGCCCGCCACGGTCGAATACGTCGAGAAGCAGCCGACCCTGGAGGACGTCTTCCTCACGCTCGTCGGTGACAACAGCAAGGACGCGACGCCCGCGGCGTCGGCACGGACGAGTAAGGGACAACGATGACCAAGCACTTCTTCGGCGACACCACCGTCCTGCTGGGACGGTCCCTGCGCCACGTGACGCGCAGTGTGGACACCATCATCACGACCGCGATCACGCCGATCGCCATGATGCTGCTGTTCGTCTACGTGCTGGGCGGCGCGATCAAATCAGGGTCGGACTCGTATGTGAACTACCTGCTGCCCGGCATTCTGCTCATCACGATCGCTTCGGGTATCGCCTACACCGCGTTCCGGCTCTTCCTGGATATGAAGGGCGGCATCTTCGAGCGATTCCAGTCCATGCCGATCGCACGCTCGTCCGTCTTGTGGGCGCACGTGCTGACCTCGCTGGTCGCCAATCTGATCTCGCTCGTGGTCGTCGTGCTCGTCGCCCTGCTCATGGGCTTCCGCTCGGGGGCGGGAGTGCTGGCGTGGCTGGCGGTCGCCGGCATGCTGATCCTGTTCACCCTGGCGCTGACGTGGCTCGCCGTCATCACGGGTCTCACCGCCAAGACCGTGGACGGCGCGAGCGCGTTCTCCTACCCGCTCATCTTCCTGCCGTTCATCAGCTCGGCGTTCGTGCCCACCGGCACCATGCCGGGGCCGGTGCGCGCCTTCGCCGAGCACCAGCCGGTGACGTCCATCGTCAACGCCATCCGCAACCTGTTCGCCCAGCAGCCGGTCGGCTCCGACATCTGGGTCGCCCTCGCCTGGTGTGTCGGAATCCTCGTCGTCGCGTACGTCTTCGCCATGATCACTTACCGCCGTAAAATCTCCTAGGCTTGGTCGAAGATCACCAAACTTGAACAGCCGAAACGCCCCGAGCGGATCCCGCCCGGGGCGTTTTCGCGCCTGGGAGCCGGCCCCGGGCGTCAGGCCGGGACGGCACCGAGCTGCTGCATCAGGGCGACACCGTCGAACTGCGTCCAGATGTCTGTCACCCGGCCGTCCCTGAGGCGGTAGAAGTTCATGCCCTCGACCCTGATCGCCTGGCCGGAGGCGGGGACACCCATGAAGTCCTGCTGCTGAGAACCGGTCACGACCCACCGCGTGGCGACGGTGTCGCCGCAGGCGACGATGTCCTGCAGGTCCTCCTTGAGGTCGGGGAAGATCGCCTTGAATCCCGCGACCTTCTGCTTGAAGCCGGCCAGCGTCGGCTCGTGGCCGGGCGCGGGATTGTGGTCGACCAGGCCCGGGTCGCTGAGCTCGTCGATCGTCGCCTGGTCGGCCGCGCGGAACGCGTGCTCGAAGCGTGTGACGATCTCGATGTCGCCGGACAGGCCAAGCTCCTCTCCTTCCGCCGGCGTCGACGGTGGCGCGTCCCAGCGGCTGATCTCGCCGGCCGGGTAGGCGCCGAACGCGCCGGTCTCGGCGCCGGTCTTGAGGCTGGTGAGGTAGGCGCCCCAGTTGGTGCTGCATCCGCTCATGAATTCGCCGGCCTCTCGCCAGCCGGCGTGGGTGAACAGAAGCGTGGTGCCGTCGTGACCGCTGGACCGAAGGGTGAAGTCGATCCGGGTGCCGATCCAGGTGTCGGGGCCGCCGGTGACCTGCCACACCACGTGGTCCGGGGTGTCGGTCAGGACCCGCATGACGGCGGCGGGCTGCTCGGCGTCGCCGAAGTAGACGCCGAAGCTGGAGCCGACGGTGTGTTCGCCGGTGAGGGACCGCCCGGTCCACCAGCGGGCGATGCCGTCGGTGCCGGCGATGAGGTCGTGTACCCGCTGCGGCGGGGCGTCGATGCTGATGCGGTGCAGGATGTCGGGCATTGTGGGTCCCTTCGGTCAGGTGGTGCTGAGGGCGTGTTTGCAGCAGTGACGAACGGCCGGGCGCCGGACGGACACGACCGCTGAAGAAAAATCGGCGGGCGATGGCTGTCCGTCCACCGCGACGCCGTTCGTCTGATACTTGACGCGGCATCGACCCGTGACAGGAGGACTCATGCAGTACGCATTGCTGGCCTACTCCCCGGCGGAGGACACGGACCGGGCGGCGCGCCCGATGCCGGACGCTCTCGCCGCCCTGCTCGACCGGCCGGACGTCACCGGCTGGGTGCGGCTCCACGCCGACGAGTCGGCGACGACGCTGCGCAACGACGACGGACGGATGCTGCTGACCGACGGGCCGTTCATCGACAGCAAGGAGTACCTCGGCGGCGTGATCCTGATCGAGGCCGACAACCTCGACGGGGCGCTCGCCATCGCCGGGGAGATGCTCCAGGTGACCAGGCCCGGCACCGCGATCGAGGTGCGGCCGGTCCTCGGCGGACGCTTCCGTGGCGCTTGACGCCGTCTTCCGCGACCACTGGGGTCGTGTGCTGGCCACACTCGTCGGGATCCTCGGCGACATCGAACTCGCCGAGGACGCGGCGGCGGAGGCGTTCACCATCGCCGCCGAACGCTGGCCACGCGACGGGGAACCGGCCAACCCCACCGGCTGGCTTGTCACGACCGCACGCAACCGTGCCATCGACCAGCTGCGCCGGCAGCAGGTCCTGGCCGGCAAGACGAAGCTGCTCGCACGTGACATCGAGACCGGGCCACAGCCACCGGAGGCACTCATGGACGACGCCGCCACCATCCCGGACGAGCGGCTGGAGCTGATCTTCACCTGCTGTCACCCGGCGCTCGCCCCGGAGGCGCAGGTGGCGCTCACCCTGCGCACCCTCGGCGGCCTGTCCACCGACGAGATCGCGCTCGCGTTCCTCATCCCGTTCGAGACCATGAGCAAGCGACTCACCAGGGCCAAGCACAAGATCCGCCACGCGGGCATCCCGTTCGCCATACCCCCCGATCACCAGCTGCCCGACCGGCTGGCGGCCGTCCTCGCCGTGGTCTACCTGATCTTCAATCAGGGCTGGGGAGCCGGCCGCGTCGACCTCGCCGCGGAAGCGATCCACCTCGGCCGAGCGCTCGCCGGCCTGATGCCGGACGAACCCGAGGTGCTCGCGCTGCTGGCGCTGATGCTGCTGAACGACGCGCGCAAAGCGGCCCGCGTACGCGACGGGCGGATCGTCCCGCTCGACGACCAGGACCGGACCCTGTGGGAGACGCGGCAGATCGACGAGGGCAGAGCGCTGCTGCGGCAGGCCATGAAACGAGGACGCACCGGGCCCTACCTGGTCCAGGCGGCCATCGCCGACCTGCACCTGCAGGAGCCCCGCGACTGGCGGCAGATCTCCGTGCTGTACGAGACGCTCGTCCGGCAGACCCGGTCGTCGATCGCCGAGATGAACCGGGCCATCGCCGTGACCGAGATCGACGGGCCCGAAGCCGGCCTGGCCATCCTGGACCGCCTCGACCTCGACCACTACCGGTACTTCCACTCCACCCGCGCCGAGCTTCTGCGTCGCGCCGGCCGCGACGGCGAGGCCCATCACGCCTACCGCCGGGCGTACGACCTCGCGCAGACCGAGCCGGAAAAGCGCTTTCTCGCCGACCGGCTGGCCGAGACCACGCCTGTCCCGCGTCCGGAGGCCGGCTCGGACGACCCGGCCTGAAAGCCGGGGTGCACGCTCGGGTGGCACTACGGCACCTTCACGTGGTCATGCCCCTCGGGCGTCGCCCGTCCGTAAGCTGAGAGTGTGTCCCCCGCATTGGTCCTGCTTGACGGCGTCCGCTGGCAGGGTGCGCGCGTGGTCGGCGATCGCGCGCAAACCCTGCTGGCCGTGCTCGCCATGCACGGGCGGACAGGGGTCGGCGACGAGCGCCTGGTCGAGGAGTTGTGGCCCGACGAGGCGCCGGCCAATCCGACGAAGGCGCTGCAGGTGGTCGTCTCGCGGACCAGGGCGGCGACCGGCGCCGACGTCGTGGTGCGGACGCCGCGTGGTTACCGGCTCGGGCTGCCCGCCGCTCAGGTGGACGCGCTGCTGCTCGGCACGCTGGTGGAGCAGGCGCGGGCCGCACTTGGCGAAGACGACATGGCGCTCGCGCGTCGCCGCGCCGAAGAGGCCATGGGTCTCGTGGCCGGCGGCGTGGACGGCGCCACGGGGCCACTCGCCGAGCTGAGAGGCGTCGCCGCGGGGTGGGTGGCCGAGGCGCGACGGGTGGCGGCGATCGCGCTGGGCCGCAGCGGCGCACACGAGGACGCGCTGCCGCTGCTGGAGGAGGCCGCGGCCGATCGGCCGCATGACGAGGAGCTGCTCGCCTGCCTGCTGCGCAGCGAGGCCGCCGTACGAGGCGGCGCCGCCGCTCTGGAGCGCTACGAGCGGTATCGCGCGGATCTGGCCGCACGGCTCGGCGCCGGCCCGGGGCCTGAGCTCGCCCGCGTGTACGCCGGACTCCTCGTCGCCGATCGGCCCGTGCGTGAGGGCATCCTGTTCGACGGCTCCTCGCTGCTCGGCCGCGACGGCGACATACGCGCTGTGCACGCCCTGTTGCAGACCAACCGCGTGGTCTCCGTCATCGGCCCCGGCGGGCTGGGCAAGACGCGGCTGGCTCATGTCGTGGGCAGGAACGCCGCACAGCCCGTCGCTCACTTCGTCGAACTCGTCGGCGTCTCCTCGCCGGAGGGCGTGGTGGGCGCGGTGGGGTCGGCGCTCGGGGTCCGGGACTCGGTCAGCGGGCGCCATGCCCTGACCGCCCGGCAGCGCGCCGACATTCGCACCCGGATCGCCCAGCATCTCGACCAGGCTCCGGCGCTGCTGATCCTGGACAACTGCGAGCACGTGATCGAGGCCGTCGCCGATCTGGTGGCGTTCCTGACCGTGACGACCCGCGACCTTCGGGTGCTGATCACCTCGCGCGCCCCCTTGTCGATCCCCGCCGAACGCGTCTACCTGCTCGGCGAGCTGCCC
The DNA here is from genome assembly GCF_040802045.1 of Microbispora sp. NPDC049125. Taxonomy (NCBI): domain Bacteria; kingdom Bacillati; phylum Actinomycetota; class Actinomycetes; order Streptosporangiales; family Streptosporangiaceae; genus Microbispora; species Microbispora sp. NPDC049125. The sequence goes on along the minus strand of NZ_JBEZDW010000039.1, from coordinate 60,068 downwards.
ACGGGCGACGCCGTGGAGTTGTTCCGCCAGCGGGCCACGGCCGCCCGCCCCGGTGTGCGGATCGACGAGGCGATGATCGAGGCGGTCGTCGCCCGCCTCGACGGCCTGCCGCTCGCGATCGAGCTGGCCGCGGCCAAGGTGCGGGTGATGTCGGTGGAGGAGATCGGGCGGCGCCTGGCCGACCGGTTCGCGCTGCTGCGCGGTGGGAACCGTACGGCCCCCGACCGGCACCAGACGCTGCTCGCGGTCATCGACTGGTCGTGGAACCTGCTGGACGAGCCGGAACGGCGGGCGTTGCGGTGGCTGTCGCTGTTCGGCGACGGGTTCACACTGGCCGCGGCCGAGCACGTGCTCGGCGCGGACGCCCTGCGCGTCGTGGACGCGCTGACCGAGCAGTCGATGCTGAGCGTCCGCGAGACGACGTACGGCCTCCGATACCGGATGCTGGAGACCGTCAGGGAGTTCGGGCGGATGCGGCTGGCGGAGGCCGGCGAGGAGACACCCGCCCGGGCGGCGCAGCGAGCCTGGGCGACGGCGTACGCCCTCGAACATATGGTTGAGCTGTTCAGCCCGGCGCAGTTCGCGGCGGCCGACGCGTTGCGAGCCGAGGAGGGCAACCTCGCCGATCTGCTCCGGCAGGCACTCGGCGAGTCCGATCCCGTCACGACGGTCCAGTTGCTGGCCGGCGTCGGCGCGCTGTGGTCGATCCGTGGCGACCACGCCAGGATCTTCGCCCACTGGGAGGCGATCATCCAGGCGATCACCGGCTGGACGCCGCCGGCGCACCTCGTCGAGGTGACCAGGGCCGCCGCGATGATCACGCTCATGAACACCCTGATCGTGACCGATCGCAGTGGCGATCCGTTGCGCGATCTCCTCCGCAAGCTGCCCATCAGTGACGCGACGGATTCCCGCGTGGCGGCGATGGCCACGGTGCTGCTCGCGTGCGACGCGGTGGACGACACCGAGCTGCGTCACCGGCTGGCGGAGTTGAGCCGGAGCACCGACCATTACATCGCCTTGGCGGCGACGCAGATGAGCGTCCACGTCCTGGAGAGCGCGGGTGACGTGACCCGGGCGATCGAGGCCGCCGAGCGGGCCCTGACGATGCTCCGCGAGGACGAGGGGCCGTGGCTCACCGCGATCATGCGGGCGGTGCTGGCCCACCTGGTCATGCACCTCGGCGACCGCCGGCGGGCGGCCGGCCACGCGCGCGCCGCCATCCCCGTGCTGAGCCGGCTCGGCGCCGTCGACGACGAGACTCAGCTGCGCGCGGGGCTGCTGACCTCCGCGCTCGCCGACGGCGACCTCGACACCGCGGAGGCCGAGCTCGCCGAGATCATCCGGATCAACGACGGCGAGGTGGTGCTCGGCGGGATGGCGATCGTCTCGTTGTGCACGGCCGAGCTCGCCCTCGCCCGCGGGGAGAGGGCCGCCGCGCTCGCGGAATACCGCGTGGCCGTCCAGCGGGCACGCGATCTGCGCCTGCCCGGGATGTCGCGAACGGACTTCACGCCGTGGACGATCATCGCCGTGTCGGTCACCCTGACGGCGTACGCGTACCACGCCCCGCCGGAGGACGTCCGGTACGGCGAGGAGTTGTTCACCGCCGTCCGGGGCTACGACCTGCTGCGTGTGCAGAACCCCGTGATCGACTATCCGCTGTGCGGCGCGATGCTCTTCGCGCTCGGCGCCTGGGGACTGCTGCGGGGAGCCCTCGCCACCGGCGACGCGATCGCGTTGCTGGTGCTGGCCGAGCGGTTCGCGTACAACCGCAGCATGCCCAGCATGGCCTTCGAGCGGATCGAGCCGCACGCGGAGCGGGCCGCGCCCGGGATGATCGCCGCCGTCCGGGCCGCGTACGGCGATCGACGCGGCTCCGACCTGCTCGATGAGGCGCGCGGTCTCGTCGAGCAGGTCTCCGGCTCGCGACCGCCCGGCACGGTCTCCCCTTGTTCCGTCCGGTCGGCGCGCGTAGATCACGATGACGAGCAGGCACGCGAGGAGCGTCCAGCCCACGAGGTCGTGGGCGGCCGTGATCAGACGTGAGATCGGGTTGACGCGAGGCGGACGATCGCGGCGACCGACCGGTCCACGTCCGCCTCGGTGGTGGTGGCGTTCGACACCGAGATCCGCATCAGCCGCCGTCCCCGCCAGGTCGTACCGCCCACCCAGCAGGTGCCGTCCGCCTGCACCGCCGCCACCACCCGGTCGGTGCGCGCGTCGTCGCCGAACCCGACCAGCACCTGGTTGAGGACCACGTCGTTCGCCACCTCGAAACCGGCCGAGGCCAGGCCCTCGGCGAACCGGCGGGCCAGCGCGCAGCAGCGGTCGACCACCGCCGCGACCCCGTCGCGTCCCAGCTCCCGCAGTCCGGCCCACACGGCGAACCCGCGGGCCCTGCGCGAGGACTCGGTGGTGAGGTCCGCTCCCGCCGGTGTGCCGCCCGAACCGACCAGGTACGCGGCGGCGTAGGACATCGCCGCCGCATGCGCGCCGGGCCGGGCGCAGAACACGAAGGCCGAGTCGTACGGAAGATTCAGCCACTTGTGACCGTCGCAGGCCCACGAGTCCGCCAGCTCCAGCCCGTCCACCAGATACCGGGTCGCGGGGCTCGCAGCGGCCCACAGCCCGAACGCCCCGTCCACGTGCACCCACCCGCCGTGCCGGTGGACCAGTTCGCACGCCTCCCGAAGCTCGTCGCAGGCGCCGGTGTTCACGTTGCCGGCCTGGAGACACACGATCGTGGGGCCCGGGGAGCCGGCTTTCAGCAGCTCCCGCAGCGACCCGAGGTCGATGGCGCCGTTCGGCCCGGCATGCGCGGGCTCCACCACGTCCACCCCGAGGCCGAGCAGACGCAGTGACCGGTCGATGGTCGCGTGCCGCTCCTCTCCGGCGATGACCCGGATCGGCGGCGCTCCGAGCAGCCCGCGCCGTTCCACGTCCCAGCCCGCGTCCGCCAGCACCTGGTGCCGGGCCGCGGCGAGCCCGACGGTGTTGGCCGCCTGGCAGCCGGTGACGAAACCGGCCGATGCGGACGGCGGAATTCCCAGCAGCTCCTTCAGCCAGGCGCCGGCGGCGGTCTCGGCCGCGATGGCCGCCGGCGACGAGACCGCGTTGTGCGCGCTCTGGTCCCAGCCGGCGGCGAGGATGTCGGCCGCGGTCGCCGCCGGCAGCGCGCCGCCGATCACGAACCCGAAGTATCGCGGGCCCGCGCTCGCGACCAGGCCGGGCTCGGCCGCGGCGATCAGGTCCGTCAGCACCTGCTCCGGTGGCATGGGGGTGGAGGGCAACGGGCCGGAGAACGCGTCGGCCAACCCGCCCTGGTCGCTCGACGCTCCGACCGGCCGGTCAGGCAACGACCGCCGGTAGTCGGATGCACAGTCGGCGGCCAAACGGAACAAACGACTCATATCCTCCACCGGGGCACCTTATCCCGGAGGTCCTCGGCCGCCATCTCGACCAGGGGCGAGCGCGCACCAGGCGCCGTTCACGTCGTCGATCCGCGAGGATGATCTGTATGGGAACGGAGGCGGCGGGGGCGTTCGCCGCACTGCTGGACCGTTCGCTCGTCCAGATGGCGGAGGCGTCAGCGGACGCCCGGACCTACGATCGCAAGGCCATTTACACGGTCGCCGACGTGTGGGACAACAACACCTTCCCCTTGTTCCGCGCGATGGCCGCACGTACATCGTGGGGCCGTGAGCGGCGGGCACGTGCCGCTCTGAAGTGGATGGCCGATCTCGGCGCGGAGCGGCGGACGTGGATGGTGGAGCAGTCCGCGATCGCCGGGTACCGGCTTGAGCCGTTGCTGCCACCACAGGTGAAACGCGACCGCGGCCCGCGCGAGCCGTCTCGCCGGAGACGCCCGCGGCGACAGCCGGAGCCGCTGGAGGACGTCGCGTTGGTGGCCGCGACGATCCTTCACGGAGTGATGATGGAGATCCGCATGGTGCGCCACGCCGCCTATGCCGGGCGGACAGATGTCCGGCCCCTGTGCCTGGCGCTTGCCGGTGCGGGGGAGGCCATCTTGGCCGCGAGCACTCATGGCCGCGCGAGCCGGCGTGAAGCGGCCTTCCGTCACATGGTCGAGCACTGGGTGCGGGAGGGGGAGCTTGAGCGGGCTCCCTGGTTCGCGGGCCGCCTGCGTGGTCTCGCCGACGCGACCGGCGGCGCCACTCGTGAGTGGGTCGGATCGCTGATCCCGCCGCTGGAAGGGGGCGGCGAGCGGGAAGGGGCCCGCGCCGGGTGACGGCGCGGGCCCTGGAGGATGGGGTCAGCGGCGGGATTCGAGGAGACGGTCGCCGGGGTTGCACAGCTCCCCGGTGAAGAACGTGCTGCCGGGCACGCACCGCCACATGCTCGGGTTGGTGTAACTGGGCGCGAGGCGGACGTTCGTCGCCTGCTCCAGGGCGTAGCCGTCGGCGAGGAGGGTGGACTCGCTGAAGGCCGTGCCGACGAGGGTGACGCCGACAGGGTTGTGGCCCGAGGAGCTGGCGGTCGCGCCGTACCCGGCGGGGAGCGTCAGCGCCGGATAGCCGGCGCGGTCGGCGTAACCGATGAGCGGGCTGCCGCCCGGCACCATGACGGCGTCGAAGTCGTCCGACTTGTCGTCCGGCGTCCCGTTGGTGAGGACGTTGTCGATGAGCGCCCGGCTCGACGACCTGCCCGCATCGAGGTCGGCCTTGTACGCCGCGCCGGTGGCGGGGTCGGACAGGTCGACGGCCTGGGCGGCGAGAAGCTGGCCCTGCTGGTACTTCAGCCCTTCCACGGGGTTGGCGTTGTTGTAGTCGATGACGGCCTGGAGCGACCGGGCTCCCGGACCGCGCCGGATGCCGGACAGGTAGATGTTCAGGTCGCGCTTGAACTCGCTCGGCACGATGCTCGCCGGGTCGGGGTTCGGCGTGCCGATCGTCACCTGCGTCGCCGTGGTCCCGAGCGCCTGCAGGGCCGTCACCGCCGCGGCGTACGGCACTGCCGCGTTGTCCACGATGGCGATCTTCTTGCCCTTGAGCGCGGTCGGGGACAGACCCGCCGTGTAGTCCTTGACGGGCGCTCCCGCCGTCGCAGGGTCGGCCTTGTCCGGTCCGGCGATCACCGTGAGCGCGCTCGCGGCGTCGTAGACGGTGCGGCTGATCGGCCCGGGAGCGTCCTGCGACCGGGCGACCGGAAGGACTCCGGTGCGGCTGACCAGGCCGACCGTCGGCTTCAGGCCGACGACGCCGGCCGCGTCTGCGGGGGCGACGAGCTGGGCCGAGTCGGTCGACGTCTCCATGCCGACGGTGAACGCCGCCAGCCCGGAGGCCGTCGCCGCCGCCGAACCGGCGGACGAACCGGCCGGGGTCTTGTCGGTGTCGGACGGCAGGAGCACCTGACCGGCGAGTGAGGAGTATCCCTTCGGCATGTTCGCGTCGAAGACGCCGTTCAGCTCGGAGATGTTCGTCTTGCCGAGGATGATGGCTCCGGCCGCCTTGAGCTTGGCCGCCACCGTCGAGTCGCGGCCCGGCTGGAGGTCCTGCAGGGCGATCGAGCCACCCGTCGTCGCCAGCGATTCGACGTCGAACCCGTCGTTGAGCAGGACGGGCAGGCCGTACAAGGGACCGCGCGGATGCTTGTTGTCCTTCTTGTTCCGATCCTTGTCGAGCGCGCGGGCCTCCTTGACGGCGTCCGGATTGATCGAGCGGACCGCCTGGGTGGCCGGCCCCTCGGCGTTGGTCAGCGCGATCCGGTAGAGGTAGGCCTTGACGAGGTCCTCCGAGCTCAGCGTGCCGGCGGCGAGCCGGGCGCTGAGGCTCTGAGCCGACTCGGTCTCCAGCGAGAACGGCAGCGGCCGGGGGGCTTGGCCGATCATGTGCATGATCGTGTCGTAGTCGGGGTTGCAGTGGCCGCGCCCGGCGAAGGGCTCGGCGGGGACCGTCTTCGCGCAGCGGTACATGCTCGGGTTCACCGAACCGGCCGTCTGGCGCAGGTGGGTGGCCTGCTCGATGACGTACCCGACGCCGATCAGGTTGTACTCGTCGTACGCGTTGCCGTGGACCTGCACGTTGACCGCGCGGCGGGTCGTGGCGGCGTATCCCATGGGGATCGTGATCGAGGGGTATCCGGCCTGCGGCGCGTTGGGAACGCTGCCGAGGATCGCGATCACGGGGTCCGCCGGCTGGGCCGGGTCGGAGTTGGTGTAGGTCATCATGTCGTCGATGGCCTTGTGCCAGGCGGCCTTGCGTACGGGCAGGTTCGCCCGGTACGCGGTCTCGTTGGCCCCGCCGGGGGTGATGTCGGCGAGCCCCGCGCTGACGTGGTTGGCGTTGCCGAACTTCAGGGCCTGCTGGGCGTTGGCCTGGTTGTCGGTGATCTCCTGGGCCAGCGACTGGATCGGCGCCTGCGGGCCGAGGCGCTTGTAGTACTCGTCGATGGTCTTGTGCTGCTCGTATCCGGCGGGCAGCGCCGGCAGGGTGCCGATGGTCGTCGTCGGCCGCGGCACCATGATCGCGCCCGCGGCGGTCAGCGCGTCGTACGCGGCCTTGAGCGGGCTGCCGTCGGTGAGCGTGCCGTTGAAGCCGATCTTCTTGCCCTTGACGAAGCCGGTGTCGAGGGCCGCCATGTAGTCCGGCACCTGCGCGGGCGGCGTGGGGATGACGCCGGTGGCGAGGTAGTCGGGCCCGAAGATCGCGCTGTACTCCGCGTCGCTGCCCGGGTCGGGCCCGGCGATCGATGCGAGCGTCATCGCGGCGTCCGAGACGCTGCGGACCATCGGGCCCGCCGTGTCCTGCGACGCGCTGATCGGCGCGATGCCGTAGCCCGGCACGAGCCCGACGGTCGGCCGCAGGCCGACGAGGCTCTGCGTGCTCGACGGGCTGATGATCGAGCCCGACGTCTCCGTGCCGATGCCCAGTGTGGACATGGCCGCCGCCATGGCGGCGCCGGTTCCGGACGACGAGCCGCTGGGGTTCTGGTCGGCGTCGATGCCGTTGATGACCTGTCCGGTGAGGTTGCTGAAACCGGACGGCTGGTTGCCGAAGCTGTTGGCGAACTCCGACAGGCCCAGCTTGCCGAGGATCACGACCCCGTGCTCGCGCAGCTTCTTCGTGATGCCCGCGTCCGTCGCCGGATACGACTTGCGCAGCGAGTAGTTGCCGGCCGAGGTGTACATGCCGGCGACGTCGACGAGGTCCTTCATGAGGATCGGCAGCCCGTGCGCCGGCCCGAGGACGTGCCCGGCCGCCCGCTGCCGGTCGGCCTGCGCCGCTTCCTTCAGCGCGTCCGCGTTGAGCTGCGTCACGGCGTTCAGCCCCGGGCCGCGCTTGTTCAGCGCCGCGATCCGGTCGAGGTAGGCCTGGGTCAGCTCGACGGAGGTGAGCTGGCCCTTGGCCATCATGGCCTCGGCCTGGGCGCCGGTCAGGGTTTCCAGATCCAGTACGGGAGGCCGATGGGGCTTGGCCAGGGCCACCGCCGGCGTCAGGGGGATGGTGAGAGAAACGGTGAAAAGAGCAGTGAGGGTGAATCGGACTTTGTGCACCAAGCGCTCCTTGTGGAACCCGGTAATGCACGCGACCGTATAGACGATCAGTTACAGGGAGATGTCCGTGATGTTCCTAGCCCGATATTGGGCACACAGGGGGTCCGAATCCCGATGTGGGCTGCTCGTCCCGTGATGGGCGTCTCCGTTCGCCTTTGTGTGAGCGTTGAGGGCCGGACGCCTCAGGATGACGCGGACGTCAGCGCCTCGGCGATCGAGTCCGCGATGGGGGTCGTCGGGCGGCCGATGAGTCGCGACAGGTCGCCCGGTGTCGCGGACAGCGCTCCCCGGCCGATGGCCTCGTCCACGTCCACGAGGATCTCGGCGAAGGCGGCGGGGACGCCCGCGCCGGTGAGGATCGCCTTGCGTTCGGCGGCGGTGACGGAGGTGTGGACGACGGTCCTTCCGGTCTGCCGCGTGACCTCCTCGGCGAACTCCTCGAACGACCACGCCGAGTCGCCGCCCAGCTCGTACGCCGTGTTCAGATGCCCGTCCTCACGCATGACCACGGCGGCGGCCGCGGCGTAGTCCCTGCGCGGAGCGGTGGCGATGCGGCTTCCCGGGGCGACGTTGGTGACGACGGCGCCACGCTCGACGATGCCGGCCAGGTCGCCGAGGTACATCTCCGAGTACCAGTTGTCGCGCAGGAAGGTGTAGGGCAGGCCGGAGTCGAGGATCAGCTGCTCGGTCGCGCGGTGCTCGTCGCCCAGCAGGAAGTCCGCCTTGGGGCCGCCGAAGATGCCGACGTACGCGAGCTGGGCCACGCCCGCCGCCTTCGCCGCGTCGATGACCGCGGAGTGCTGCGCCGTGCGCCGGCCGATGTCGGTGCCGGAGACGAGCAGCACGCGGTCGCCGGCCCGGAACGCCCCGGCGAACGTGTCCGGCTGGTCGTAGTCGGCGATGTGCACCTGAACGCCCCGCGCCGCCAGGTCGGCGGCCTTCTCCTTGTCGCGCGCGACGGCCGTGATCTCGCCCGCCGGCACCCCGGCGGCCAGCAGCTCCGCGATGACGATACGGCCGAGCTGTCCGGTGGCCCCGGTGATGATGATGCTCATAGGTGTCCCTATCCCGTTGACGTGATGACGTGTGTCAGGAGCGCGGGTCGCGCCGGAGCTCACCGTACGAGCGGTACATCCCTTCCCGTAAGTACCTACTTTTGAGTAAGGTACTGGCGTGGACGTAAGGGTGAGCCCGGAAGCCGGGATGCGGGAGCTGTGGCCGGACGTCAGCCGTGCGGGGTGCCCGTCACGGGTGGTGCTGGAACATGTGACCAGCCGCTGGGGCGTGCTGGTCCTGATCGCGTTGCTGGGGCGCTCGTACCGTTTCAGCGAGCTGCGCCGCAAGGTCGGCGGCGTGAGCGAGAAGATGCTCGCGCAGACTCTCCAGGCACTCGAACGCGACGGCTTCGTCCACCGCGACGCCAAGCCCGTCATCCCCCCGCGCGTCGACTACTCGCTGACGCCCATGGGCCACGAGGTCGCGGGGCGCGTATGGGAGCTGACCCGGTGGGTCGAAAGCAGCCTCGACGAGGTCTTCGAGGCGCGGGACGCCTACGACGCGGCGCGGGAGTCCTGAGCCTGAGCCGCCGTCCGCTCCCGCGACCCGCGGATGCGCCGAACACAGTTGATCGGATGACTTAACCGGTTGATACGTGTATTTCAGGCATAGACCGGGCGGACGGGTAGCGATGCCTCGGTACGGCGAGAGGCCGTACGCGGTTGATCTTCGCCTGCCGCGCTGGGTGCGCCGGGCGGAAGTGTCCAGAATGAAACTTTCATCACGACCTCATCCCGGTAGGTGTGACCGCCGCAGGGGAGAGGCGTGGGGCTCTGACAGGGGCGGGGAGGCGATGAGGCCGACCTTGACGGGGCCTGCCGGGTCGTATTTGCTTTCGCCGCATCGCCAATTCGATGACTTCACCCGATGAGACCTCCCTTCCGGCCGACGAGGAATGTTATCGATAACAATGATCGGATCAGTGGGGACCGCGGACCATCCGGTCCTCGACGATCCGTGGACATGTGCGCACGACATCCACTCAGCGCACGGCCGGCGAGGCCGGCCGCGCCGGCGGTGCAGTGACCTAGAAGGATTCCCCCCAGTCTCGAAAGGTTCTCCATGTCGGCATCCTCGTACCAGTTCAGCCGCCGTACACTGCTCGCCGGGGCCGGAGGCGTCGCGGCCGCCGGCCTGCTGGGAGTCCGCACCGCCTGGGCGACCGAAGGCCCGCAGAGCTACAGCGCGAGCTGGACGTCGGTCGATCAGCACCCGCCGGCCGCCGAGTGGTTCCAGGATGCCAAGTTCGGCATCTACTACCACTGGGGAGTGTTCAGCGTCCCCGCGTACGCCAACGAGTGGTACCCCCGCAACATGTACAACAACGGCTCGAACGAGAACAATCACCACAAGAGCGTCTACGGTGATCCCTCGGTGTGGCCGTATCACAACTTCATCAACGGCGCGCGGGACAAGGCCGGCAACTGGGTGCAGTTCGCGCCCAAGCTGAAGTCCGCCGGCGGCAACTTCGACCCCAACGAGTGGGCGCAGCTCTTCGTCGACGCGGGCGCCAAGTTCGCCGGCCCGGTGGCCGAGCACCACGACGGCTACTCGATGTGGAACAGCTCGGCGAACGAGTGGAACTCCGTCGCCACGGGCCCCAGGCTCGACCTGCTGCGGCTGCACGCCGACGCCATCCGGGCCAAGGGCCTGAAGCTGCTGGCCTCCCTGCACCACGCGTACAACTTCACCGGCTTCTACGAATGGGTGCCGGCGCAGTCGACCGCCACGCTCAGGAAGCTGTACGGCCAGCTCGGCGCCGCCGCGCACCAGCAACTGTGGTACGACAAGCTCCGCGAGGTGATCGACGGCTACCAGCCCGACATCATCTGGCAGGACTTCAACCTGTCCCAGCTGCCCGAATCGCGGCGGCTGGACTTCCTGTCGTACTACTACAACCGCGCGGTCGCCTGGAACAAGGACGTCGTCGCCACCTACAAGGACGGCTTCAACACCAGGGGCGAGGTCGTCGACTACGAGCGCGGCGGGCCGGCCGGCATCCAGACCCCCTACTGGCTGACCGACGACAGCATCTCCAGTTCGAGCTGGTGCTACACCGTCGGCATCGGCTACTACTCGCTCAACGCCATGTTGCACTCGCTGATCGACCGGGTCAGCAAGAACGGCACCATGCTGCTGAACATCGCCCCCATGGCCGACGGCACCATCCCCTCCGGGCAGCGGACGGTGCTGCTGGGCATCGGCGACTACCTCAAGCGCTTCGGCGAGTCCATCTACTCCACCCGGGCCTGGTCGGTCTTCGGTGAGGGCCCCACGCAGATGGGCGGCGGCTCCTTCACCACGCCGCGGGCAGGCACCAACACCGACATCCGGTTCACCCGCAACAAGGCCGGCACGGTGCTGTACGCGACCGTGATGGGCTGGCCGGGCAGCACGCTGAACATCACGACCCTGGGCTCAGGCCGGATCAATCTGGGCACGCTGGCCTCGGTGCAGCTGCTGGGCTCCTCCGCGGGGCAGTACATCGACCTGCCCACCCGCACGCAGGACGGTTCCGCTCTGCACATCACGATGCCCTCGTCCAACGCCCCGTTCAGCGCCCCGGCGTACGTGGTCAAGCTGACCTTCAACGGGCAGATCCCCACCCTGGGCGGGAGCACCGTCCCGACGGGCTGGGCGCGGATACTCAACGCCGCCACCGGCCTCGCCCTGGACAGCGGCGGGAACGTCGCCTCGGCGTCGCCGCTCAAGCAGTGGAACTACGACGGCAGCACCAACCTGCAGTGGCAGCTGGTGAGCCTGGGCAGCGGCTGGTACCGCATCGTCAACCGCACCAACGGCATGGTCGCCGACAGCTGGGGCAACACCGCCAACGGGGCCAACTGCCTGCAGACGACCTGGAACGGCGGCAACAACCAGCAGTGGCGGCTCAACAGCATGGGCAACGGCCGCTACCAGATCATCAACCGCGGCACCGGCACCGCGCTGGACGGCGCCGGCCTCACCACGGTCGGCTCCGCCGTGCAGATGTGGGCTCCGAACGCCAGCACCAACAACCAGTGGACCATCGCCAACGCCTGACCGGCTCCGCCGTCCGGCCCGCCATGGACGGCGGGCCGGGCGGTCATGACGGCGGGCCGCGAGCCAGGGGTGACCGGCGCCCCGGCCGGCGGAAAGAGGCCTGTCACCGCTCCCGGTGAGGGCGGAAGCCGTCGAAGAGCAGTGCCAGCGCGCTCGATTGCAGGCCGGCGGACCACTGGTTGCGTTCGGCGGCCATGCAGACGGCGCTCAGCAGGGCGAGGACCTCGGGCATGTCGAGGTCGTCGCGTACGGTGCCGGACCGCTGGGCGCGGGTGAGCAGGGCTCTGATGGCGTCGCGCATCTCGCGGCGGATGCCGGACAGGCCGGTCTTGTGGTCGACGCCCGCGTCGGCCAGCCCGTCCGCCAGGGCCTTCTTCTGCTTGGCGTTGTCCACGATGCGGGTGAGAAACAGGAAGAAGGCCGCCCCCGGGTCGTCCGAGGCGCCCAGCGCGTCCGCCTCGGCGATGAGCCTGCGCATGCGTTCGATGATGATGGCCTGGTAGAGCGCCTCCTGTGTGGGGAAGTGCCGGTAGATCGTGCCGAGGCCCACCCCCGCCTGCTGGGCGATCGCGCGCATCGAGGCCGACAGGCCGTCGCGGGCCAGGACCACCTCGGCCGCTTCCAGCACGCGGACCTGATTGCGCCGGGCGTCGGCACGCAACGGCTTGGCGTCGCCGCTCATCGTCGTCCCTTCCATCGGGCATTGACATACGGAACACCTGTTCCGTATGTTCACCGGAACGCTTGTTCCGATTATATCTGGAATGGAAGGACATTCTCGATGGACTACCGGACGCTGGGCCGCTCGGGCCTGCGGGTCTCCGCGGCCTGCCTGGGGACGATGAACTTCGGCACCGGAGGCGGCGTGGGCAGTTGTGACGAGCCCGAGGCCAGGCGCGTCGTCGACGCCTTCCTCGACCTCGGGCACAACTTCGTCGACACCGCCGACGTCTACACCGGCGGTCAGTCGGAAGAGATCCTGGGCCGCGCCATCAGCGGCAAAAGGGCCTCGGTCGTGCTCGCCACCAAGGCGTTCCTTCCCGCAGGCCCCGGCCCGAACGACCGCGGGCTGTCGCGCGCCCACCTGACGAGGGCGCTTGAGGCCAGCCTGCGCAGGCTCGGCACCGACTACATCGATCTCTACCAGTGCCACCAGTGGGACCCGCACACTCCTGTCGAGGAGACCCTCGCCACGCTTGACGGATTCGTGCGCGCGGGCAAGGTCCGCTACATCGGCTGCTCCAACTTCACGGCCAGTCAGATCGTGGAATCCCGCTGGGCCGCCGAGCGTCTCGGTGTTACCCCCTTCATCAGCCTCCAGCCGCAGTACTCGCTGGTGGCCAGGGCCGTCGAGGCGGAGATCCTGCCCGCCTGCCGGCGGCACGGCCTGGGGACGATGGTCTGGTCGCCACTGGCCGGTGGGGTGCTCACCGGACGATACGCCCAGGTCGCCGCCCCGGACGCCGACAGCAGGATGGGCCGGCTGCTGGCCTCGCCCGCGCCGATGGCCCGCGCCTGGGCCGGCGGGCTGCTCAACGAGCGCGCGCTGCGCATCGCCGGCGAGGTCGGCAAGGTCGCGACCGACCTCGGCACGACCCCCACCGCCGTCGCCATCGCCTGGGTGCGTCAGCGGCCGGGGGTCACCTCCGTCATCATCGGCCCGCGCAACCTGGACCAGCTGCACGGCAACCTGGCCGGATTCGCCCTCGACCTTCCGCCGCAGGCGACGGGCCCTCTCGACGACGTCTCCTGGTCTCCCGCCGTCACCCCGGTCACCGGTATGACAGCGCAGCCCTCCTTGTCCGCGAGCTCGCCGGAGCCGCGAAGATAGGGGAATGTCCGAAATCATCTGTGTCACCGGAGCCGCCGGCATGGTGGGCGGCGCGGTCGTCGGCGAGCTGCTCGACCATGGCCACCGTGTCGTCGCCACCGACGTCGTCCCGCACCCGGCGACGCTGCCCGCCCAGTGGTCGCGGCCCGACTTCCAGTACACGCGGGCCGACCTCACCGACTACGGCGATGTGGTCGAGGTGCTGACCGGAGCCGACGCGGTCGTCCACATCGCCAACATCCCCGCTCCGACGCTGGTCCCGCCCGCCCGTACGCTGGCCGCCAACACGACGATGAACGGCAACGTGTTCCTGGCCGCCGCGACTCTGGGGCTGCGACGGGTGGTCTACGCGTCCAGTGAGACGACGCTCGGCCTGGAGTTCGACGTCCCACCCCGCTACGTGCCGCTGGACGAGGACCACTACCCTCACCCCACCACGACGTACGCGTTGTCGAAGGTGCTCACCGAGACCATGGCGGAGCACATCTCGGGCTGGAGCGGCATCCCGTTCGTCGGGCTGCGCCTGTCCAACGTCATCACGCCCGCCGGCTACGAGCGCTTCCCCTCGTTCTGGGACGACCCGTCACTGCGCAAGTTCAACCTCTGGAGCTACGTGGACGTGCGCGACTGCGCGCTGGCCGCCCGGCTCGCGCTGGACGCCGACGTCACCGGTCATGACAGCGTCATCATCGCGGCGGCCGACACGGTCATGACGACCCCCTCGGCCCGGCTCATGGCCGAGGTCTTCCCCGACGTGAAGATCACAAAGGAGCTCGGCGAGTTCGAGGCCCTGATGAGCGTCGACAGGGCCAGGGCCGTGCTCGGCTTCGAGCCCCGGCACACCTGGCGCGACCACGTCGCGGCCCCGCCCGCCTGACCGGTGGCCCTTCCGGCCGCACCCGTCTCAGGACGCCGGGGGGCCGGCTTGCCCGCCCGATGCTGATGACCTTGTCGGCGGACGACCTCGCCGGTTCCGTCTGCCGGGCTCCTGAGGGGAGTAGGGCGGCGGTAGATCGAGAACCCCGCCCTCCGACCCGTTCCGGATATATGCCTTCATGCACTGGAATGGAGTCCAGGTCGCGAACCCAATAGTCGGTCAACTCGTCTAGACGCGCCGCGATTTCGCTGCCGAAGATGGATTCGAATCGTATTCGCCTTGCGAATGCGGAGAGAGGAGCCGCTTATGTACGGCAAGCGACTGACACTGCCGCTCGGCGCAGCCCTCCTGGCAGCCCTGACCTTCGGGCCAGGTCAGGCATCTCAAGCATCCGCAGCCTCCGGCACCCACACGGCGGCGGTCAGCACCGCGACGACGAACATCGCCCAGCCGCCTCCGGGCCCCGACCGCGGGCGTGACCGTGACCGGTACGGCCGGGAGCACGACCGCTACGGCCGGGGCCACGACCGCTACGGGCGGGAGCACGACCGCTACGGCAGGGAACACGACCGCTACGGCCGGGAGGAGCGCGGACGCGACCGCTACGACAGGGAACGTCACCAGCGTCACGAGAGGATGGGCCGGCATCACCGTCACGAGAGGATGAGCCGGCATCACCGGGAGTTCCGGAGGATGATCGGCTGACATAGCCGGCGAACGCCCGGGGAACGCTGCTCCCAGGGCGGCCGAAAAGAGCCACGCATAATGGCTGGAGCCATTGTGCGTGGCTTTTCTGTCCGCCGGGAATTCGGCCGGGAAATGCTCATGGAGACTGCCGGCGCTATTGCGCGCCCGGCGTATGGGCGGCGATTTCCAGACGTCCCGAAATGTCTCGACGCGCCCCGTCCTGCAACGCCGAGCCGCAGGGCCGCACCTCGCCGCGACCTCGTCCGCCGACAATGATGGAGTAGATCTTTCCGGCGGAAGTGGGTGCCCGGCCCCAAGGGCGATTACAGTTCGTGGATGCGTTTTGTCCCCTTTGTCGTGATTTTGACAGCACTCGTCGCGGCTGTCGCCTCTCCCGCGTGGGCCATCACCAACGGCTCCCTGGACGGAGTGGACCACCCGGAGGTGGGGGCCCTCATCGCCGACAAGCCGCTGGGCGACGGCACCTGGTCGTACTGCACCGGCACCCTCATCTCGCCGACCGTCTTCCTGACCGCGGCCCATTGCGGGGAGCGGGGGCAGAAGACCGCGCGGGTGTCGTTCTCCAGCCACTACGGGCCGGGGGACGCCGTCTACACGGGACGCTACGTGCCCGACGAGCGATACGACGACAAGGCGGATCCGTACGACATGGCTGTGGTCGTCTTCGACGCGGCCGTGCCCGGAATCAAGCCCGCCACCTTGCCCGCCGAGGGCATGCTCGACAGGCTCAAGGCCGACGGCAGCCTGGAGACGGCGCGGTTCACCCCCGTCGGGTACGGCGCGCAGGCCCCGACGAAGAGCAGGCACGGATGGAAGTTCACCTACACCGACACCCGTAACCAGGCCTCCATCTCCTTCGAGTCCCTGTCGCGTGGATGGCTCAAGCTGTCGGTCAACCCCTTCAAGGGCGACGGCGGGACCTGCTACGGAGACTCCGGCGGCCCCAACTTCCTCGGCGGGCCCGCCTCCGACGTGCTCGTGGCCACCACGATCAGCGGCGACGACGACGCCTGCAAGGCGACCAACTACGACTACCGCCTGGACACCCCCGCCGCGCGGCACTTCCTCGGCAGGTTCGTCACGCTTCCCTGAGCGTCACGCGGGCGGCTCTTCACCGGGGTCGAGCCGGTCGAGCACCCGCGCCGACAGCCGTTCCAGCGTCGCGACCTGCTCGGCGTCGAGGCCGTCGAAGAACAGCCGCCGTACGGTTTCCACGTGGCCGGGCGCGGCGGCGACGATGGCGTCGCGGCCGGCGTCCGTGAGCACGACGAAGGCCCCGCGGCCGTCGTCGGCGCACTCCTCGCGCACGACCAGGCCTCGGCGCTGCATCCGGGTCAGATGGTGCGACAGGCGGCTCTGCTCCCACTGCAGGTCCCGCTGGAGCTCGAAGGGCCGCAGGCGCCCGTCCGGGGTGTCGGTGAGCTGCACCAGCACGTCGTAGTCCGCGAGGGACAGGCCCGAGTCGGCCTGCAGCTGACGGTTGAGCCGGGCCGTGAGCCGCGCCTGCATCCGCAGATACGACCGCCATGCGCGCTGCTCGTCGTCGTCGAGCCATCGAGGGCCGGTCATGCCCCGAGTCTACCCAGGTGAATGACGCATCATCTAATTCGGGAATGAATGACATGTCATGTAGGTTGGGCGAGTCGTACACGGGCGCCACCGAACTCCGGATCCGCGCCCCGGTCGTTTCCGGAAGGGGCATCTCATGACCACGCGCCAGCTCTCTCCCAGCGTGGACGTCCGCCGCGCCGACGAGCGCTTCAAGACCGACATCGGCTGGCTCGACTCCAAGCACTCCTTCTCGTTCGGGGGCCACTACGACGCCGCCAACACCCACCACGGGTTGCTGCTGGTGAACAACGACGACATCGTCAACGCGGGCACCGGGTTCGAGACCCATCCCCACAGGGACATGGAGATCGTCACGTGGGTGCTGCGGGGCTCCCTGGTCCACCAGG
The DNA here is from genome assembly GCF_040802045.1 of Microbispora sp. NPDC049125. Taxonomy (NCBI): domain Bacteria; kingdom Bacillati; phylum Actinomycetota; class Actinomycetes; order Streptosporangiales; family Streptosporangiaceae; genus Microbispora; species Microbispora sp. NPDC049125. Next base: position 43,080 of record NZ_JBEZDW010000039.1, on the reverse strand, counting down.
ACTCCGAGGGGCACAACGGGGTCATCTACCCCGGTCTCGCCCAGCGGATGAGCGCCGGGACCGGCATCCTGCACTCGGAGAAGAACGACTCCTGGCGGCTCCAGGGCGGCGCCGCCCACAAGGACCCGGTGCACTTCGTGCAGATGTGGGTGGTTCCCGACGAGGCCGGCATCGACCCCGGCTACGAGCAGCTGGAGATCGAGGGCGAGCTGCTGTCGGGCGGCCTGGTCCCGGTCGCGTCCGGTATGGCCAAGCACGAGGGCGCCGCGGCCATCCACATCAAAAACCGCTACGCCGCGCTGTACGCCGCCCGGCTCCAGCCGGGCCAGAGCGTGGAGCTGCCCGAGGCGCCGTTCCTGCACCTGTTCGTCCCCCGTGGGGCGGTCACCCTCGAAGGCGCCGGCACGCTGAGCGCCGGTGACGCCGTGCGCTTCACCGCGACCGGCGGGCAGAAGGTCACCGCGACCGAGGCCGCCGAGATCCTCGTGTGGGAGATGCACGCCACCATCGCCGCCTGACGACGCGCGAAAAATCTGGCAGGTGGGGAACAACGAGACGGGGTGTGTGGTTACATCTCACGTGGCCGGTGTGCAGGTGTCCCCGGGCCTCACCTAATTTAGCCTTCGTGGACTACCGTTCGGCTGGAGCCACGTTGTGCCTTTCGCCGAGAGGCGACCCGGCACCGGCCTGCGTGAAAGACCCCGTCAGGAGCACGCTCCTGACGGGGTCTTTCATTGGAAAACGGTTTGCCCCTCGCGCCACGGCCGGGCCACCCTTCCAGGGATGAACGAGGAACGACAGGTCAGAGCCGGCCCGGACGGCGTCCCGGCGATCACCTTCATCGAGGACGTCCGCGACGGCCTCCCATGGGCCGACCTGGTCGAGGTGATCGGCCCCGCACCCGCCGACGTGATCTTCTCCGAGCTGCGGGGCTGGGCGGTCTCCGCACCCCCGGCGCTGGGGGAGGAGCTGGTCCGCCGGGGCGCCCGCCTCGTCCGGCACGCCCACGAGATGGCCTGCGACCTGCGCGCCGTCCCCATCGCGGCGGGCGAGCCCCCGGAGGGGTTCAGGTTCGTGCCCTGCGACCGGCCCGCCGAGCAGGTGTTCCCGGCGTGGCGGGCCGCCTACCCGCCCGGCCATCCCGACCACCATCCCCGCGACGAGGCGAAGGCCCTCCACGAGGAGCTGGCCCCGCTGCTCGGCGGAAGGATCATCGGGCGGCTGCTTCCGTGCAGTGTGCTCGCCGTGGACCGCGGCGACGAGGTGGTGGCGGGCGTGCTGATCACCGACAGGGACGGCACGCCCTGGGTGCCCGAGGTCTTCCGCCACCCGGCCCGCTCACCGCGCGGTCTCGGCGGGCTCCTGCTCGCCGGCGCGCAGGCGCGAGCGGTGGCGGACGGGCTGACCACGCTGGGCCTGGCCGTCACCGAGGGGAACCCGGCCAGGCGCCTCTACGAGCGGCTCGGCTTCACGGTCGTACGCACCGCGATGACCGTGATCGTGCCGTGAGCCGCCCGACGCGGCGGGACGCGGCCTACAGCGACGACACGAAGGTCTTGAGCGCGCTCTCGTAACGGGCCTGGTCGACGTTCCAGGATCCGGTGTGCCCGCCGCCGTCGGTGCGCACCAGGGTGACCAGATCGGGCCTGGCCTTGGCGAACTCCAGCGCCGGGCCCACCGGCACGGTCGCGTCCGACGAGTCGACGAAGATCAGGGCGGGGGTCTTGAAATCGCGCGCGTGCCGTACCTGGTCGAGGTCGTCGAAGGACAGGCCGGTGCGCCGCTCGATCACCCATTCGCCCACCGTGACCAGGAAGTGCGGCACGCCCATCTGCTCCGCGCCGAGGGCGATGGGCGCTCTCCAGTCCATTACGGGGCTGTCCAGGATCATGCCCTTGACCGGGGCGTCCGGCACCTTCCGCACGGTCATGGGGACGATCCCGCCGCCCATCGACCAGCCGTAGAGGACCACGCCGGTGGCGCCGTTCGCCTTGGCGTAGGTGATGGCCGCCGCGACGTCCTCCCACTCGGTGGCGCCGAGGTGGAACTTCCCGTCAGGGCTCGCGGGCGCGCCCTCGTCGTTGCGGTAGGTGATGCCGAGCACCGGCATCCCCAGCTTGTGGAAGACGGGCAGCACGCGCAGCGCCTCGGCCGGGTTCGCGTTCCGTCCGTGTACGGCGATCACCCACGTCGGCGAGGTGCCCTCGGTCCGCCACGCCGGGAGGTCGCCGAGCGATGAGGGGATCTTCACGTCCGTGTACGGCACCCCCGCGGCCGACGGGTTCCCGTGCCCCCACAGCCACCGGTCCAGATAGGCGTGCAGGCCGGGGCGCAGGTCGCCCCGCACCACCTTCGTGACCTTCCTGGTCACGGTGCCGGCCCCGGTGGCGACCGCCGGGCCGAGGAGCGCGTTCCCGTCCTCCCAGGTCAGGCCGTACGTGCCGGGGGCGGCGGTGTCCGAGCCGCCCTTGAGTGTGACCTGGTCCCCGTTCACGGCCGTGACGGTGAGGGGGTAGTCAGAGGCATGGACCGGGTCGATGACGAGCCCGGAGTAGTACCACCCCGCGCCGCCCACCGCGATCAGTCCGAGGGACGCGATGACCGCGACCGACCACACGAGACGGCGCCGCCAGGGGGAGTTCTCACGCATGGCCCAGAATCTAATACTGGTAAATCACCTTTTAGCAGCTTGAGAACCACCTCGTCGGTGAGGATCCGCAGGTTGTGCGCCCGGCCCGCTCCCGGACGGGCGAGTGCCGCAACGGGGAATCAACGACTCATCGCGCTGACTCGCTCGCTCCAGCCGAGGAGCGCAGCCGCGGTCGCGGAACGATCAGGACCTGTGAATCGGTCCCTCAGCCTGTACCATCTGCTTGCGTGACGTCCGGGCAGAGTCCGGCGCCCGCGCTACCCCGCGACAGAAGGAACCTGGGGTCTGCGTGCGCACCGCTGTCCGACTCACCCTGAGGATGGAGAGGGGGTGAGCCGTATGACCGGAACCCTCCTGAACGCCGGTGACGAGGTCACTGTCGTCGTCAAGTCCGCCAAGCCGTTCGGGCTCTTCGTCGAGTCTGATTCCGGTGTGCAAGGGCTCGTTCGCGGTGGCGGTGCCGCGGTCGGCGCGACGGTCCGTGTGCGCGTGATCGAGTTCGACGCGGCGGAGTCGCGATTCAGCGCGATGCTCGTCGACTGACGAGTCGGCCCGGTCGGCTTCACGGGCCGGCCGGGCCGCCTTCGCTGACCGAACGCACGGGGGCCACTGCGGTCCCCGCTCCGCGCGGGACATCACGTTTATCCAGTGGCCAGATCTTCGTTCCCGTCCCTACGCTGGCCGAATGTCCATCGCCGTCGACTTTGCTATGTGGGTTCCATGATAAACGTGAGCCATCTGACCTATGTCCTGCCTGATGGCAGGCCGCTTCTGAACGACGTCTCGTTCCGGATCGGCGAGGGGGTCAAGGCCGCGCTCGTCGGGCCCAACGGGGCGGGCAAGACGACGTTGATGCGCCTGGTCGCGGGTGATCTCCAGCCGGTGGAGGGCTCGGTCGCCCACTCCGGCGGCCTGGGAGTCATGCGGCAGTTCATCGGCAGCATCCGCGACCGCCGTACGGTCCACGACCTGCTGCTGAGCGTCGCGCCCCCCGGCGTCAGGCAGGCGGCGGCCCGGCTGAACGACGCCGAGATGGCGATGATGGAGCGCGACGACGAGAAGGCCCAGATGCGGTACGCGCAGGCCATCACCGACTACACCGACGCCGGCGGCTACGACATCGAGGTGCTCTGGGACACCTGTACGACGGCCGCCCTGGGAGCGCCGTACGACAACGTGAAGTATCGCGAGGTCAACACGCTGTCCGGGGGTGAGCAGAAGCGGCTCGTGCTTGAGGCGCTGCTGCGCGGCCCGGACCAGACGCTCCTGCTGGACGAGCCCGACAACTACCTCGACGTGCCCGGGAAGATCTGGCTGGAACAGGCGCTGCGGGAGACGCAGAAGACCGTGCTGCTGGTCTCCCACGACAGGCAGCTGCTGGCGAACGCGGCCGACCGGATCGTCACCGTCGAGTCCGGGAACATCTGGATCCACGGCGGCGGCTTCGCCACCTACACGCAGGCGCGCAAGGAGCGCAACGAACGCCTCGACGAGCTGCGCCGCCGGTGGGACGAAGAACACGCCAAGATCAAGCGGCTGGTCGTCATGCTCAAGCAGAAGGCGGCCTACAACGACGGGATGGCCGCGCCCTACCACGCGGCCGTGACGCGGCTGCGCAAGTTCGAGGAGGCCGGGCCGCCGGAGCTCGCGCCGAAGGACCAGCTCATCAGCATGCGCCTGCGCGGCGGCCGCACCGGCAAGCGGGCCGTGATCTGCGAGGGCCTGGAGCTGACCGGCCTGATGAAGCCGTTCGACCTGGAGATCTGGTACGGCGAGCGGGTCGCCGTGCTCGGCTCGAACGGGTCGGGCAAGTCGCACTTCCTGCGGCTGGTCGCGGGGGATGACGTACGGCACACCGGGACGGCCAGGCTGGGGGCGCGGGTGGTGCCGGGGCACTTCGCCCAGACCCACGCCCATCCCGAGCTGTTCAAGCGGACGCCCTGCGAGATCGTCATGAGCGAGCACGCCCGGCTCAAGAACGAGGCGATGAAGGCCCTGGCCCGCTACGAGCTGGCCGGGAACACCGCCGAGCAGCGATTCGAGACGCTGTCGGGAGGCCAGCAGGCGCGGCTGCAGATCCTGCTGCTGGAGTTGTCGGGCGCGACGCTGCTGCTGCTCGACGAGCCGACCGACAACCTCGACCTGGCCAGCGCCGAGGCGCTGCAGCAGGGCCTGGACGCCTTCGACGGCACCGTTCTCGCGGTGACCCACGACCGCTGGTTCGCCGCGGACTTCGACCGCTATCTCGTCTTCGGGGCGGACGGCCGCGTCTACGAGGCGCCCGAGCCGGTCTGGGACGAGGGCCGCGTGGCCCGTCAGCGATGAATCCGAATTGAGGCGAAAAAGCCTTTCGGTGACGATGGGAGAGTAAAAATAGCGCACGAGGCGCGCGTGTCATAGCTCAGCCGTCCCATTCAGCGGTTATGACGGCTAAGTGACGCGACGTTGCCAAATGACGATCGCCCTCGCCCTCGCCGTATCGGTGATGGCGGCGTGCGCGAGCGAAGACAAGGAGCCGGGCCTCCGGCCACTCGCCCTCAAGGAGCAGGCATCCGGGGTCGTGCGCTCCGGCGCCGACTATGTGGTGACCTGGGCGGGCGTGCTCACCAACCCGAACCGGTGGCATTTCGGCGAGAACGCGGTCGCCGTGATCAGCGCCGTGGACGCCGCCGGCAAGGAGGTGGTCCACATGGAGCAGCCGCTCGACGCGGTGCCCCCCGGGCGGCCGCTGGCCTTCAGCGGCCAGGCCGTCACGGGGGCCAAGCCGGTCAAGGTGAAGATCGAGCACCGGCCGGCGTCCTGGCGGGAGGCGTCGCGGATCCCGTCGGCCTTCCTGCGTTTCCCGGTGTCCGACGTGCTCACCGAGCGGCTGCCGAACGGCTCCTACCTGGTCACCGGCTACGTCCTCGACCCGTTCCGCAAGGCGGTGGGCAACCTCGCGGTGACCGCCCTGCTCAGGGACGCCGGTGGGAAGCTGCTCGGCGGCGCCACCTCCTACGTCGAGGACGTGCGGGCGAACGTCAGGCGCCGCTTCGTCATCACGGTGGACGGCGTGAACGGGGGCAAGGTCGCCAGGACCGACATCGAGGCCGGGACGTGGGGGACGACGGCCAAGCCGTACGAGGACCTGGTGAAGGGCGGGGCCGCTCCCATGCACACCGTCCTGCCGACGACCGAGCCGTTCATGAAGGACCGCGGCTATCAACCGGCCACCGACCGCCGGCAGTGAGCGGCCGGGCGGCGGCGCCCAAGCCGCCGCCCCGCTGCCGATCTTGACCTCCGAGGCAGGTTACCGTAACGGGATGACGACTCCCAGGATCGTGCTCTTCGGGGCCACCGGGTTCACCGGACGGCTCACGGCCGAGGCGCTCGTCACAGGCGGAGCCCGGCCGCTGCTCGCCGGCCGCGACCCGGAGAAGCTGGCCGGCCTCGCCGAGTCGCTGGGCGGCGGCCTGCCGACCGCGGTCGCCGACGTGAGCCGTCCCGAGTCGGTACGCAGGATCGTCGCGCCGGGCGACGTGCTGGTCTCCACCGTCGGGCCGTTCCTGCGATGGGGGGAGGCCGCCGTCACCGCCGCCACCGAGGCCGGGGCCGTCTACCTGGACAGCACGGGTGAGCCCACGTTCATCAAGCGGATCTTCCAGCGGTACGGCCCGGCGGCGGCGGCCCGCGGGAGCGCCCTGATCACGGCTTTCGGGTACGACTACGTGCCCGGCAACCTGGCCGCCTCCCTCGCCCTGCGCAAGGCCGGCCCCGAGGCGGCGCGCGTCGACATCGGATACTTCGTGCGGGGCGACATGGCCCGCCGCTCGAGCGCCGGGACTCGCGCGTCCGCGCTCGGCATGGTGCTGGAGCCGATGTACGGCTTCCGTGAGGGGCGCATCACCCGGGAGCACGGCCGGACCCGCCCCTTCGCCGTGGACGGCCGCCGGAGGCAGGGCCTGTCGATGGGGGCGTCGGAGCACTTCACACTGCCGCCGGTCCATCAGGGCCTGCGCGAGGTCAACGTGTACCTCGGCTGGCTGGGCGGGCTGACCAGGGCGGCGGGGGTGGTGGCTCGGGCGACGCCGGTGCTCGCCGCGCTCCCCGGCGTCAGGCGGGCGACCGAGGCGCTGGCCGACCGGGTGCTCCGGTCGGGCACCCGCACCCCACCTCCCGGCTCGGGCATCTCCTCGCAGACCATCGCCGAGGCGTACGACGGGGGAGGCCGCCTGCTGGCCTCCGTACGGCTGGACGGGGGCGACCCGTACGACTTCACCGCGCGAGTCCTGGCGTGGGCGGCGACGACCGCGCTGGCGGACGGCGTGCGTGGCGCGGGGGCGCTCGGGCCGGTCGACGCGTTCGGCCTCGACGGCCTGCTCCAGGGGTGTGCCACCGCGGGCCTCGCGCCCCGCGACGCCCGCTGAATATGGCGAAATAACCTTCATAGGCGTTTGTTTACGATAAGCCGGTATTCGTGGATCTATCTCCTGGATATGTGCTGAGGTCGTACCCGTAAATGTTCTCGATGTAGTTACGTGACTTCGCGGGAAACGGTAGAGCAGGTAGTTACCAAGCATTTACCCTCAGTTACATGGACAACGGCGTTCTGGTCGAGGCGTTGCGGGCCCGCGATCCCGGGGCGCTGGCGGCGCTCTACGACACCCACGCGGAGAGCGTCTACCGGTACTGCCGGGCGATGCTGGCGAACCCCGACAGCGCCCAGGTGGCGCTGCGCGACACGCTGATCGCCGCCGAGGCCCTCGTCGGATCTCTCGCCGAGCCCGGTCGCTTCCGGCCGTGGCTGTACGCCCTGGCCCGTGGGGAGTGCCTGCGCCGCCGGCTGCCCGGCGAGCCGCCGCGTGCCGACGGGACGCCCGCGCCGCCCGCCACGGCGCCCATCCCCGATCTCTCCACGGCCGACCCCGCCACCCCCGCCGACAGCACCGACGCCGAGCTGCGGGCGGTGGCGCAGAGCACCGTGGCGGGGCTCGCCCCGGATGACCGGGAGGTCCTGGAGCTCACGGCGCGGCACCACATGTCGGCGGCCGACGTCGCCGGGGTGCTGGGGACGGGGCAGCGCTACGCCGAAGGCCTGGTCGAAGCCGCCACCGACCGTCTGCGGGGCGCACTCACGGTCGAGATCCTCGCCAGGCGGAGCGCGCACGGCTGCGAGCGGGTGGCGCGGATGCTCGAAGGGCACTCCGATGACATCCCGCAGGACGTGCGGGCCGAGCTGATCAAGCACGCGGCGCGATGCGAGACCTGCTCCCCGCACCGGGTGAGGCAGGTCTCCCCGGCCAAGGTCTTCGGCCTGCTGCCGCCGGTGGTGCTGCCGGACACGCTGCGGGTCCGCGTGCTCAGCAGCTTCATCGACCCGGAGCTCGTCCCCTACCGCCGGTTCGTCGCCAGGCGGGTCGGGCCGCTCGACGCCTCGGGATTCCCGAGAGCGCGGGTCCGCCGCGAGGGCCGCCTCGCCCAGGCCGTGGCCGGCGCGGTGGCGACGGTGGCCGCCGTCGCCGCGATCGCGCTCGCGTTCGCCCAGTTCTCCGGTGACGTGCGTGAACAGGCCGATGGAGCCTCACGCGGGCTGCCGCTCTCCATCAGGCCTCCCGCCGGCACGGTGAGCGCTCCGTCGGTGTCGACCCCGGCCGGCCTCGACTCGATCAACGGCCGCTCTCCGCTGCCGCCAGCCTCCCGCGTCCCGGCCTCCCCCGATCTGGTCGAGCCGGTCGTGCCCGCTCTGCCGGACCGGCCGGCCCCGGTGCCGAACCCCCCACCACGTCCCCAACCGTCGCGATCGGTCACTCAGCCGCCCCCGGCGACGGTGCCTCCGTCCTCCGGCGGCCCCAGCGCCGAGCCGTCGGCCACGCCGACCTCCGGGGCGACGGGCGAGCCGTCGGGAGGGCCGTCGGGAGAGCCGACCTCGCTGCCGAGCGGAGACCCGGAGCCGTCGCCGAGCCGGCCCCCGGGCGGGCCGCCCCCCGCGCACTGGCCGGGACATCACTCCCGGCCGCCGCGTCAGGGGCTGCCCCCCGGGCACGAGCACCAGCACCGGCCGCGCAGGTGGCCGGAGCCCGGCGCTTCCGGCGCCCCGCAGCCCCCCACGCAGCAACCCCCCACACACCAGCCCTCCGCCCCGCCGTCCGCAGGTCATGGTGGCGGGCACGCGGGCGGGTGGGGAGGCCATGTCAGGGAACGGCGAGGGGGTGCGGGACGCCAGGGGCACGGCTCCGAGGGGCGACGCGAGCGCGGGTGGGGAGGCCACACCGCCGAAGGCGAGCGGCAGCGGTCCGGCCGCCGAGCCGCCGGCCGGGAGCACGGGTCCGATCGTGAGCCGGGAGGCCGCACGGCCGAGGGCGACCGCCGGGAGCCGGGAGGCCGCACCGGGGAGGGTGGCAACCGACGGTCGGGAGGCCGTACGCGGGAGGGCGGGTCCGAAGGCCGTGCTCCGGAAGGCCGAAACGAGCGGGGGTTCGAGCGGCGCCACACCCGGTCGGCCGTCGGCGCCTCCAGCGGCTTCCCCGGCCGCGCCGGCCGCAGGTCCGAGGGCGGATCGCAGCCTGGCCGCAGGTCCGAGGGCGCGTCGGGGTCCGGTCGTGAATCTGGCGGCGGGTCGCAGCCCGGCCGTGTATCTGGCGGCGGGTCGCGGCCCGGCCGGTGGTCCGAGGGCGCGCCGGGGTCCGGTCGCGACCGCGATTCGAGGTCCGGTCGTGAGCCCGATGGCGGGTCGCAGTCCCATCGCCCCGATGGACTACCGGCTGCCCGGCCTCCGGGCCGCGTGGCGGGGGCCCGGCGAGGCGTTCGCCTACCTGGTTGAACAGGTACGCGGACACAGCAGTCGACCGGCACACGGCCCGGCGGGAGGCGCGGGCCTCAGCTCACCGCCTGCTTCACGAGCGCATCGATCCGCGCCTCCACCTCGGGGGTCACCTCGGTCAGGGCGAACCCGGCCGCCCACATCGTGCCCTCGTCCAGACGCGCCTGGTCGCTGAACCCGAGCGTCGCGTACCGCGCCTTGAACTTCTCCGCGCTCTGGAAGAAGCAGACGATCTTTCCGTCAAGCGCGTAGGCGGGCATCCCGTACCAGAGCTTCGGCGCCAGGACCGGGGCGCCGGCCATGATGACGGCATGGACGCGCTCGGCCATGATCCGGTCCGAGTCCCGCATCTCGGCGATCTTGGTGAGTACGTCCCGCTCCGCCTCCGCCGCCTTCTCCGCCGCCTTGCCCGGGCGCGCGCTGCGGCGCGCCGCCGTCTTCATCTCCTGCGCGTGGTCCTTCATCGCGGCCCGCTCCTCGGCCGTGAACCCCTCGTATGTGCTCATGGCGGTTCTCCCCTTGTGGATCTGATGTGGCGCACTTGTGGGCGCGTCAACGGCGACACCCCCTCCATCGGCACGCATCGTGCCGATGGAAGCCCAATAGTGCACGCGGCCTCGGCGGCTGTCAACGGCACGCTGCGTGCCGATAGGCTGGTGTCATGACCGACACGCCGGCCACGCCACGGCGCCGAGGCGCCGCGCGTACGGAAGAGCTGCTGCGAGTGACCCTCGATCTGGCCGCGGAGGCCGGTTACGCGGGCCTGAGCGTCGAGGCGGTGGCCAGGCGGGCCGGGGTCGGGAAGCACACGATCTACCGGCGCTGGCCGTCCATGGCGGCGCTCCTGCTCGACGCGCTCAGCTTCGTGTGGGTCAGCGACCTGGACTATCGCGACGCCGGCGGCGTCCGCGCGGATCTGCGCGAACAGTTCCTGCGCTCGAGCCGCGCCCTGTCCAGCCCGCCGATCGGCCCCGTCTACCGCGCGGTGATCGCCGAGGCGCAGGCCGATTCCACGCTGCGGGCGACCCTGCACGAACGATTCCTGGTCACCGTCGAGCGAAGCACCCTCGACCGGATCACCCGCGCCCAGCGCGCCGGTGAACTGGTCGCGGAGACGAATCTGGAGTTCGCCGCCGAGGTGCTGTGCGGCACTCTGTACTACCGCCACCTCCTGTCGACCCGCCCCGTCGACGAGAGCGCGGTCGACGGGCTGCTGGACATGTTCATGGCCGCGTACGGCACGTCCCGGCCCGGAGACGTACCTGACTGAACCCGGCCGCACAGGGCCATCCCCGGGCAATCTCCGGCTAGAGATCTCCCCGTTTGGAGTCCCTTTTGTTCAGGGCGTACTGGGACGATCCACCACATAGGCCGATTACTGTGCGTGTCTTCAATGTGTACGGAGAGTAGCCATTGGGAACTGAGGGGAGGGGATCAGGGAAGGGGATGGAATGCCACTCCTCAGAGCATCCGGGCTGGTCGCCGGGCTCGGTTCGGGTCTGGTGCTCACGCTCGGGGGACCGGCGTGCGCTGACCCGAAACCGTCGGTAGGGGACGTTTCGAGCGCGCGGCAGGAGGCCCAGGATCGGGCGCAGGAGCTGGACAGGGCCGAGGCGCGGCTCGCCGACGCGCAGGCCCGCCAGGACGAGCTGGCCGCCGACGCCGAGCGGCTGGTCGAGGCGTACAACGGGGAGCTCGTCCGGCTGGAGACGGCGCGGGCGGACTACGAGCGTGCGGCGCAGCGGGCCCGTGAAGCCGCCGAGCAGTACGACACGGTGCGCGACGAGCTGGCGGAGCAGGCGGCCGCCCAGTACGGCGGAGTGAGGCTGAACTCCGACGCCGCGGCCGTGCTGGGCGGGTGGGGCGACGTCGGAAGCTTTCTGCGGAGGGCGGGTGTGCTTGCCCAGATGGGGGAGGAGCAGGCCGCGACCCTGCGACGGCTCCGCGACACCCAGAAGGTGTACGAGATCCTGCGGGACCAGGCGGCCCAGGCCTACAACGCGCAGGTCCAGACGGCCGAGCAGGTACGGCTCGCGCGGGACGCGGCCCGGGGGGCCGTCGACCGGCAGCTGAGCCAGACGCGGGAGATCGAGCGGCAGAGGGCCGAGATCTCGGCGAGGCTTGACGCGGCCCGGTCCCTCGTGGACCAGCTCCAGGCCCGGGACCAGACGCGAGAACAGTCCCGGGACGGAGCCCGAGAACAGAACCGGGCGCACGCCAGGGAGCAGGCGCGAAAACGGGCCAGGCAGCAGGCGCGGAGACAGAGCCGCCAGCGGATCGGGATCCGCCGCGCAGGAGCCGCCCGCACGAGCATGGCCATCCCCTCCTGGGCGGGCCGCCTGGCCACGGGCCCCGGCGGGCAGGCGGCCCAGTGGGCACTCAAACAGCTCGGCAAACCGTACGTGTGGGCGGCGGCCGGCCCGTCCGGATTCGACTGCTCGGGGCTGACGATGCGCGCCTGGCAGCGAGCGGGGATCGCGCTGGATCACTGGACCGGCACTCAGTGGAGCTCCGGCCGGCACGTCTCCGTCAAGGAGTTGCACAGCGGTGATCTGGTGTTCTACGGACGCCTGAGCCGTAACCCCGGCACCATCCACCACGTCGGCATCTACATCGGCCGCGGCCTGATGGTCCACGCCCCCCAGACGGGGGACGTGGTGCGCATCTCGACGATCTGGCGCCGCGACCTCATCGGCGCCACCCGGCCCGGGTAGGGCTCAGTGCTCCTCTTCCCCAGTCTCCTGGGCATGCTCGATCGACGCTTCCTCGTCGTCCCGGGCCCGCTTGATCGAGTTGAGGATCTCGGCTTCGGCCTCCGTACGGCCCACCCAGTTGGCGCCCTCGACCGACTTGCCGGGCTCCAGGTCCTTGTAGACCTCGAAGAAGTGCTGGATCTCCAGCCGGTCGAACTCGCCGACGTGGTGGATGTCGCGGATGTGCTCCATCCTGGGGTCGGTGGCGGGGACGCACAGCACCTTGTCGTCGCCGCCCTTCTCGTCCGTCATCCGGAACATGCCGACGGCGCGGCACTTGATCAGGCAGCCGGGGAAGGTCGGCTCCTGGAGCAGCACGAGGGCGTCGAGCGGGTCACCGTCCTCACCGAGGGTGTTCTCGATGAACCCGTAGTCGGCGGGGTACTGGGTCGAGGTGAACAGCAGCCGGTCCAGCCGGATGCGACCGGTCTTGTGGTCCACCTCGTACTTGTTCCGTTGTCCCTTGGGAATCTCAACGACAACGTCGAACTCCACTCGTTCCTCCGCTCGAGCCCCCGGGTGTCCCGGGCTGGCGTTAATGTCTCGTAAGCGTGTTCCGGCCGGCGCGAAATGAGGGTGACGTGGTGCGACGAGAGCGGTGGATGGTGCTGGCCACCCTCGCCCTGTTGCAGATCTTCGTCGTCGTCGCGGGCGGCTACGTCATCCTCCACGACGCCGCCAGGACGCCGGCTCCGATCGCGTCTCCGGAACCGACCCCGACCCCCATCGTCACCGCGGGCCCGGTTCTGGCCGCGGCGGAGGACGGGGCTCTTCCCGCCAAGGGTACTTTGACCGCGCTGCTCGCCGACGCCATGAAGGCCCCGGCCCTCGGAGGGCGGGTGGCGGGCGTCGTCCTCGACGCGCGGACCGGGGGCGCGCTGTTCGACGGCGGCTCCGGCACGCCGATCAAGCCCGCCTCCACGACGAAGGTCGTCACGGCCGTGGCGGTGCTCGCCTCGGCCGGCCCCGACGCCCGTCTCGCCACGCGCGTGGTCAAGGGGAAGGGGCCGGGCGACATCGTCCTCGTCGGAGGCGGCGACCCCACCCTCGCCGGGCCCAAGGCGGGGGCCGACGCCGAGTGGTCGAAGGACACCGTCTACCCGCGGCCGGCGTCGCTCGCCCAGCTCGCCTCCCGTACGGCGAAGGCGCTCAAAGCGGCGAACGTCACATCGGTGAATCTGGCCTACGACTCCTCGCTGTTCTCCGGCCCGGTGACCGCTCCCGGCTGGAAGCCGACGTACATCCCCGAGGGCAGCGTCGCCCCTGTCGCGGCGCTGACGATGGACGAGGGACGGTCGGCCGGCGGGGGACGGTTCGCCGACCCGCCCAGGTCGACCGCCGACGCCTTCGCCGCCCTTCTCAAGAGGTACGGCGTCAAGGTGGGCAAGGACATCGCCGCGGGCGACGCGCCGGGCGGGGCCCAGGAGCTGGCCCGGGTGGAGTCGCCGCCCCTTTACGCCCTCGTCGAGCGGATGCTCACCCTGAGCGACAACGACCTGGCGGAGGCGCTGTCGCGCCAGGTGGCGATCAAGGCGGGTCTTCCGCACACCTTCCTCGGGGAGGCGGAGGCCGTGCAGCGCGTCCTGCGCGGCCTCAAGGCGGACCAGGGCATCGAGGTCCACGACGGCAGCGGCCTGTCCACCCGCAACCGCATCACGCCCGCCGCGCTCGCCCGCCTGCTGGCCGTGGCGGCCTCCCCCGAGCACCCCGAACTGCACTCGCTGATCAGCGGCCTGCCGGTGGCCGGGTTCACCGGCACGTTGCACAACCGGTACGACAAAGGCGATTCACAGGCCGGCGCCGGATTGGTCCGCGCCAAGACGGGCACGCTCACGGGCGTGAACACCCTGGCGGGCATCGCGTACACGAACGACGGGCGACTGCTTTCCTTCGCATTCATGGCCGACGACGTGGCCGACCCCACAGGGGCGATGGCCGCGCTCGACAAGATGGCCACGATCGTCTCGCAGAGCTGACCGTGGTCCTCCCGCGCTCACTCGCGCGGCGGATGCGCGGAGAACGTACGGTGGTGGGTATGCAGGTGATCGACTGGGATCTGGCCGTCGCGACCGGTGTCCGCCTCGTGCGGCCCGGGCCGCAGGTGAGCCGAGAGGAGGCCAGGCATGCGGTCGCCGAGCTCAGGCGCCTTTCTCAGGACGCCGAGGCGCACGTGCGCGATTTCACACGCATCGACTCGGCGCCCCCCGAGGCCGCGACCGTCGTGGACCGCCCCGGGTGGATCCGCGCCAACGTCGACGGGTTCCGCATCGTGCTGGAGCCCCTGACGCAGAAGATGTCCAACATGCCGGCGATCGTGGGCGCCGTGGGCTCCCGCATCACCGGTCTCGAGGTCGGCGCCGTGCTGGCCTTCCTCGCCTCCCGGGTGCTGGGGCAGTACGAGCTGTTCCTCCCGCCCGACCCGTCGGGGAACCTCCCGATGGGCCGGCTGACTCTGGTCGCCCCCAACATCGTCCACGCCGAGCGCGAGCTTTCCGTGGACCCCCGCGACTTCCGGCTGTGGGTGTGCCTGCACGAGGAGACCCACCGCGTGCAGTTCACCGGCGTGCCCTGGCTGCGGGGGTACGTCCAGTCCCAGATGACCGAGTTCCTGCTCGCCTCCGAGATGGACCTGACGACGCTGCTCGAACGCCTGCGCGCCGCCTCCGACGCGGTCGCCGACGCTTTCAGGGGCGGTGAGGGCAACCTCATCGAGGCCATCCAGACCCCCGAGCAGAAGGCCGTGCTCGACCGGGTCACCGCCGTGATGACGCTGGTCGAGGGGCACGGCGACTACGTCATGGACGCCGTCGGCCCGTCGGTCGTGCCGTCGGTGGCCGACATCCGGTCGAAGTTCCAGCGCCGCCGGGAGGGCGGGTCCCGCATGGACCAGCTCATCCGCCGCCTCCTGGGCATCGAGCTCAAGATGAAGCAGTACGCCGAGGGCTCCCGATTCGTCCGGACGGTGGTGGACGAGGCGGGGATGGAGGCGTTCAACAAGGTGTGGACCTCCCCGGAGACCCTGCCCGACCGCCTGGAGATCGCCGACCCCCACGCCTGGATGTCCCGGGTCCTCACCGCCGCCTAGCCGCGCGTACCGGCCGGGCGGCGTGAGCGGCCACAATGGGCGCCATGGGCCCGCATCCCGCCGTCGCCGACGTCCGCCGCGCCGTACGGCTGTCGCTCGCGGACGTGCCCGCCGGCGCGCTGGTGCTGGTGGCGTGCAGCGGCGGCGCCGACTCCCTCGCCCTCGCCGCCGCCACGGGGTTCGCCGCGCCCCGCCTCGGGTTGCGTGCCGGGCTGCTCACGGTGGATCACGGCCTCCAGGAGGGATCCCCCGAGCGTGCCCGCGATCTCGTACGGCTCGCCCCCGAGCTGGGCCTGGACCCGGCCGAGGCGCTGACGGTCACGGTGGGAACCGCCGGCGGCCCGGAGGCGGCCGCCAGGGACGCACGCTACGCGGCCCTGTCCGAGGCCGCCGGGAGACTGGGGGCGGCCGCGGTGCTGCTCGGCCACACGATGGACGACCAGGCGGAGACCGTGCTGCTGCGCCTGGCGCGCGGCAGCGGCACCCGGTCCCTGTCCGGCATGCCGGAGGCGACCGGCGTCTACCGCCGCCCCCTGCTCGGCCTCCCCCGCGCCAGAACGCGCGAGGCCTGCGCGGCGCTCGGCCTGCGGCCCTGGGACGACCCCCACAACGCCGACCCCGCGTACGGCCGGGTGCGGGTGCGGCACGAGGTGCTCCCCGTCCTGCGGACGGCGCTGGGACCGGGCGTGGCCGAGGCGCTCGCCCGCACGGCCCGTCTGTGCCGGGACGACGCGGACGCCCTCGACGAGTGGGCGGCGGCGGTCCACGCGACGTCGCGCGGGCCGGGCGGCGAGCTGGCGGTGGGGCCGCTCGAAGGAGTGCCGGGCGCCGTGCGGCGGCGGGTGATCCAGCGGGCGGCCGTGGAGGCGGGCTCACCCGCGCCGGCGCTGGCGGCCGTCCACATCGAGGCCGTCGAGCGGCTGGTCACGGCGTGGCACGGGCAGAAGGCCGTGTGCCTACCCGGGGGGGTGGGGGTGACGAGGCGCTGTGGCACCCTGGTGTTCGCCGTGGACAACCTCTCGCTCTCGTAAGGAAAACCCCAGGTGGATGCAGCCGACATGGGTCAGGACCTCTCCAGCGTCCTCATCCCGGAACCCGAGCTCCAAGCGAAGATCAAGGAGCTTGCCGGCCAGATCGACGCCGACTACGCGGGCAAGGAGCTGCTGATCGTCGGCGTGCTCAAGGGCGCGGTGATGGTCATGGCCGACCTCGCCCGTGCCCTGCACGTCCCGGTGCAGATGGACTGGATGGCCGTGTCGTCCTACGGCGCGGGGACCAAGTCCTCCGGCGTGGTCCGGGTGCTCAAGGACCTCGACACCGACATCGCCGGCCGGCACGTGCTCGTCGTCGAGGACATCATCGACTCCGGGCTGACGCTGTCGTGGCTCATGAACAATCTCAAGTCGCGCAACCCGGCCTCGGTGGAAATCTGCACGCTCCTGCGCAAGCCGGACGCCGTGAAGGTGCCCCTTGAGGTGCGGTACGTCGGTTTCGACATCCCGAACGAGTTCGTGATCGGATTCGGGCTCGATTACGCGGAACGGTACCGCAACCTCCCCTTCATTGGGACCCTTGCGCCACATGTGTACGGAGGGGAGTAAGCCCTGAGCGAAGTGCCCCCGGCAATCTTGGGTTATTCGCTCCCTGGTCGGGGAACACGGACTTGCCTGACGTACGTTGGAAGGGCAAAGCCGGAGCCGCGCGGGCAGTTACCCCCTGCGGCGGCCGGGTGTACCTTCGGATATCCGTGGGCCGCCGAAAGGTGACCGGCGGATAACTGAAGGAGCGGTAAGGGATGCCGCGACCCCGGGTTCTCCCGGGGCAGGCCTTGGTCAGAAAGGGACGGGCCCGCCGGGGTTCCGCAACGGATGGATCTCAAGCGATTTACACGTGGCCCACTGCTGTGGATCCTGGGCATCGTTTTGCTTCTCCTGCTCGTGAGCACGATGTTCAGCGGAGACGGCAACTACACCACCGCCGACACCTCAACGGTCGTCCAGCAGATCCAGCAGGGCAATGTCAAGAACGCGACCGTGGTCGACAAGGACCAGCGGATCGAGCTCACCCTTAACAGCCCCATCGAGGTCGCGGGCAAGTCGACCGACCGCATCCAGGCGCCCTGGGTCGAGGGTCAGGGCGTCCAGCTGACGCAGGCGCTCGCGACGGCGAAGCCGTCCAAGGGCTGGACCGTCGAGGTCCCCCGGGAGAACTTCCTGGTCAGCCTGCTGGTGAGCTTCCTGCCCATCATCATCATCGTCCTGATCTTCCTGTTCATCATGAACCAGATGCAGGGCGGCGGCTCCCGGGTGATGAACTTCGGCAAGTCGCGCGCGAAGCTGATCACCAAGGACACCCCGAAGACCACCTTCGCCGACGTGGCCGGCGCCGACGAGGCGATCGAGGAGCTCCAGGAGATCAAGGACTTCCTCCAGGCGCCGGCGAAGTTCCAGGCCATCGGCGCCAAGATCCCCAAGGGCGTGCTCCTGTACGGCCCGCCCGGCACCGGTAAGACGCTGCTCGCCAGGGCCGTCGCCGGCGAGGCCGGCGTGCCGTTCTACTCCATCTCCGGCTCCGACTTCGTCGAGATGTTCGTCGGCGTCGGCGCCTCCCGGGTCCGCGACCTGTTCGAGCAGGCCAAGGCGAACGCCCCCGCGATCGTCTTCATCGACGAGATCGACGCCGTCGGCCGCCACCGCGGCGCCGGCCTCGGCGGCGGCCACGACGAGCGCGAGCAGACGCTGAACCAGCTGCTCGTCGAGATGGACGGCTTCGACGTGAAGGGCGGCGTGATCCTCATCGCCGCCACCAACCGGCCCGACATCCTCGACCCCGCCCTGCTGCGCCCCGGCCGCTTCGACCGGCAGGTCGTCATCGACCGGCCCGACCTGGAGGGCCGCAAGGGCATCCTCAAGGTGCACGGCCGCGGCAAGCCGTTCGACGGCGACGTCGACCTCGACGTCATCGCCAGGCGCACCCCCGGCTTCACCGGCGCCGACCTCGCGAACGTGATCAACGAGGCGGCCCTGCTGACCGCCCGGCAGGACGAGAAGCTCATCACGATGGCGACGCTCGAGGAGTCGATCGACCGCGTGATGGCCGGTCCCGAGCGCAAGTCGCGCGTCATGTCGGACCAGGAGAAGAAGATCATCGCTTACCACGAGGGCGGGCACGCCCTGGTGGCCCACGCGCTTCCCAACTCCGACCCGGTCCACAAGATCACGATCCTGTCGCGCGGCCGCGCCCTCGGCTACACGATGACGCTGCCGATGGAGGACAAGTTCCTCGCGACCCGGTCCGAGATGATGGACCAGCTCGCCATGCTGCTCGGCGGGCGCACGGCTGAGGAGCTCGTCTTCCACGAGCCCACCACCGGCGCGTCCAACGACATCGAGAAGGCGACCACGATCGCCCGCCGCATGGTCACCGAGTACGGCATGAGCGAGAAGCTCGGCGCGCGCAAGTTCGGCAGCGGCAACGGCGAGGTCTTCCTCGGCCGCGAGATGGGCCACGAGCGCGACTACTCCGAGCAGATCGCCTCGGCGATCGACGACGAGGTCCGCCGCCTGATCGAGAGCGCGCACGACCAGGCGTGGGAGATCCTCGTCCAGTACCGGGACGTCCTGGACAACCTCGTGCTGGAGCTCATGGAGAAGGAGACGCTGTCCCGTGAGCAGGTTCTGCGGATCTTCTCGCCGATCGTGCAGCGGGAGAAGCGGCCCTCCTACGCCGGATACGGCAAGCGCCTCCCGTCCGACCGTCCCCCGGTGATCACGCCGAAGGAGCGGGCGAACGGCAACGGCTCGGCGCTGCCCGCCGGCGGCGCGGCTCCCTGGGGAGCGAAGGACCAGGCGACGACCCAGCAGCGGGACGAGGCCTGACAGCTGTGGACCCGCACACGGGGTTCGACCATGGCCGGATCGAGAAGGCCATCCGGGAGATCCTGATCGCGATCGGGGAGGACCCCGATCGCGACGGGCTCCGGGATACTCCGGCCAGGGTCGCCCGATCGTTCGCCGAGCAGTTCGCCGGGCTGGGGCAGCGGCCCGAGGACGCGCTGACCACGATGTTCGACGCCGACCACGACGAGATGGTGCTGGTGAAGGACATCGAGGTCATGTCCACCTGCGAGCATCACCTGCTGCCGTTCCACGGCGTCGCGCACATCGGCTACACGCCCAACGACAAGGGCCAGATCACCGGCCTGTCCAAGCTGGCCAGGCTGGTGGACGTCTACGCCCGCCGCCCCCAGGTGCAGGAGCGGATGACCTCGCAGATCGCCGACGGCCTGATGCGGGTGCTGGAGCCGCGCGGGGTGATCGTCGTGATCGAGGCCGAGCACATGTGCATGACCATGCGCGGCGTACGGAAGCCGGGAGCCAAGACGATCACGTCGGCCGTGCGCGGCGACTTCCGGACCAGCGAGGCCACGCGTGCCGAGGCCATGTCGCTCATCCTCCACAGCTGAGCCGGCACCGCCCGGTGCGTGATTCGTTATGGTGCGGGGCCGGACCCACCGGACTGGTCCCGTCACACCAGCACCTAGGCTTGACGGCGAGCGGAGCGAGTGAGCCGGTGTACGCGGCGCCTGTGGTCATTCGCCGACGAGCCGCGGGCGAGGAGGACGCATGACCACACGCGGCGTGCCCGGGATGCCCGAGCTCGGGCGCTGCCTGGTCATGGGCGTGGTCAACGTGACCCCGGACTCGTTCTCCGACGGGGGCCGGTGGTTCGACGCCGACGCGGCGATCCGGCACGGTCTCGACCTCGTGACCGAGGGAGCCGACATCGTCGACGTGGGCGGTGAGTCGACCCGGCCTGGCGCTCCCCGCGTCTCGCTGGAGGAGGAGCTGCGCCGGGTCGTGCCGGTGATCCGCGTCCTCACCGAGGAGGGCGTGACGGTCAGCGTCGACACCATGCGCGCCGAGGTGGCCGAGGTGGCCGTCGAGGCCGGGGCCCGGCTGGTCAACGACGTCAGCGGCGGCCTGGCCGATCCCGTGATGCCCAGGGTGGTGGCCGCGACCGGCGTGCCGTACGTCGTGATGCACTGGCGGGGGCACAGCCGCGACATGGACAGCAGGGCGGTCTACGCCGACGTCCTCACCGAGGTGTCCGAGGAGCTGCGCAAGCGGGTCGACTCGGTCCTCGCCGAAGGGGTGACGGAGGAGCAGATCGTGCTCGATCCGGGGCTGGGGTTCTCCAAGCACGCGGAGCACAACTGGGCGCTGCTGGCCGGGATCGGAGAGCTGAACGGGCTCGGCCACCCTTTGATCATCGGCGCGTCGAGGAAGCGATTCCTCGGCCGCCTTCTGGCCGACGCGGATGGGACGCCGAGGCCGTTCGACCGCAGCGATGACGCCACTCTCGCCGTCACCGCCCTCGCGGCGCAGGCCGGCGCCTGGTGCGTGCGGGTGCACAAGGTCGGCCCCAACGCCGACGCCGTGCGAGTCGCCGCCGCCTGGACGGCAGCCGCTGGACCACACGCCGACGAGGGCCGGTGACCGACATGCCGACAGGGACGCCAATGAAGGACATCGAGGAGCTCAACCAGGCGTTCTACAACGCCATCGAGAGCGGTGACCTCGACAAGATGTCGGAGATCTGGGTCGAGGACGGCGGTGGCCGGGTCGCGACGTGCGTGCATCCCGGCTGGCCGATGCTCACCGGACGGTCCGAGGTGCTGCGCTCGTGGGCGCTGATCATGGCGAACACGCCGTACATCCAGTTCGTGCTGACCGACGTGCAGACGACGGTGATCGGCGACGTGGCGATCCTCACCTGCGCCGAGAACATCCTCACCGCCGCCGACACCGACGAGCCGGGATTCGCCGCCGGCCGGGTCGTCGCCTCCAACACCTACGTCCGGACGCCGACCGGATGGCGGCTGTGGCTCTACCACGGCTCTCCGGTGCTGCAGAGCGACGACGACGAGGAGGAGGAGCAGGAGCAGTGACGACGACGCCCCCCGTGGGAACGGCCGGCGTGGGAACGGCCGGCGGGGACACCGTACGGCTGGCCGGGCTGAGGGCCCGGGGACGGCACGGCTGCCTGCCCGCGGAGCGCGAGCTGGGGCAGGAGTTCGTCGTCGACGTGACCCTGTTCCTCGACACCGCGCCCGCCGCGGCGGCCGACGACCTGCGGAAGACGGTCGACTACGGCGCCCTCGCCATGGAGCTCGCGCGCATCGTGGAGGGCGAGCCGGTGAACCTCATCGAGACGCTCGCCGGCCGGTTGGCGGACGCCTGCCTCGCCCACGACCTGGTGGAGGAGGCGGAGGTCAGCGTGCACAAGCCGGCGGCGCCCATCCCGCTGCCGTTCGACGACGTGGTGGTCACCATCAGAAGGGGTCGTCCATGAGGGTCGTGCTCGCGCTGGGCAGCAACCTCGGCCGCCGGATCGAATACCTCCAGGGCGCCCTCGACGCCCTCTTCGACGCTCCGGGGCTGACGTTCGTGGCGGTGTCCCCCGTCTACGAGACCGACCCGGTCGGCGGGCCCACCCAGGCGGCGTACCTCAACGCCGTGGTGATCGGCGAGGGCATGCTTGACCCGCGAACCCTTCTCGACCGGGCACAGGGCATCGAGAACGCCTTCGGCCGCACTCGGGAGGAGCGGTGGGGGCCGAGGACGCTCGACGTCGACCTCATCGCGGTGGGCGGGCTCACGTCCGACGACCCGGAGCTGACGCTGCCGCATCCCCGCGCGCATGAGCGGGCGTTCGTGCTGATCCCCTGGGCGCAGGCCGACCCGGGCGCCGTCCTCCCCGGGCGGGGGTCGGTGGCGGCCCTGCTGGCCGGAGTGGACGGCGGCGGCGTACGGCTGCGCACCGACCTGTCGCTCGTCCCCCCTTCGTGATCGCGGTCGAGGAGCCTGAGTGAAGCCCAGCAATCCCGGCGTGCTCGTCGGCCTGGTCGTCGTCTTCGCGCTCATCACGTGGGGCGTGCTGCAGAAGACCTACTCGACCCTGCCGGCCCTCCCGTGGACGGCGATCCCGACGACGCTGTTGCTCGCCCTGGGCGAGGGGTACTCCGGCTGGCTGACCAGGGCGCGGATCCTGCGCAGGCCGGACACCAAGCCGGTGGAGCCGCTCGCCGTCGCCCGGCTCGCCGCGCTGGCCAAGGCGACCGCGCACGCGGGGGCGGTGTTCGCCGGGGTGTTCGCCGGCTTCGTGCTGCACGTGATCAACATGCTCGGCCTGCCGAACCCCCGCCATGACGCGCTGGTGGCCGGTGGTTCCTTCGTCTCGTGCGTGGCCCTGATCTGCGCCGCGCTGTTCCTCGAGTACTGCTGCCGCGTCCCGGGGGAGCCGGACGGGGAGGACTGACCGGCGCTACTTGTCGATGTCGCCCACCACGAAGAACATCGAGCCGAGGATCGCCACCATGTCCGAGACCAGGTGGCCGGGCAGCATCTCGCGCAGCACCTGGATGTTGTTGTAGGACGCGCTGCGCAGCTTGAGCCGCCAGGGCGTCTTCTCGCCGCGTGAGACGAGGTAGTAGCCGTTGAGGCCGAGCGGGTTCTCCGTCCAGGCGTAGGTGTGTCCCTCGGGCGCCTTGAGGACCTTGGGCAGCCGCTGGTTGATCGGGCCGGGCGGCAGCCCGCGCAGCCGCTCCACGCAGGCGTCGGCCAGGTCGAGGGAGACCTTGACCTGCTCCAGCAGCACCTGGAACCGGGCATGGCAGTCACCGGCCGAGCGGGTCACCACCTTCACGGGCAACTCGCCGTAGGCCAGATAGGGCTCGTCGCGCCGCAGGTCCAGATCCACTCCGGAGGCCCTGGCGATCGGCCCGCTCACGCCGTACTGCATGATCGTCTCGCGGTCGAGCACGCCGACGCCACGGGTGCGCGCGAGGAAGATCTCGTTGCCGGCGATCAGGCCCTCGATGTCGGGCAGGCGCCTGCGCACGTCGGCGACCGCGCCGGCGACCCGGTCGAGCCAGCCGTACGGCAGGTCCTCCTTGAGGCCGCCCACCCGGTTGAACATGTAGTGCATCCGGCCGCCGGAGATCTCCTCCATCACGTGCTGCAACGTCTCGCGCTCGCGGAAGGCGTAGAAGACCGGGGTGATGGCGCCGAGCTCCAGGGGATAGGAGCCGAGGAACATCAGATGGCTGAGGACCCGGTTGAGCTCGGCGAGCAGCGTCCTGGCCCACACCGCCCGTACGGGGACCTCCATCCCCAGCATGCGCTCCACGGCGAGGACGACGCCGAGCTCGTTGGCGAACGCCGACAGCCAGTCGTGCCGGTTCGCGAGCACCACGATCTGCCGGTAGTCGCGCACCTCGAACAGCTTCTCCGCGCCGCGGTGCATGTAGCCGACGATCGGCTCGGCGGCGGAGATGCGCTCCCCGTCGAGCACGAGCCGCAGCCGCAGCACGCCGTGCGTGGAGGGGTGCTGCGGCCCGATGTTGAGGATCATGTCCTCGGTGGCCAGCTCCCTGGGGTGGACGGCCGCCGCCCCGGCGCCGAGCCCGACCACCTGCTCCCGCCGGGCGCCCTCCTGACCGCTCATGCCGTCCGTGCCGTCCATGCCTTCATGCTTTCACGCCCGTACGGCGGAGCGAATGGACGGCAGAGCGGCGATGGGGCGTCGTCGAGCCCAAGAGGTCGGGCTCAGGAGGTCGGGCTCAGGAGACGGCGATGTGGCGGAGGGCCTCGATGAGGCGGTCGACGTGCTCGTCGGTCGAGCCGATGCCGATCGAGGCGCGGACCGCGCCGACCGTGCCGTCCGCGCAGCCGCCGTCGTCGGTCCCCAGCAGGTGGCGGACGAGCGGGTGGGCGCAGAACTTGCCGTCGCGGACGCCGATGCCGTGCTCGGACGACAGCAGCTCGGCGACCTCGCGGGCCGTCCTGCCCTCGACCGTGAACGACACGATGCCGACCCGGGGGTGGTCGGGGCCCCACAGCGACAGCTCCCGTACGCCGCCGATCGCGGCGAGCCCGGCGCGCAGGCGGGCGATCAGCCGCTCCTCCTCGCGTACGAGCGGCGTCCAGCCGGTGGCGGACAGGGCGTCGCAGGCGGCGGCCAGGGCGATCGCGCCGAGGACGTTGGGCGTGCCCGCCTCGTGCCGGGCCTCGACGTCGTCGCTCCACTCGGCGACCTCGCCGACGGCCTTCACGGCTCCGCCGCCCCGCAGGTACGGCTCCGCCTCCGCGAGCCAGTCCGGCCGCCCGATCAGGGCGCCGGCCCCGAAGGGGGCGTACAGCTTGTGCCCGGAGAAGGCGACGTAGTCGAGGTCGAGCGCGGTCAGGTTCAGCCGCCGGTGCGGCACGAGCTGCGCGGCGTCGACGGCGATCCTCGCCCCGTGCCGGTGGGCGATGTGGGCCAGCCCGGCGATGGGCCACAGCTCGCCCGTGACGTTGGACGCCGCCGTGACGACCAGGAGGGCCGGTCCGCCGATGGCGGCGAGGGCCTCGTCGGCCGCCCGGATCGCCTCGCCGGGGAAGGCGGGCGGGGCCAGCCGTACGGCGCGGGGCCAGGGCAGCAGCGAGGCGTGGTGCTCGCTGTCGAACACGACGACGGTGGTGCCCTCGGGGAGGCTGCGGGCCAGCAGGTTCATCGCGTCGGTGGTGTTGCGGGTGAAGATGAGGGCATCGTCCGGGCGGGAGCCCGCGAAGGCCCGTACGGTGTGCCTCGCCTGCTCATAGCGGGCGGTCGTGAGCTGGGATGCGTAGCCCGCCCCCCGGTGGACGCTGGAGTAGGCCGGGAGCGCGGCGGAGACGGCGGCGTTCACCGGCTCCAGACAGGGCGCGCTGGCGGCGTAGTCGAAGTTCGCATACGGCACCAGCCGGCCGCCCTTGATCGGGACCTCCAGGTCGGCCCCCACAACGGCCGGAATCGGACGGCCGGTGGTCCGCGGCACGGATCCGGCCCCGGCGTGAGAACCGGTGTGAGAACCGCTGTGAGAACCGCTGTGAGAACCGCTGTGAGCCGCTGTGCGGGTCACGTTGCGGGACGCGGTCCCGGCATGGCCGGGGGCGGCGGGGGAGGTCCCGGCGGGAAGCGTGGTGGGGGTGGCAGCGGACAACGTCACTCCTCGGAGTCATGGACTCCGGTTATGACGTCGTAGGCGTCGTACGGCGGAGCCCGCGCTTGCCCGGCACACCTCGTGCCGGACCCGGTCTTCACCCGGGGCACCCCGCCGCGAGCGCGAGGGTTGCCGGCCAGCGAGCCGGGGCTTGACGCTGGCACTCATAACCTGAGCCGCACTATAACCCGATGCGGTGACGGATTGCCAAACCCGCAGGCCGGCAGCGCCTCCCGGCCCACGGGCACGCATCCGCCCCGTTCGCTGCGTAGGGTGTGCTTTGTGAAGTTTGATCCCTGGAATCCCGAGTTCGTCGCGCATCCGTACGACGTCTACCGCGAGCTCCGGGACAGCGGCCCGGTCTCGTTCTTCGAGCCGACCGGCCAGTGGCTGATCCCCCACCACGCCGACGCCAACGCGCTGCTGCGCGACCGGCGGCTGGGCCGCTCCTACCTCCATGTGGCCTCGCACGAGGAGTTCGGCAGGCAGGCGGAGCCGGACTTCCAGGAGCCGTTCTGGCGGGTGACCCGGGCGGGCATGCTCGACGTCGAGCCGCCGGTCCACACCCGGCTGCGCCGGCTGGTGTCCAAGGCGTTCACCCCGCGCATGGTGGAGTCGCTCCGGCCCCGGGTGCGCGCGATCGCCGCCGGGCTGGTCGACGCGTTCGTCGAGCGCGGCGGCGGAGACCTGCTCGCCGACGTGGCCGAGCCCCTTCCGGTGACCGTGATCGCCGAGATGCTGGGCGTTCCCGAGAGCGATCGTCATCTGCTGCGGCCCTGGTCGGCCGACATCTGCGGGATGTACGAGCTCAACCCCTCACTGGAGGCCCAGCACACGGCGGTGCGCGCCGCGTCGGAGTTCTCCGATTACCTGCGGGGACTGGCGCGGGAACGCCGCGACGCTCCGGGTGACGACATGATCTCGGCCATGGCGCAGGTCGTGGACGACGGCGACCGGCTGACCGAGGACGAGCTGATCGGCACCTGCGTGCTGCTGCTCAACGCGGGTCACGAGGCCACGGTCAACGTCACCGGCAACGGCTGGTGGTCGCTCTTCCGCAACCCCGGGGAGCTCGACCGGCTCCGCGCCGATCCGGGCCTGCTGCCCACGGCCGTCGAGGAGCTCATGCGGTGGGACACCCCGCTGCAGATGTTCGAACGGTGGGTGCTGGAGGACATCGAGGTCGGAGACGTGACCATCCCCCGCGGAGCCGAGGTCGCGCTGCTGTTCGGCTCGGCCAACCGGGACGCGGAGGTCTTCCCCGATCCTGACCGTCTCGACGTCGGGCGGGCCGACAACCCGCACATCTCGTTCGGCGCGGGGATCCACTTCTGCCTCGGCGCGCCGCTCGCGCGGGTGGAGCTGGTGGAGTCGTTCGGCGCTCTGCTCAAGGCCGCCCCCAAGCTCGCGCTCGCCGCCGAGCCCGTCTGGAAGCCCAACTATGTCATCCGCGGCCTGGAGTCCCTGCACGTCACGGTCTGACCCCTCAGGCGTTCCCGGTCCGCGCCGGAAGCCCGCGCGACTGGCTGAGCCAGCCGAAGCCGCCGAGCCCGGCGGGGGCGATCAGCTCGGCCTCCTCCGACGCCCTGCCGAGCGCCCGCAGGTACGCGACGGGATCGGTGCGAGCCAGGTCGAGCGGCGGCCGGTCGCCGCGGACGCCCAGCTCCGTGAGGGCCTCCCGCTGGGTGGTCAGCCGGGTGACGGTCGCCCCGGCCCGCTCGCCGGCCGCCGCGCAGGCGTCGAGCGCCACGTGCGCGGTGATGTCGCACGTCCCGTCCGGTACGGCGGGCACCATCGAGCCGCCCCGGTAGCCGGCCAGGCTGCCCAGGCACGGCCGGGCGCCCGCCTGGTGGGCGTAGTCCGCCGCCACCGCCGTGCCCCGCGAGAGCCGTCCGATCACCGACGCCCAGGCCTCGTCGCGGGGGCGGCCGATCTCGGCCCGGCAGCCCGCGGAAGGCAGCGGCCACCAGCGCCGCAGCCAGGCGAGGTCCTCCGGCCCGGGGGCCGGCCCGAGCCGCTCCTCGCCGGTGCGGGGATCGACGAGCACCATGCGCGGGCCCGAGGGGGTCAGCTCGACGACGTCCACGGGAACGTTGTCGAGCCACTCGTTGGCGATCACCAGGCCGGTGACGTCGCCGGGGACGATGGAGGCCCACTCGATCTCGGCGTCCAGTCCCTCCGGCCGCGGGGACAGGTCGACGGCGGTGACGCGCAGCCGGGCCGCGAGCGCGGGCGGGGCCGCGGCCAGCAGGCGGGCGGCCAGCAGGCCGTCCCCGCTGCCCACGTCCACGAGGTCCACGGTGGCCGGGGTGCCGAGCGCGTCGTCGGTCCGCTGGAGGAGCCGGAGCACGGCCCCGGCGAAGACGGCCGACGCGTGCACCGAGGTCCGGAAATGTCGGGCGGGTCGTTCCCGCAGGTAGAAGCCCTCGTCGCCGTAGAGAGCGCGGTGCGTGGCGTCGCGCCAGGTGGCCCACACAGTCACTGACGTTACCGAAGCCGGTGCCCGGTGACGAAAAGTAGTCACTTTCGTACTGTTTGCACAACATAAGCCAACAAGAAACGGGACAAAATTCGACCGTCGGGCCGAGGCCGGGCAGGCGATCGCGCCGCCGCTACTCTGGGCCGAGGGGAGGCGTCATGGAGACAAGTGACCGCCCGGCGCGGCTCGCCGTGGGAGTGCTCGGAGCGGGACGTGTCGGTTCCGTGCTGGGCGCGGCGCTCATGCTGGCCGGCCACCGGGTGGTGGCCGCCAGCGGCGTTTCCGACGCGTCCAGGCGGCGTGCCGCCGAGCGCCTCGGCGTCGAGCAGAGCCGGCCCGAGGACGTGATCCGGCGGTCCCAGCTCGTGCTGCTCACCGTGCCGGACGACGTGCTGCCCGGCCTGGTGGCCGGTCTCGCCGCCACCGGCGCCGACCTGCGGGGCAAGCTGCTCGTCCACGCGAGCGGCGCGTACGGCCTGGCCGTGCTGGATCCCGCGGCCGAGGCGGGCGCGATCCCGCTCGCGCTCCATCCCGTGATGACGTTCACGGGCAGGGACGACGACCTGACCAAGCTCACCGGATGCTCCTTCGGCGTGACCGCCCCCCTGCTGCTCCGCCCGGTGGCGGAGGCCCTCGTGATCGAGATGGGCGGGGAGCCCGTGTGGATCGCCGACCACGACCGCGCGCTCTACCACGCCGCGATCGCGGGGGCCGCCAACCACATGGTGACGCTCATCGCCGAGTCGCAGGAGCTGCTGGCCAAGATCGGCGTCGAGCATCCGGGCAGGATGCTCGGCCCGCTGCTCGGGGCCGCGCTCGACAACGTCCTGCGGCTGGGCATCGCCGGGCTGACCGGCCCCGTCGTACGCGGCGACGCGGGAACGGTGCGCAAGCACGTCGACGCGCTCATCCTCGCCGCCCCCGAGGCGGCCGACGCCTACGTCGCCCTCGCTAGGCTCACCGCGGACCGGGCGCTGGCGGCCGGGCTGCTCAAGCCCGAGGCCGCCGAGCGCCTCCTGGACGCGCTGGGAGGCAACATATGGACGTGATCGTCGCCGGGGACCGCGCGGAGCTCGCCAAGGCGCGGGAGTCCCTCGGCGGGGGGAGCATCGCGCTCGTCCCCACGATGGGGGCGCTCCACGAGGGCCACAGGTCGCTGATCCGGCTCGCCCGCGAGCACGCCGACCACGTGGTGGTCAGCGTCTTTGTCAACCCGCTGCAGTTCGGCCCCGCCGAGGACTTCTCGCGCTACCCCCGCACCTTCGACGCCGACCTGGAAGCGTGCGCGGAGGAGGGCGTCGAGATCGTCTTCGCGCCTTCCGCCGAGGACATGTACCCGCCGGACCGCCAGGTGTCGATCTCCGCGGGGGGTATGGGCACGGTCGTCGAGGGGGCCTTCAGGCCCGGTCACTTCGACGGGGTGCTGACCGTGGTGCTCAAGCTGCTCAACCTGGTCCGGCCCGACGTCGCGATCTTCGGGCAGAAGGACGCCCAGCAGCTCGCCCTGATCCGGCGGATGGCCGCCGACCTGAACGTGCCGGTCTCGATCGTGGCCGCGCCCACGTTCCGGGAGCCCGACGGGCTGGCCCTGTCGAGCCGCAACCGCTACCTGTCCGCCGCGGACCGCGCCACCGCGCTCGCCCTGTCCCGGGCCCTGCGCGCGGGGGCGGCGCGGGAGACGCCGGGGGAGATCCTCGCGGCGGCGCGAGCCGTGCTGGACGAGGCGGCGCGGCTGGACCCGCCGCTGCTGCTGGACTACGTCGTCCTCGCCGACCCGGCGACGTTCGCCCCGGTCGCGGAGGACCACAGCGGGGAGGCCGTCCTGGCGGTCGCCGCCCGGGTGGGATCCACCCGCCTGATCGACAACGCCGTCCTGCGCCTGTCCTGATCCACGCTTCATCCGCGCGCCCTGCCCTGCCCTGCCCTGACCCTGTACGACCGACGCCACTCCCGCCCCTCCTGGAGGTAAAGGCGGGGGTGGGGATTACGCATGCCCATGGGGGCGTTATCGTCATATTGACGAAAGGGGTTCCCTCATGGTGGCGATTCCGATGAGACTCACCGCCCCCCCTCCGGGGTGGAGCGTGCGCGCGGACGCGGTGGTGGTCGGCTCCGGCATCGCCGGCCTGACCGTGGCCCTGCGCCATGTCGAGCTCGTGCCAGAGGCGCGGGTGCTGGTCGTCACCAAGGACGTGCTGTCCGCCGGGTCCACCCGCTGGGCCCAGGGCGGGATCGCCGCCGTCCTCGACCCCGAGGACACCCCGGACGAGCACCTGAGGGACACGCTGCTCGCGGGAGTCGGCCTCTGCGACGCCGAAGCCGTTCGCATCCTGGTGACCGAGGGCCCGGACGCGCTGAAGCGGCTCATCGGCCACGGCGCGGAGTTCGACCGCGGCACCGACGGGGAGCTGCAGCTCACCCGTGAGGGCGGTCACCGGCGCAACCGCATCGTCCACGCGGGCGGCGACGCCACCGGCGCCGAGGTCCAGCGCGCGCTCGTCGAGGCGGTGCTGGCCGAGCCGCGCATCGAGGTCATCGAGCACGCCCTCGTCCTCGACCTGCTGCTCGACGCCGGAGGCCACGCCTGCGGGGTCACGCTGCACGTGATGGGCGAAGGCGCGCGGGACGGCGTGGGCGCCGTCCACGCGGGAGCCGTGGTCCTCGCCAGCGGCGGCATGGGCCATGTCTACGCCGCGACCACCAACCCGGTCGTCTCCACCGGAGACGGCGTCGCCCTGGCGCTCAGGGCCGGCGCCGTGGTCAGGGACATCGAGTTCGTCCAGTTCCACCCGACCGTCCTGTGGCTGGGCGAGGGCTCGACCGGCCAGCAGCCCCTCGTCTCCGAGGCCGTACGGGGCGAGGGGGCGGTGCTCGTGGACGCGGCGGGCGACCGTTTCATGCGCGGCGTGCACGAGCTGGCCGACCTCGCGCCGCGCGACGTGGTCGCCAAGGCGATCATGCGGAAGATGCAGGAGACCGGGACGGACCATGTCTTCCTGGATGCCCGGCACTTCGGCGAGGACAGGTGGCGTGCGAGGTTCCCGACCATCTTCTCCGTCTGCCGTGAGCACGGCATCGACCCCGTCACCGAGCCGATCCCCGTCGCGCCCGCCGCCCACCACGCGAGCGGCGGCGTCCGCACCGACCTGTACGGCCGGACCAACGTGCCCGGCCTGTACGCCTGCGGAGAGGTCGCCTGCACCGGCGTGCACGGCGCCAACCGGCTGGCGTCCAACTCGCTGCTCGAAGGACTCGTCTTCGGCGAGCGCATCGCGTCCGACCTTGCGGGCCGGGATCTGACTCCCGGCGAGCCGGTGGAGCGCGGCGACCGCGCCGCCGGGCTGGTGGACCCCCGCACCCGCTCCCGCCTCCAGACCCACATGAGCCGGGGCGCCGGGGTGCTGCGCAGCGACCTCAGCCTGGCCGAGGTCGCCCGGGCTCTGTCGGCCGCCCGGTGGACGCCGGTCACGGTCGAGCCGTGCACCGAGTCCTGGGAGGCCACCAACCTGCTGACCGTGGCGTCGGCCCTGGTCGCGGCGGCGGCCGAGCGTGAGGAGACCCGCGGCTCCCACTGGCGTGAGGACCACCCCGAGCGCGACGACGACCATTGGCGGCTGCACATCGACATCGCTCTCAGCGCGGAAGGACTGGTCATGCGGCACGAGGCCCACGAGGCTCAAGGGGACGCCACCCCCGAGACGGCCGCCGCGCCGTCCGGCACGGCCCCTCTGCCCCTTTCGTCCGCCGCGGAGACGGACGAGAAGATCGGAGAACTGCCGGCGCCGCTGGCCGAGGAGCTCGCGGGGCTCGGCCTCGACCCTGCGGACCTCCTGCGGCTGGTGCGCACCACCCTCGACGAGGACCTCGCCGGGGGCCTGGACGTGACCTCGGCGGCGACGATTCCCGCGGGCCAGGTGGCCGTGGCCGACGTGGTCGCCCGCGCGGAGGGTGTGGTCGCCGGTCTGCCGGTCGCGGAGGCCGTCTTCCGCCAGGCCGGTCAGGAGATCGCGATCGACAGGCACGCCGGGGACGGCGACCGCGTACGCCCCGGCGACGTCCTGATGACGGTCCGGGGCTCCACCCGCGACCTGCTCACGCTGGAGCGGACGGCCCTCAACTTCCTCACCCACCTGTCCGGCGTGGCCACCGCCGCCCGCCGGTGGGCGGACGCCGTCGAGGGCACGGGGGCGCGGGTCCGCGACACCCGCAAGACGCTCCCCGGCCTGCGCGCCCTGGAGAAGTACGCGGTCCGCATGGGCGGCGGGGTCAACCACCGGATGGGGCTCCACGACGCCGCGCTGATCAAGGACAACCACGTCGTCGCCGCCGGAGGCGTCGCCGAGGCGTTCCGTGCCGTACGGGACGCCTTTCCCGGGCTGCCCATCGAGGTCGAGGTGGACCGCATCGACCAGATCGAGCCGGTGCTCGCCGAGGGGGCGGAGGAGATCCTGCTCGACAACTTCACCGTGGAACAGCTCGCCGAGGCCGTACGGCTGGTCGCGGGCCGGGCCCGGCTGGAGTCCAGCGGCGGGCTCACCTTGGAGACGGCGCGTGCGGTGGCGGAGACCGGTGTCGACTATCTGGCGGTGGGCGCACTGACGCACTCGGTCGCGGCGCTCGACATAGCTCTAGATCTTCGTGGTGCATAATCGGGGGATGCTGCTCGCCATCGACGTCAGCAACACCCACACGGTGCTTGGCCTGTTCGAAGGCGAAGAGGTCATCGAGCACTGGCGGATCGCCACCGACTCCCGGCGCACCGCGGACGAGATCGCGGTCGTGCTCCAAGGGCTGCTCGGGCAGTCGCCGATCCTCAAGGACGCCGACATCAGCGGCATCGCCATCTGCTCCACGGTCCCCTCGGTGCTCAACGAGATGCGGGAGATGTCCCGGCGCTACTACGGAGACGTCACCGCCGTGGTGGTCGAGCCGGGCGTGCGCACCGGCGTGCCGGTCCGGATGGACAATCCCAAGGAGGTCGGCAGCGACCGCATCGTCAACGCCCTCGCCGCCGCCACCTTGTACGGCGGGCCGTGCGTGATCGTGGACTTCGGCACGGCGACCTCGTTCGACGCGGTGTCGGCGCGCGGGGAGTACGTGGGCGCGGTGACCGCCCCCGGGCTGGAGATCTCGGTCGACGCCCTGGCCAACGCCGGGGCGCAGCTGCACAAGGTCGAGCTGATCCGCCCCCGGTCGGTGATCGCCAAGAACACCGTGGAGGCGCTGCAGTCCGGCATCATCTACGGCTTCGCCGGCCTGGTCGACGGCATCGTCGACCGGATGACGGCCGAGCTGGCCGCCGACCCCGACGACGTCACCGTGGTGGCGACCGGGCCGGGCGCGCCGCTGGTGGTCAGCGAGGCGCGCACCATCGACGTCCACGAGCCGTGGCTCACGCTGATCGGGCTGCGGCTCGTCTACACCCGCAACACGGCCTGAAGCACTCTTCCGAGTACGGGACCATAGAAGACAGGATCCCGTTCAGAGAGGACTGCCGTATATGGACGCCGACTGGGTGGCGCGTTTCGCCGATGAGGTCATCGCTGAGGCCGAACGGCGGGCGCCGGGCAAACCCATCGTGTGCGCGTCCGGCCTGAGCCCCTCGGGCCCGATCCACCTCGGCAACCTCCGGGAGGTCATGACCCCGCACCTTGTCGCGGACGAGATCAGGCGGCGCGGCCACGATTGCGTGCACATCCTCTCCTGGGACGACTTCGACCGGTTCCGCAAGGTCCCCGCGGGGATCGACCCGTCGTGGGCCGAGCACATCGGCAAGCCGCTGACCTCGGTCCCCGCCCCGCCCGGCAGCGCGTACCCGAACTGGGCCGAGCACTTCAAGGCGCCGATGGTCGCCGCCCTCGCCGAGCTGGGCGTCGAGTTCCGGGGGATCGGCCAGACCGAGATGTACACCTCGGGGACGTACCGCGACCAGGTGCTGCTCGCCATGCGCGAGCGGAAGACGATCGACGCGATCCTCGACCAGTACCGGACCAAGGCCAAGGCCAAGGTCGTGGACGCCGAGGAGGCCGCCGCGCTCGAAGGCTCCGGGGCGGCGGGCGAGGACGACGGCTCCGGCGCCGGGGGCTACTACCCCTACAAGCCCTACTGTTCGGCCTGCGACCGCGACGTGACCACGGTGACGTCGTACGACGACGTGACGACCGCCCTGGCCTACACCTGCGCGTGCGGCCACGCCGAGACGGTGCTCCTGTCCGAGCACACCCGGGGCAAGCTGGTGTGGAAGGTCGACTGGCCGATGCGCTGGGCCTTCGAGGGCGTGGTGTTCGAGCCCTCCGGAGTCGACCACAGCTCGCCCGGGTCGTCCTTCGTCGTCGGCGGCCAGATCGTCAGGGACGTCTTCGGCGGCGCCCAGCCGATCGGGCCGATGTACGCGTTCGTCGGCATCAGCGGCATGGCCAAGATGAGCAGCTCCAAGGGCGGCGTGCCGACCCCGGCGGACGCTCTTTCGATCATGGAGCCCGCGCTGCTGCGCTGGCTGTACGCGCGGCGGCGGCCCAACCAGTCGTTCAAGGTCTCCTTCGACCAGGAGATCCAGCGCATGTACGACGAGTGGGACACGCTGTCCAGGAAGATCGCGGACGGCTCCGCCCTCCCGGCCGACCAGGCGGCCCACCGGAGGGCGACGACCACCGCGTCGGCGACCCTGCCGGAGACGCCCAGGCGGCTGCCGTACCGGACCCTCGCCTCGGTGGTGGACATCACCACCGGGCACGAGGAGCAGACGCTGCGGATCCTGCGCGAGTTCGACCACGAGATCGCCGACCTCGGCGAGCTGCGGCCCCGGCTCGACCGGGCCCAGCACTGGGTGACCACCTACGTCCCCGCCGAGGAGCGCACCCAGGTCCGCGAGGAGCCGGACGCCGAGCTGCTCGGCGGCCTCGGCGACACCGAGCGGGAGTCGCTGCGGCTGCTGTCCGCCGGGCTCGACGAGCACTGGTCGCTGGACGGCCTGACCACGCTCCTGTACGGCGTGCCGAAGGTCCAGGCCGGGCTCGACATGGCGGCCAAGGCGGCGACGCCCGAGCTGAAGGCCGCCCAGCGGGCGTTCTTCGTCCTTCTCTACCGGCTGCTGGTCGGCCGTGAGACCGGGCCGCGGCTGCCCACGCTGCTGCTCGCCGTCGGCCGTGATCGAGTGCGTACGCTGCTCGGCGGGTGACGGGCCCTACGCTGTGTGAGTGTGAGCGAGCTTCCTGAGCAGATGCGGGTGCGGCGGGAGAAGCTGGACCGGCTGCGCGCGGAGGGCGTCGACCCCTACCCGGTGACGTTCCCGCGTACGGCTACCGCCGCCGAGCTGCGGGACGCCTACCGGGATCTGGAGCCGGACACCTCGACGGGCGACCGCGTCGGGGTGGCCGGCCGGGTCATGCTCTCCCGCGTCGGCGGCAAGCTGTGCTTCGCGAGGATCCGGGACGGCTCGGGCGACGTCCAGATCATGCTGTCGCTCGACCGGCTGGGCGAGGAGTCGCTGGCGGCGTGGAAGCGCGACGTCGACCTCGGCGACCACGTCGGGATCGAGGGCGAGGTCGTCACCTCCCGCCGCGGAGAGCTGTCGGTCATGGCCGAGCGGTGGCGGATCACCTCCAAGTGCCTGCGGCCGCTGCCCGACAAGCACGCCGGGCTCACCGACCCGGAGGCGCGCGTACGGCTGCGCTACGTCGACCTGATCGTCAACGACGAGGCCAGGAAGATGGCCCGCCTGCGCAGCGCCACCGTGCGGGCCGTCCGCGACTTCTGGCACGCCGAGGGCTACCTGGAGGTCGAGACGCCGATGCTCCAGCCCGTCCACGGCGGCGCGGCGGCCCGGCCGTTCAGGACCCACATCAACGCCTACGACATGGAGCTCTACCTCCGCATCGCCATCGAGCTGTACCTCAAGCGGCTCGTCGTCGGGGGCATCGAGAAGGTCTTCGAGATCAACCGCAACTTCCGCAACGAGGGCGCGGACGCCACCCACAATCCCGAGTTCACCATGCTCGAGGCGTACGGCACCTATCTCGACTACAACGACATGGCCGTCCTCACGCAGCGCATGTACCAGCAGGCCGTGGTGGCCGCGCTCGGCACGACGGTGGTCGTCCACGACGGCGGGGAGGTCGACCTTGGCCTGCCCGAGTGGCCGAGGATCACGTTGTACGGCGCGGTCTCCCGGGCCGTGGGGGAGGAGATCATCCCCGAGACCCCGCTCCACCAGGTCAGGAAATATGCGGACAAGGCGGGGGTGCGCTGGGAGCCCGCGTGGGGCCAGGGCAAGCTCGTCCAGGAGATGTTCGAGGAGCTGGTCGAGCGCACGCTCGTGCAGCCGACGTTCGTCATGGACTACCCGCTGGAGACCTCGCCCCTCACCCGGCAGCACAGGGACAACCCGCTGCTCACCGAGAAGTGGGACCTCATCGGCTTCGGCACCGAGCTCGGCACGGCCTACTCCGAGCTGGTCGATCCCGTCGAGCAGCGCCGCCGCCTCACCGAGCAGTCGCTCCTGGCCGCCGGCGGCGACCCGGAGGCCATGCGGCTCGACGAGGACTTCCTGCAGGCCCTGGAGTACGCCATGCCCCCCACCGGCGGCGTCGGGATCGGCGTCGACCGCATGATCATGGCCTTCACCGGCAGGAGCATCCGGGAGACCATCCTGTTCCCGCTGGTGCGGCCCACCGGGTGACCCGCCTACGGCACTCGCTGGGCCGGAGCCGTACGGACGGTCTCAGGGCACGAGCACCAGACGGCCGCGCAGGCCGCCACGGCCCATCCGCGCGTATGCCTCGGCCGCCTCGTCCAGCTTGTAGACGTCCGCGACCCGCATCGTGAGACGGCCCGACTCGGCGAGCCCGGACACGGCCGCGAGCTGCGCGCCGTCGGCCCTGATGAAGACCGTGGAGACGCGGACGCCGCGCAGCGGGAGCGGGGCCTGCCCGGCGCCGACCGCGACGAACGAGCCACCCCCGCGTACGGCGTCCAGCGCGGGCAGCCCGACGAGCGCCGCGTCGACCACGCCGTCCACGCCGCCGGGGACGGCCGCTCGCACGGCGGTGCTCAGATCCGTGCCCCGGGGGATGAACCACTCCGCGCCGAAGCCGCGCACCAGGGCCTCGTCCTCCCGTCCCGCGAGAGCCGCGACCCGGATGCCCCGGGCCGCGGCGATCTCCACCAGGTAGCCGCCGAGCGCCCCCGCGGCGCCCGTCACCAGCAGGCTCTCGCCCTCGCGCAGCCCGGCCAGGTCAAGCGCCTGGATCGCCGTCAGCGTGTTGAGCGGCAGCGTCGCGGCCCGCACCGCCGGCACCCCCGCAGGCGCCGGCGCGACGGCGGTCGCGTCGAGGACCACGTAGTCCGCCTGCGCCTTCACCGGCTGCGGCAACCGGTCGGACAGGCCGATCACAGCGTCCCCGAGGCCAGGCGCCGCCACGCGGTCTCCGGAATCCGGCGCCGCCGGCGCGGGGCCCACCCGGTCGACGACGCCCGCGACGTCCCAGCCGAGCCCGTACGACTCCATGGGCTGGACAAGACCGTAGCCGGGCAGGCCGCCGGACGCCGTGAACAGGTCGATCGGCTGGACGGCGGCCGCCAGCACCTTGATCCGCA
Organism: Microbispora sp. NPDC049125; assembly: GCF_040802045.1. NCBI lineage: Bacteria > Bacillati > Actinomycetota > Actinomycetes > Streptosporangiales > Streptosporangiaceae > Microbispora > Microbispora sp. NPDC049125. Next base: position 5,696 of record NZ_JBEZDW010000039.1, on the reverse strand, counting down.
CCTGGCCCGGCCCCGGCTCGGGATCGGGCGTCTCGACGAGCTCCACCGTGCCGGAACGTCCCACGAGCGCGCGCATGTCTCCTCCGCAAGCCCTCATCCGATCGTTGACGGCAGGAGCTTATGGAGAGTTACTCTCCACCAGGAAGAAGGCACCTGGGAGTGCGTAACGAAGGCGAGGGAAAGCATGACGACCCGTACGGCGGCGCAGCGGCGTGAGGAGGCTCGCCTGGCATACAACGCGTACATCGCGGCCTGCCCCTCGCGAAAGCTGCTCGACACGCTGAGCGACAAGTGGGTGAGCCTGGTGCTCTCCGCCCTCGCCGACGGCCCCCGCCGCTACAGCGAGCTGGCCAGGATCGTGGCGGGCGTGAGCCAGAAGATGCTCACCCAGACGCTGCGGGCCATGGAGCGCGACGGTCTCGTCGCCCGCGCGGTGACCCCTTCCGTGCCGGTCCGGGTCGACTACCGGCTCACCCCGCTGGGTGAGGATCTCATGCCTCTCATGAGGGCGATCAAGACCTGGGCGGAGGTTCACATGGAGGCCGTCGAGGCGGCCCGGGAGGCCTACGACCGCGCCGGGAGCTGAGGGACGGAGGCGTGGTGGGGATCTCCCTACCTTGACGACCTTCACAACCGGCGTTTACCGTCCTGGCAGGGTGGGCCGACCAATCATCGTCATGGGGGAGGGCAGACGATGGGTGTTTCCGAGGTCGCGGCCCGAGGTGAGGATCTCGCCTCGGACCTTGACCGCGCCTGTCTCACCGACGAGGACCTGTTGCTCCTCGCCGAGCTCGCCAAGGGCGTGACCGCCGACCGCGTGGGCCGCAGCCTCGACGTGAGCGGGCGCACCGTGCGGCGGCGGCTGCGCGGCATCTGCGACCGGATCGGCGTGGAGACCGCCATCGAGGCCGTCGCGTGGGCGGCTCGCCGCCGGCTCATCTAGGCCGGGCCCGGCTCAGCCAGGCCGGCCCGGCACACCTGTGCCGGGCCGGTTCATCTGTGTCGGTTGAGCCAGGCCGGCCCGGTTCGTCTGGGCCGGCGGAGCATGCCGCGCGGCGGGCTCAGTCGGCGATCCGCACGCCTCCCGCGAAGGGCCGGTTGCCGATCTTCGCGACGCGGACGACGTCCCCGGTCTGCGGCGCGTGGACCATGTAGCCGCCGCCGATGTAGATGCCCACGTGGTGCAGGTTGGAGTAGAAGAACACCAGGTCGCCCGGCCGGAGCTGGTCGCGGGGGATGTGCGTCCCCGCGGTCCACTGGTCGCCCGTGTAGTGCGGGAGGCTGATCCCCACCTGCTGGTAGGCCGCCATCACCAGGCCGGAGCAGTCGAACGACCCGGGGCCGGCCGCGCCCCACACGTACGGCTTCATCTGCTGGCTGAGCGCCCACCGCGCCGCCTCGGCGGCCTTGCCCTGCCCGACGATCGGGAACGACACCCGGGTGGCGCTGCCGCCGCTGATGGTGCCGGCGACTTTGCTGTAGAGATTGCTCTCGGCCTTCTTGACCAGCTTGGTGATCTTGTCGCGGCGGTCGTTGAGGCTGGCGAGGAGCTTCTTGACCTCACCCTGGCGGGCGGTCGCGCTCGCCTTGGCCCGCTCGGCGGCGTCCCGGGCCTTGGAGACCTCGGCGAGCTGCTGTCCCTGCTGCATCTCCAGGGCGTACGTCGTCGAGGCCTGGTCCAGGTACTGCTCGGGGTCGGTCGTGCCGACCAGCGCCAGGGCCGATCCCAGGCCACCGGTCATGTAGGAGTCCTGCGCGAGGAGGCTGGCCCGCTGGCGGCGGATCTCCAGCTCGGCCGCGCTCTTGTCGAGAGTCTTCTTGGCCAGCGCGGCCGACCGCTCGGCCGCGCTGAGGCGGACGCGCTCACCGTTGTACTGCTCGCTGAGGGTCTCGATCTCGGTGTGCAGCCGCTCGACCTCGGCCGCGAGCTGCTTGAGGCTCGGCTTGGGGTCGGCGGTCGCGGCGACCACGGGGGCGCCGAAGCTGATGGCGGTGAGCGCGACGCCGACGAATAACAGCCGGCGGATGGTTCCGGACCCGGACCTGGGGGCTCCGGACCGCCGGTCCCGGGCGTGCCTGCCCGTGGACCGTCCTCCACGCATGCGCAACCAAGCTCCTCTCCAACGTCGTGCCGTACACCACCGGCCGCCGTCTGTGGCGACGCGGGCCACTCGGCGTCCGTACGGCACTCCTGGTGCCTACCGGGTTAGCTGACGGGTTCGGGCCGGAGTAGCCCTACCATTTCGGATTCACCCCTTGGTGATCACAATTCTGATCCCACCGCTGGGTCCCCGGCTCCCCTACGCGCCGGAGCGCGGCGGGGACTCGGCATCCGGCCCGCGCGAAGCGCTCGCGATGACCGGCATCGTCGCTGGACATTAGTGCACCTCGAGTTCGTGCTCAACCAGAACTCCCAACTCCGTCTAGGTTCCACAACCGGGTGATCACGGCACGGTTACGGTGGTTCAGGCGATACACCCCCTTTAACCTGCGTTTAAGCTCCTTTGGGGATTTTTCGACGGGGGTCTTCGCAGGTCCAGGACGGGGCAAAACTCGCCTGCCCGCTTCGTAGTACAGGCCGAGCCGCTCCGTGTCGTCGCGGCTACCGGTGGTTACACCACGACGTTGGGGATGGTGTTTCGGCATGGCCGATAACCCCGCTCCGGGGGCGTACCCCAGGCGCCGCACGTCCTGGCGTGCGGCGCGGCTAGGCTGGCGGACCATGGAGCAGGTCGCCGAGCACACGCCCGCGGACGCCGGCCCCCCGGCCGTGGTCGTACGCCGGGCGAGGACGCCGGACGTCCGGGCGATCCGCCGCCTCGTCGACACCTATTCGGGTGTCGGGCCCCGCCTGCTGGAGAAGAGCACGGTCACGCTGTACGAGGACGTCCAGGAGTTCTGGGTCGCGCAGCTCGGCGAGCAGGTGGTCGGCTGCGGTGCGCTCCACGTGCTGTGGGAGGACCTCGCCGAGATCCGCACCGTCGCCGTCGACCCGTCCGCGCGCGGCAGGGGGATCGGGCACCGGATCGTCGCCGCGCTCATCGACGCCGCCCGCGACTTGGGCGTGACCAAGGTGTTCTGCCTGACCTTCGAGGTCGAGTTCTTCGGCAGGCACGGCTTCGTGCCCATCCAGGGGACGCCGGTGGCTCCCGAGGTGTATGCCGAACTACTGGCCTCCTACGACGAGGGCGTCGCCGAATTCCTTGAATTGGAGCACGTCAAGCCCAACACGTTGGGCAACGAACGGATGCTCCTTCACCTTGACCAGCGATCTTGATCGTGGTGGCGACGCGCCGTAAAGGTGACTGTCGATCCACCTTGTCGCTACTTTTACCATTATCGGCATGCGCCACGCCATGCGGCGCGTGCATCTTCGAAACGAGGTGACACGGTGAGCACCGGACAGCCGCCGTACCCGCAGGATGATTCGGACGGCGCGTCACCGCCGCCGTCGGAACGCGGATACGACCACGACCAGCCTCCCCAGAACTACGATCCCGACGTCACGGTGGTCGGCTACCGCACTCCCACCCAAAACACGGGCACCCAGAACACCGGGCCCCAGCAGGCGCCGTACGGGCAGCAGCCCGCCTACGGCGGCTACGGCCAGGAGCAGCAGTACGGCCAGCAGGCCCAGGGCTACGGTCAGGACCAGCAGTACGGCCAGCAGGCCCAGGGCTACGGCCAGCAGCCTCCGCAGCAGGGCTACGGCCAGCAGCCCGGGTACGGCCAGCAGGCTCAGCAAGGCCAGCCGGAGTACGGCCAGCAGGAGTACGGACAGCCCGGCTACGGCCAGCAGCCCGGGTACGGCCAGCAGGGTCAGCAGCCGGGCTACGGCCAGGCGCAGCCGGAGTACGGGCAGCAGGGCTACGGCCAGCAGCCCGGCTACGGGCAGCAGCAGGGATACGGCCAGCAGCCTCCGCAGCAGGGCTACGGGCAGCAGGGATACGGCCAGCAGCCCGGGTACGGCCAGCAGGCTCAGCAAGGCCAGCCGGACTACGGCCAGCAGCAGGGATACGGGCAGCAGGGGCAGCCGGACTACGGACAGCCCGGCTACGGCCAGCAGGGTTACGGCCAGCAGGCCGGCTACGGGCAGCAGCAGGGATACGGTCAGCAGGCGTACGGCCAGCCGGGCCAGCAGGCGTACGGCCAGCCGGGCTACGGCCAGCAGTCGTACGGCCAGCCGGGGTATGCCCAGCCGTACGGCGCTCAGGGCCCCATCCCGCCCGGGGCTCCCGCCCCGCTCGCCGAGTGGTGGCAGCGCCTGGTGGCCAGGATCATCGACGGCGTGATCGTGGGCATCCCGTTCTTCGTCATCTCGCTGGTCATCACCGCGGCCATCGTGACGCAGCCGAACTTCGACATGCAGACCGGCACCATCACCCAAGGCGGCGGTCTGTTCCTGGCGACCCTGCTGATCGCTATCGTCAGCGGCGTCGTGGCGGTCGCGTACGAGTTCCTGATGCTGAAGGCGCGGGGACAGACGGTCGGGAAGATGGTCATGGGGATCAAGGTCGTCCCCGTGGGCGGCGCCCTCGACGCGTCCGGCCTTCCTGCGCAGACCGCGGTCATGCGCGCCGGCGTGCTCTACGGCCCGCAGCTGCTGCGGTGGATTCCCATCGTGGGGGCGCTGGTGGGCCTCTTCGCGCTGCTGAACGTGCTGTGGCTGCTGTGGGACAAGCCGCTGCGGCAGGCGCTGCACGACAAGGTGGCCAAGACGATCGTGGTCAAGGTCAAGTAGTGACATAAAGCGGAGCCGATGGAACGGACCATCGGCTCCGTTTTTTGTGCCTTCGCTACAACACGCCGTGTCTGTGATGCGACGGGAGGAAAAACCGTAACGAGGGCCTCCCGCCGTGCGATCCTTGACCAACGCATCAACGTACGCAGTCCCGAGAGGTGACCAATGACCGCGGAACCGCCCCCCGGCCAGAATCCTTATGGCTCGGCTCCGCCGCCCCCGCCCGGCGCATATCCGCCCCCCGGCGCTTATGGCTCCCCACAGGGGGGTTATGGCGGCCCGGCGGGCTCTTATGGGGTCCCCCAGGGGGCGCCGCTTCCCCCCGGCGCGCCGGCCCCGCTGGCCGAATGGTGGGAGCGTTTGGTCGCTCGAATCATCGACGGCCTCATCTTCGGGGTCCTGTACATGATTCTGTCCTCCATCCTTTATTCGATCTTCAAGCCCTCCCTGGCTGATCTTCTGCAGAACCCGACCGGCAACGTCTTTTTGCCGGGGTTCCTCGCCGCCCTGATCGCGTTCGGTGCATATGCGGCCTACGACTACGTGCTGCACAGCAAGGACGGCCAGACGATCGGCAAGAAGGTGATGAAGATCCGGCTGGCCGGGCTGGGGGGCGCACCCCTCGATCCGTCCGCCGTGCTCAAGCGCTCGGCGCTCTACCCGGGCCTCATGGTGCTCTACGGGATTCCCCTGATCGGGACGCTCGTGGCCATCTTCGCCTTCGTGACCGGCCTGTTCATCCTCATCGACAAGCCGCTCCAGCAGGGGCTTCACGACAAGTTCGCCGGCACCGTGGTGGTGAAGGCCCCGCGCTAGTCGCGGGCTCGGCCTCCCGCCCGGGGGCGCGAACAAGTGGGGCGGGGGGCGGGGGGGGGCGCCCCCCCCAGGGGGTGGGGTTGGGTTTATAACGGCCACGGGGAAGGCGCGGGGGGGGGAGGCCAAAAAAGAGAGGGGC
>NZ_JBEZDW010000038.1:0-85222 GCF_040802045.1 Microbispora sp. NPDC049125 | reverse complement strand
ACACCCGGTTACATTCCGAACCCGGAAGTTAAGCCTTCCAGCGCCGATGGTACTGCACCGGGGACGGTGTGGGAGAGTAGGACACCGCCGGACAAACATTCACAGAAGAAGCCACCCCAACGGGGTGGCTTTTTCTGTTTCCACCAGGGGCAGCCCGGAACTCCGCGCCGCCACCCGTGGAAATGGTCACAGACCCAAGGCCGGGAAGCAGCACCTCACCGGCGACGCCGTACGCTGATGGTCGTGGAATACCGAGCCGCCGAACAAGCGATCATGGCCAGGGGCGTGGAGTGGAACTTCGACCCCACCCTTGATCGCATCGCCGCGTTGATGGAGCTCCTTGGCGACCCTCAGAAGGCCTACCCGGTCATCCATGTCGCGGGGACCAACGGCAAGACCAGCACCGCGCGCATGATCGAGTCACTGCTGCGCGAGCGGAACCTGCGCGTCGGCCGCTACACCAGCCCTCATCTGACCTCCGTCCGCGAGCGCATCGCCGTCGACGGGGAGCCCCTGTCGGAGGAGCGGTTCACCGAGGTGTACCAGGACATCGAGCCGTACCTCGAACTGATCGACGGCAAGGTGGGCCGGCTCAGCTTCTTCGAGGTCCTCACCGCGATGGCGTTCGCGGCGTTCGCCGACACCCCCGTCGACGTCGCGGTCATCGAGACCGGCATGGGCGGCACGTGGGACGCCACCAACGTCGCCGACGGCACGATCACGGTGATCACGCCAATCTCCCTCGACCACACCGACTACTTGGGCCCCGACGTCGCGACGATCGCCGGGGAGAAGGCCGGCATCATCAAGCCGGGGGCCACCACCGTGCTGGCACAACAGCCACTCGACGCGGCCGAGGTGCTGATGCGGCGCGTGGCCGAGGTGGGCGCCGTCGTCGCGAGGGAGGGCCTGGAGTTCGGCGTCCTCAACCGCGACCTCGCGCTGGGCGGCCAGATGCTCGGGCTCAAAGGGCTCAAGGGCGTCTACGAGGAGGTCTTCCTGCCGCTGTACGGCGCGCACCAGGCGGCCAACGCGGTCAGCGCCCTGGCGGCCGTCGAGGCGCTGACCGCCGGTGACGAACCGCTCGGCGACGAGCTGGTGCGGCAGGCGTTCGCCCAGGCGTCCAGCCCGGGCCGGCTGGAGATCGTGCGGCGCGGCCCCACCGTGGTCCTCGACGCGGCCCACAACCCGGCCGGCATGGAGGCCACGGTCGACGCGGTCACAGAGGCGTTCGGGTTCACCCGGCTGGTCGCGGTGGTCGCCGTCATGGGGGACAAGGACGTCGACGCCCTCCTGGAGCTGCTTGAGCCGATCGTCGAAGAGCTCGTGGTGACCCGCAACTCCTCTCCCCGGTCGATGACGGCCGGCGACCTGACCGCTCGGGCGGAGAGCGTGTTCGGCTCGGACCGCGTCCACGAGGTGGAGCGGCTCGACGACGCCATCGACACGGCCATCGGCCTGGCCGACCAGGGCGACGAGGTCGGCTCCGGGGTGCTCATCACCGGCTCCGTCGTGACCGTGGGCGAGGCGCGGCTCCTCCTCAAGGGAGAGGCCCGATGACCGTGGAGGGCGGAGAGTCTCCCGCGAGGGACGCCGGCGGCATGTTCGACGTGACACCCGGAATGCGCAGGCTCTGCGCGACCGTGCTGTCCATGGAGGCGGTCGTGGTCGCACTGACGACCCCCGTGGCGATCCAGATCAACGACGTCCCTCCGGCCACGGCGCTGACCGTGGGGCTGGGGCTGGCGGTCCTGTGCGTCGTGGTCACCGGCCTGCTCAAACGCCCGGCGGCGTACGTCGCGGGCACGGTGATCCAGCTTCTCGCGATCGCGACGGGGTTCCTCGTCCCGGCCATGTTCTTCCTCGGAGTGATCTTCACGATCCTCTGGGTCGCGGCCATCTTCGTCGCTCGCCGTGTCGAAGGGGCGACGAAGCGCTAAAGTCGGCAACCATGGCCGTCCCTCCCGTTCCGCAGACTCGGGCCGCCGTGGCGGCTCGCGCCGTGCGCCTCCCCCTGCTGTTAGACGTCGTCATCGGGCTGCTCACCGCGGTCGCCCTGCCTCTCGCGGTCGTCGCGATCCCCAACACCATCTCGATCGTGGCGGCGCTGCTGCCACCGGGGGTGTCGCAGGTGGCGATGATGCGCGCCCATGGGCTCGCGCTGCCGGCGATGCTGCTGACGGTGCCGCTCGCGGCGGTGGCCGTGCGCCGGTTCCGGGCGGCGCCCATCCTGGTGGCCGGGCTCACGCTGCTCGCCCTCGCCGACGTGGCCGGTGGGTACGCCGGATCCACCTCGCTGGTCGGAGCGCTGCGCGTCCTGCACGGCGTGGGGGCGGGCATGCTCGTGCCGGCCACCCTCGTGGCCGTGGCCGAGCGTCCCCGCCGCAGGGTCCTGCTGGCCGTCTGGGCCGGGGCCCTGTCGGCCAGCCTCCTGTCGGCGCAGGCTCTCGCGTTGTGGCCGCTCGACGACGTGAGCTCCTGGAAGGTCACGCTGCAGCCGTACCCGCTGCTGACCGGCGTCGCCCTCGCTCTCGCCGCGGCCTACCTCGTCCTGTGGCTGATCGCCGGGGACGACGGCGCGGAGACGGCGACCGGCGAAACCGTCGCCGAGAAGATCAGTATGGAGAAAACCGGCTCCGGGACCCGCGCGGACGCCCTCAGCGCGGAAGTCAGGCCGGCGCGTGGCCGGGTCACCGCGGCGGAGCGCGGGCGGCTCCTGCTGGCGGCCGTCCCGGCGGCCGGCATCGCGGTGCTCGCGATCGGCACGACCTTCGACTGGCCGCCGTCCCTGGTGGTCGTCGCCGCGGCCGTCGCGGTGCTCGCGATGCTGGGCCTGGCCGCCGTCGGCACGTTCGAGGGGCCGGGCGGCCGTACGCTCGCCCTGGCGAACGTGGCGATCGGCCTGGTCGTCCTGCCCACCGCGGCGCAGACCACGTACGTCGAGCTCGGCGGCCTGGGCGGCCCCGGGCTGAAGGGCCTGTGGCTGCCGTTCCTGATCGCCGTGGTGGCCGCGTTCGCCGCCGCCGTCGTGGCGGGGACGCTGCCCGAGGCGCTCGCCCCCCGTCTCACCGCCGGCGGCCTGGTGGCCGTCGTGGCGGGGCTGTGCGCCATCCGCCTGCTCGTTCCCGACGCGTACGGCCCGCCGCTCGTGGTGCCGTTCACGCTGCTCGCGGTGGGATCGGCGGTGGCGCTGGTGAGCGGTCTGCGGCTGGCGGGCGTCGGGGCGGCCCTGCTCGGGCTGTCGCTGTGCTTCCCCGCCGTTCTCGCGGGATTCCTGCTCGGGACCGGCATCCAGGTGGACCGGCTGCGCGAGGCCACCGGGTCGCCCACGGCGACCAAGCAGGACGTCGTCGACGGATTCATCGACGCGCTGCACATCTGGGCGCTGGCGGGCGGCTTCGTGGTGGTCGGCGTCATCGTCCTGTCGTCCGTGCTGGCCAGGCGGGGCCCGGCAGCCGAACGTACGGCGCCGGGCGCAACGCCGGACGGGCACGTGACGATCCCGGCGCCCACGCCGTCACCGGAGGGTGAGCACGGCGCGGCGGGAGAGCAGAGCACGGAACGGTAAGCTGCGGTTGCGTTGGAGCTCCCGAGTGCCGTCTCATCCGAGCGCGGCGAGAGCGACGCCATCTGAGCAGCACACACCGACTTAGGAGAGAAGCCGTGTCCGAGCGTACGCTTGTCCTGATCAAGCCCGACGGGGTCCGTCGTGGCCTCGTCGGGGACGTCATCGGCCGCATCGAGCGCAAGGGCCTCAAGCTCGTGGCGATGGACCTGCGCACGCTCGACGCCGAGACGGCCAAGACCCACTACGCGGAGCACTCCGAGCGGCCGTTCTTCGGCGAGCTGGTCGAGTTCATCACCTCCGCCCCGCTGGTCGCGCTCGTCGTCGAGGGCCCGCGCGCGGTCGAGGCCTTCCGCTCCCTGGCCGGCCTCACCGACCCGGTCAAGTCGGCCCCCGGCACGATCCGCGGAGACCACGCCCTGGAGATCGGCGAGAACGTGGTGCACGGCTCCGACTCGCCCGAGTCCGCGGCCCGCGAAATCAAGATTTTCTTCCCGGACCGTTTCTAACCCGGCCCAACGAGAAGCCCCGGTCTAAACCGGGGCTTTTCGTGTTTTTCCAGGCGGTGAGCGATCTCTTGGCCGGGGAGCCGTGAATTTTCCCGCGGCCTGAGAGGTCGATGTGCCCAGTCATGAGCACGCCACGTTACGATTCGAGTGCGATGCGTTATCCCGCTAACCCGCTCACCACCTGAAGGAAGGCTTCCTTCCGCATGGGCAGCAAGCTGACATTTCTGGGCCGTGACATGGCTGTCGACCTTGGCACGGCGAACACACTGGTCTACGTACGAGGCCGCGGCATCGTCCTGAACGAGCCGTCGGTCGTCGCCATAAACGTCACGACCGGCAAAATCGTGGCAGTCGGAATAGAAGCGAAGCGGATGATCGGGCGAACGCCCGGCAACATTGTGGCCATCCGCCCCCTGAGAGACGGGGTGATCGCGGATTTCGACGTCACCGAGCGAATGCTCCGATACTTCATCCAGAAGGTGCACAAACGCCGGCACTTCGTCCGGCCCCGCATCATCGTGGCCGTTCCGAGTGGCATCACCGCCGTGGAGCAGCGGGCGGTGAAGGAGGCGGGCTACCAGGCCGGGGCGCGCCGGGTCTACATCATCGAGGAACCGATGGCCGCCGCCATCGGGGCCGGCCTGCCCGTCCACGAGCCGACCGGGAACATGGTGGTCGACATCGGGGGCGGCACCACCGAGGTGGCGATCATCTCGATGGGCGGCATAGTGACCAGCCAGTCCATCCGTGTCGCGGGGGACGAGCTCGACCAGGCGGTCATCGCCTTCGCCAAGAAGGAGTACTCCCTGATGCTGGGGGAGCGCACGGCGGAGGAAGTGAAGATCGCCGTGGGCTCGGCGTGCGCCTCGGGTGAGGACTTCCATGCCGAGGTGCGCGGACGCGACCTGGTCTCCGGGCTGCCGAAGACGGTCGTCATCTCCGCCGAGGAGATCCGCAGGGCCACCGCCGAGCCGGTCAACGTGATCGTCGACGCGGTGAAGTCCACCCTGGACAAGTGCCCGCCCGAGCTGTCGGGCGACCTCATGGACCGGGGCATCGCGCTGACGGGCGGAGGCGGCCTGCTCCGGGGGATGGTCGAGCGGCTGCGCGAGGAGACGGGCATGCCGGTGCAGCTGGCCGACAACGCGCTCGACTCGGTCGCGCTGGGCTCGGGGAAGTGCGTGGAGGACTTTGAAGCCCTCCAGCAGGTGCTGGTGCCGGAGCCCCGCAACTAGGTCGTGTCCTGTGGATCCACTCGACCTCTCGCGGTCGCCCGGACGGCGCCTCGCCGCGCCGCCGCCGTCACCCATGGCCCGGTCATGGGCCTGTCCTCCGCCCTGCGATGCATCGATCCGGCCGATCCTCGCCACGGTGAAGATCCGCCGGGCACCTGTTAAGGAGCGGTCATGAGAGACACCCGCCGCGCCCGTCTCGCACTCGGCCTCCTCCTCGCCGCCGCGCTGATCCTGATCACCGTCGACCATCGGGCCAACAGCGGACGGATCCTCGGCCCGGTACGCGAAGCGGCGTCCGCCGTCTTCGGGAAGATCGAGCGGGCGAGCGCGACCGTCACCGCGCCGATCACCGGCTTCGTCGGGATGCTCCGCGGGGCGCCGGTGGCGCAGCGCGCCATCGCCGACCTGCGCAGGGAGAACTCCCGGCTCAAGGAGGAGCTGTCGGCGCAGCGGATCGACCAGGGGCGGATCGACAAGCTCGACCGCATGCTGGGGCTGGCGGGCCTCGGCCGCTACCGGGTGGTGGCGGCCCAGGTGGTGGCCCGGCGGGTCGCGCCGGGGTTCGAGGACGCGGTGGAGATCGACGCAGGGACCCGCGACGGGGTGCGGGCCGACATGAGCGTGCTGAGCGGGGACGGGCTGGTCGGCCGCGTCGTCCAGGCCGGGCCGACCACCGCGACCGTGGCACTGCTCACCGACCCGGCCGTCTCCGCCGGAGCCCGGCTGGAGGGCGGGAACGAGCTCGGCGTCGTGAGCGGCCTCGGGGAGGGAGGCGGCGGGGACAACCTGGTGAGGTTCCGTCTGCTGGACTCCTCGGCGCCGCTGAGCGTGGGCCGCCGGATCGTGTCCTTCGGCTCCCAGGAGAGCAGGCCGTACGTCGCGGGGGTGCCGATCGGGGTCATCCAGCGGGTGGAGACCACGCCCGGGGAGCTCGTCAAGACCGCCTACGCCAAGCCGTTCATCGATTTCTCGGCTCTCGACGTGGTCGGCGTCGTCGTGGCCGCACCAAAGCGTGACCCGCGTGACTCCGTGCTGCCGCCGGTCCCGAAGCCTGCGGCGCCGCCGGCCCGGCGCGACGCCGAGGGGCGCGACCACCGGCCCGGCCGGGGCCGGATCGAGGCGGAGCCCGGAGGCCGGGGGCTCTTCGACCTGCCGCGCGACGCGACCGGCGGCGAGGCGCGGGGACACGGCCGCGCCCCGGATGAGGGCGCGCCCGGCGCCGCCCGCGATCCGGAGCGCGGCGGGCGTACGGACACCGCGCGCCCCGAAACAACGCGCCCCGGCACAGCCCGACCGGACGCGGCGGGGCGGGACACAGCACGTCCGCATGCGGCCCGCGACTCCAGCCCTGGCAGGAGCCCGGTGAGCAGACCTGCCAGGAGCCCCGCCGCCGGCCATGACACAGGTCACCAGACCGGCAGGACCGGCGGCGGGCCGCGGGCGGCCGCCCCGAGCCCTCCGGCCGGGAACGCGCATGCCGGGCGGGACCAGCGGCACGGGCACGAGGGAAGGGCCTGATCCTGATGCTCCGCAACCTCACCGCCGCGCTGCTGCTCCTCGCCGCTCTCGTGCTCCAGGTGAGCCTGGCGAGCCGGTTGCTGGGCGTGTTCGCTCCCGATCTGGTGCTACTGACCGTGGCCGCGCTCGCCGCGGTCCGCGGGCCGGTGCCCGGCGCGGTGATCGGCTTCTGCGGGGGTCTCGCCTACGACCTGATGCCGCCCGCCCACCACACCCTGGGGCAGTACGCGCTGGTGCTGTGCGTCCTGGGCTACGCGGCGGGCCGGGTGGGTGAGCAGGCGCCCCTGGTCACGGTGGTGGTCTGCGCGCTCCTCGGTCCCGGCCTGGAGGCCGGGTTCGGAGCGCTTCTGGGCAGCCCGGGGGTGACCTGGGACGTCGTGCGCAGCGCCTGGGTTCGAGGCGCCCTGTGCAATCTCGTGGCCGCCCCTGCGGTGTTCTGGGCGGTGACCGCCCTCCACCGGCACGGCAGGCGCGGCGGCGGAACGGAGCTCGTGACGAGCTGGAGACGGGGGACGGCATGACACGGTTGCGAGGGCGGCTGATCGTCCTGCAGATACTGGTCGTTGCCATGATCGTGGTGCTGGTGGTGCGCTTGTGGCAGGTGCAGGTCGTGCAGGGGGCGCGGTTCGTCACGGTCGCCACCGAGACCCGCACCCGCGAGGTACGGGTGCCCGCGTTGCGCGGGGCCATCCTGGACGCCTCCGGCCGCCCGCTGGTCCGCAACCGCACCAGCCTGGTCGTCTCGATCGACCGGTCCCGGTTCGAGCGGATGCCCGACGGGGGCGAGTCCGTGCTGAAGCGGCTTTCGGCGATGCTGTGGATCCCCTACCAGCAGCTCAAGCAGCGGATCAGGGCATGCGGCCCCGGGGTGACCAGGCCCTGCTGGCCCGGATCGCCGTACACGCCGATCCCGATCGCCGACCACGTCAAGCCGCGCGTCGCGCTGCAGATCCTGGAGCGCCAGGAGGACTTCCCCGGTGTGACGGCGGAGATCCAGTCGGTCCGCGACTATCCGAACGGCAAGGACGCCGCCCAGCTCCTTGGCTACCTCCAGCCGGTGACGGAGAGCGAGCTGGAGCAGCGTGAGGGCCTCAAGGCCAGCTACTCCGGCGTCGACCTGACCGGGCGTGACGGCCTGGAGGCGGTCTACGACGCGGCGCTGCGCGGCAAGCCGGGCCTGCGCCGGGTCCAGGTCGACCGGATGGGCAAGGTCGTCGCGGTCCGGCAGCAGGCGACGCCGGTGGCCGGCGAGACGCTGGTGACCAGCATCGACTCCCGGGTGCAGGCGATCGTCGAGAAGTCGCTCGCGCAGGCCATGCAGGACGTGCCGAACTCCGACGGCGGCGCGGCCGTGGTCCTCGACGTCAAGACCGGCCGGATCGTGGCGATGGCGAGCCGGCCGACGTACGACCCGAAGGTCTGGACCGGCGGCATCGCGGAGAAGGAGTACCAGCGCCTGCTGTCGGACAAGTCAGGCAAGCCGCTGGTCTCGCGGGCGATCGCGGGCCAGTACGCCCCCGGCTCGACGTTCAAGATCAGCTCGGTCTCGGCGATGATCGCGGACGGCGAACCGCTGCACGGCTCCTACCAGTGCCCGAGCTCCTACAACGTCGAGGGCCGGTCGTTCCCCAACGCGGGCGGCATGAGCCTGGGGGCGATCTCGCTGCACACCGCCCTGGTCAAGTCGTGCGACACCGTCTTCTACAAGGCGGGGTACGAGGAGTGGAAGCGGGACGGCGGCAAGACGCCGAAGGCCAAGCCCAAGGAGCCGATGCCGAACATGGCCAGGGCCTACGGCTTCGGCCGGCGCACGGGCGTCGACCTGCCGGGCGAGGCGCCGGGCCGCATCCCGGACCGTACCTGGAGGAAGGAGCTGTGGAACGCCACCAGGAACGAGATGTGCAAGCGGGCCAAGACGGGCTACCCGGAGATGAAGGACGAGAGCCGCGCCGCGTACGCCAAGCGGCTGGCCAACGAGAACTGCCTGGAGGGCTTCCTCTTCCACGCCTACGAGGCGGTCAACCTGTCCATCGGCCAGGGTGACGTGCTCGTCACGCCTCTCCAGCTCGCCCGCGCGTACGCCGCGCTCCTCGGGGACGGCAAGCTGCGCAGCCCGCGCGTCGGGTGGGCGCTGGTCCGGCCCGACGGCACCCTGGACAAGGAGATCCCGGTCCCGGTGGAGGGCCGCCTCCCGGTCAGCGACGAGACCCGCGACTACATCCGCAAGGCGCTGAGCGAGGTGCCGTCGGACGGCACGGCGGCGGGGGCGTTCCGCGGCTTCCCGATGAACGTCGTGAAGATCGGCGGCAAGACCGGCACGGCGGAGGTCTACGGCAAGGAGGACACCTCGTGGTTCGCCTCCTTCGCCCCGGCCGACAACCCGCGGCTGGTCACCGTGGTCATGGTCGCGCAGGGCGGCTTCGGCGCCTCGACCGCGGCGCCCGCGGTCCGGCGGATCTGGGAGGGGATCTTCGGCGTCGGCAAGGGTGACGACAACAAGCCGATCAAGGCGGCGCTGCCCGACGGGCGGCCGGTGAGCCGCCTGCCGTCCCTGACGGAAGAGACGGCCGGCGGCTGATGGGAGCGCGTGATGTCTGAGGTCCTCGGGGTTCGCCGCCGGTCCGGCGCGAGCCGGGTCATCGGCCGGGGGGCGGCCGTGTGGCGGATGGACGGCCTGCTGCTCGCCGCGGTCGTCGCGCTCAGCGTGATCGGCACACTGCTGGTCTGGTCGTCCACCCGCACCTGGTCGTCGGCCGAGCCGACCGGGATGGTCAAGAAGCACATTCTCAACCTGTGCATCGGGCTCGCCCTCTACAGCGCCGTCGCGGTGTGCGACTACCGCCGGCTGCGCACCTACGCGCCCCTCGTGTACGGCCTGGCGATCCTGGGGTTGCTGCTGGTCATCTCGCCGATGGGCTCGACGATCAACGGCCACCACTCGTGGATCATGCTGGGCGGCGGCTTCGCCGTCCAGCCCGCGGAGCTGGCGAAGCCGGCCCTGGTCGTGATGCTCGCCCGGCTGCTCGTCCGTACGGGGGAGAAGAAGGACCGGCCGCGGATGCTCGACGTCGCGCTGTCGCTGGCGGTCTCGGGCGTGGCGGCGGCCCTGGTGATGCTCCAGCCGGACCTCGGCACGACGATGGTGCTGGTGGCGACCACGGGCGCGATCATCGTCTTCGCCGGGGTGCGCAAGCGCTGGATCGCCCTGGCCGTGCTGGCGACGGCCGCCGCCGGCTACGCGGTGTGGGCCTTCGGGCTGATGAAGCCGTACCAGATGGCCCGGTTCACCGCGCTGCTCGACCCGGCGACCGACCCGCGCGGCGTCGGCTACAACAGCAGGCAGGCGCTGGTCGCGATCGGATCGGGCGAGGTGTTCGGCAAGGGCCTGTTCCACGGCGGGCAGACGACCGGCCGCTTCGTGCCCGAGCAGCACACCGACTTCATCTTCACCGTCGCGGGGGAGGAGCTCGGCTTCCTGGGGACGGTGACGGTGGTGGCCCTGCTCGGGGTGGTTCTGCTGCGTGGCGTGCGGATCGCGCGGATGTGCGACGACCGGTTCGGCGCGCTCGTGGCCGGCGGCATCGTCGCCTGGCTGGCCTTCCAGACGCTCGTCAACGTCGGCATGACCATCGGCATCATGCCGATCACCGGTGTGCCGCTGCCGTTCGTCTCCTACGGCGGCACCGCGACGTTCGCCAACATGATCGCGGTAGGCATCCTGCAGGCGATCCGCATCCGGGAGCGGCCCTCCTGAGGCGGGTTCCGGGGGTGCCAGGTGCCCCCCGGCCGTGACGGGCTCAGGCACGCCCTCGGGAGCCGATACCCTGGACACATGTCTGTCGAGTCGTTGTTTCCCCGCCTGGAGCCGCTGCTGCCCAAGGTGCAGAAGCCGATCCAGTACGTCGGGGGTGAGCTCAACTCGACGGTCAAGGACTGGGACGAGGCGACGGTCCGGTGGGCGCTGATGTACCCGGACGCCTACGAGGTCGGCCTGCCCAACCAGGGCGTGCAGATCCTCTACGAGATTCTCAACGAGCTGCCCGAGACCCTGGCCGAGCGCACGTACGCCGTCTGGCCCGACCTCGAGGCGCTCATGCGGTCGGAGGGCGTCCCGCAGTTCACGGTGGACGGTCACCGGCCGGTCCGCGCCTTCGACGTCCTCGGGGTGTCGTTCGCGACCGAGCTCGGCTACACCAACCTGCTCACCGCGCTCGACCTGGCGGGGATCCCGCTGGACGCGGTCGACCGGACAGGTGCGGACCCGATCGTGCTGGCCGGCGGCCACGCCGCGTTCAACCCCGAGCCCATCGCCGACTTCCTCGACGCCGCCGTGCTCGGCGACGGCGAGCAGATCGCGATCGCGATCTCCGAGGTGATCCGTGAGTGGAAGGGCGAGGGCTCGCCGGGCGGCCGCGATGAGCTCCTGATGCGCCTGGCCTCCACCGGAGGCGTCTACGTCCCGAAGTTCTACGACGTCGAGTACCACCCGGACGGGCGCATCAAGCGCGTCGTCCCCAACCGCGCCGGCGTGCCGTCGCGCGTGTTCAAGCACACGGTCATGGACCTGGACGAGTGGCCGTACCCGAAGAAGCCGCTCGTCCCGCTGGCCGAGACCGTGCACGAGCGGTTCAGCGTGGAGATCTTCCGCGGCTGCACCCGCGGCTGCCGCTTCTGCCAGGCGGGGATGATCACCCGTCCGGTGCGGGAGCGGTCGATCACCACGATCGGCGACATGGTGGAGACGGGGATCAGGGAGTCCGGCTTCAGCGAGGTCGGCCTGCTCTCGCTGTCCAGCGCCGACCACTCCGAGATCGACCCCCTGACCAGGGGGCTCGCCGACCGCTACGAGGGCACCCAGATCGGCCTGTCGCTCCCGTCGACCCGGGTCGACGCGTTCAACATCGACCTGGCCAACGAGCTGTCACGCAACGGGCGCCGCTCGGGCCTCACCTTCGCGCCCGAGGGCGGCTCCGAGCGGATGCGCAAGGTGATCAACAAGATGGTCACCGAGGAGGATCTGATCCGCACCGTCACCACGGCCTACAGCCAGGGCTGGCGGCAGGTGAAGCTCTACTTCATGTGCGGGCTGCCCACCGAGGAGGACATCGACGTCCTCGGCATCGCCGACCTGGCCAAGAAGGTCATCAAGGCGGGCCGGGAGGCGAGCGGATCCCGGGACGTGCGCTGCACGGTGTCCATCGGGGGGTTCGTGCCCAAGCCGCACACGCCGTTCCAGTGGGCCGCGCAGTGCGATCACGAGACGGTGGACCGGCGGCTGCGTGAGCTGCGCGACGCCCTCCGGGGTGACAAGCAGTACGGCAGGGCGATCGGGTTCCGGTACCACGACGGCAAGCCGTCGATCGTGGAGGGCCTGCTGTCCCGCGGAGACCGCCGCGTCGGCGGGATCATCCGCGCCGTCTGGGAGGACGGCGGCCGGTTCGACGGGTGGAGCGAGCACTTCTCCTACGACCGCTGGATGGCGGCCGCGGAGCGCGCTCTCGCCGGCGAGCCGGTGGACGTCGCCTGGTTCACCACCCGTGAGCGCGACGAGCACGAGGTGCTCCCCTGGGACCACCTCGACGCCGGTCTCGACCGCGAGTGGCTCTGGCAGGACTGGCAGGACGCCGTTAACGACGTCGAGGTCGAGGACTGCCGCTGGACGCCCTGCTACGACTGCGGTGTCTGCCCCACCATGGGGACGGAGATCCAGATCGGCCCGACCGGCAAGAAGCTTCTGCCGCTCACCGTGCTGTGACGCCGCCCTCGACCGATCGTTCACCGTGCTCGGGCATCGCCCGCGACAGACCGCTCACCGTGCACCGGCGTCGCCCGCGACCGACCGAGCCGACACCGGAAGGACGAAGGAACTGAACAAGCCCGTCCCGGAGGGACCTGCGCCCGACCCCGTGGTGCAGCGCCTGAGGGTGCGTTACGCGAAGAGGGGACGGCTGCGCTTCACCAGCCACCGCGACATCTCCCGTGCCGTCGAGAGGGCGGTGCGGCGGGCCGGCCTGCCGGTGGCCTACAGCGCGGGGTTCAACCCCCACCCGAAGATCTCCTATGCCGGGGCCGCTCCCACGGGAGTGGCCAGCGAGGCCGAATACCTCGAGATCGGCCTGAACCGCCCGTGCGACCCGGCGCGGGTGCGCGACCAGCTCGACGAGTCGCTGCCGACGGGCCTGGACGTGCTCGCCGTGGTCGAGGCCGGGCAGGGGAGCCTCGCCGACCGGCTGGAGGGATCGGTCTGGGAGGTACGGCTTCCCGGGGCCGATCCGGCCGCGGCCGAGGCCGCCGTCAAGGAGTTCTGGGCGGCCGACCGCGTGGAGGTCGAGCGCCTGACCAAGAAGGGGATGCGCCGGTTCGACGCCCGCCAGGCGGTGGGCTCGCTGGCCGTCGTGACCGGTCACGAGAGAACGGCAGGTCAGGAGCCCGTTCAGGCGTGTGTCATACTTCGTATGGTTGTTCGGCACGAAACTCCTGCCGTGCGGCCCGATGACGTGCTCATGGGTCTACGTCTCGTGGCAGGCTTCGCGCCGCCGTCACCCCCCGAGGTGACCAGGCTGGCGCAGGGGCCGCTCGACGTCATGACCGGTGAGCCCGCCGATCCGTTCGACCTCGATCGGGCCGGCGAAGACCTATAAGACTTGCCGCCGCGGCCCCGACAGGTGGCCCGGCGGACCGCGAGAGACGAGAGCCTCCGCGCGGCGCGGAAACGTGCCCGGGGGCTGACGGGAGAGCGCCCGCATGCTCGACAACGAGCCCACTGACGGGGCTGTGAGCCTTGACGGTGACACGACGACCGCAGATGCCGGCCGCGGCGCCGGCGTCGACGACGTTCCGACCGGCCGGTCTGGCGGGGTTTCGGCTCCGCGCCGCCGCGCGGCGAGCCGGCCTGCGGGCCCCCCGCCCGAGCCGGACGATCTGCCGCCGCCCGTGACCACGGTGGCGGCCGGGGCCGCGCCGAAGGCGGTGGACCCCGCCCTTGACCACGGCCAGGCTGAGGCCGCCGCCGGGGTGCCGGCGCCGGTCGCGGAAGACCGGCCCAAGCGGGCCACCCGCCGTCGCGCGACGGCGAAGGCCGTCGCCGACGTGGCGGAGCCCGCGGCGCAGGCCGCCGAGCCCGCCCCGGTGGCGCAGCCGCTGGAGCCCGAGACGGCCGCCGTCGCGGCTGAGCCCGCCGGGCCCGAGGAGGACCCCCAGCCCGTACGACGCCGCCGTTCCCGCAAGCGGGTCGAGGAGCCGGCCGCCGATGCGGAGCAGATCGTCGAGCAGGCGGTCGAGGCGGTCGAGCAGGCCGTCGAGCCTCCCGCGAGGCGCCGCCGCAGCCGCAAGAAGGACGAGGTCACCCCGGAACGATCCAGGGCGATGAGCGCCGCCGAGGCCGAGGTGGCCGCGGCGTTGCGGCTCAACCTTCCCGATGAGGAGCCGCTCGACGACGACATCCTCGACCTGGAGCCGCTCGACGAGGACGTCGTCGAGGACGTCGCCGAGGACGAGGGCGGCCGGCCGAGCCTGGTGAGCGACCCCTTCGGCCTGTCCGGGCAGCAGCCCGCCGTGCCGTCGGTGACCTTCCAGGCGCCGGCCCTGTTCCAGCCGCTGTTCCAGGCTCCCGACCCGTTCGCCGTGCCCGCCCCCAGGCCTGCCGCGCAGCCGGACCAGCCCGCTCAGTCAGGTCAGGCCGGTCAGCAGGGGCAGCCGGGTCAGCAGGGGCAGGCGGCCTACGCCGACCAGGCGGACGACCAGGCCGAGCCCGAGGAGCTCGACGAGGCGGCCGAGGACGGCGACGACGCCGAAGGCGAGGGCGGCCCGCGCAGGCGCCGCCGCCGCCGGGGCGGCCGGGGCCGCGGTGCCCGCACGCGCGACGGCGAGGACGGCGACGACGAGCCGGAGGCCGACGAGGCGCAGGGCGAGCAGGCCGAGGACGAGGACCGCGAGCAGGCCGAGGACGACGCGGAAGGCGGCTCGGCCTCCTCCCGCCGCCGTCGCCGGCGCCGCCGCCGGGGGGCCGAGGAGCCCGAGCCGACGGTCGACGACCCGCCGAACACCGTCGTGCGCATCAGGGCGCCCCGCGCCACGCGCTCCACGTCGGCCGACGAGGTCCAGGGCGTGCGCGGCTCGACCCGGCTCGAGGCGAAGAAGCAGCGCCGCCGCGAGGGGCGCGAGCTGGGCCGCCGCCGACCGCCGATCATCACCGAGTCGGAGTTCCTGGCGCGCCGCGAGGCGGTCGAGCGGTTCATGGTCGTGCGCCGCCAGGGCGGCCGCACCCAGATCGCGGTGCTGGAGGACGGCGTCCTCGTCGAGCACTACGTCGACCGCGAGTCCAGCCAGTCCTACGTCGGCAACGTGTACCTGGGCAAGGTCCAGAACGTGCTGCCCTCGATGGAGGCGGCGTTCGTCGACATCGGCAAGGGCCGCAACGCCGTGCTGTACGCCGGCGAGGTCAACTTCGACACCGCCGGGATGGAGGGCCAGCCGAAGCGCATCGAGGCGGCGCTCAAGTCGGGCCAGTCGGTGCTCGTCCAGGTCACCAAGGACCCGATGGGGCACAAGGGCGCGCGGCTGACCTCGCAGATCAGCCTGCCCGGCCGTTACCTGGTCTACGTGCCGGACGGCTCGATGACCGGCATCTCCCGCAAGCTCCCGGACAAGGAGCGGACGCGGCTCAAGCAGATCCTCCGCAAGGTCATGCCGGAGAACGCGGGCGTCATCGTCCGTACCGCGGCCGAGGGCGCCTCGGAGGAGGAGCTCAGCCGCGACGTGGCCCGGCTGTCCGCGCAGTGGGAGAACATCCAGCGCAAGGCCAAGTCGGCCTCCCCGCCCGAGCTGCTGTCCGGCGAGCCCGACATGACGGTCCGCGTGGTCCGCGACGTCTTCAACGAGGACTTCGCCTCCCTGGTGGTCGAGGGCGAGGACGCCTGGGTCACCGTGGACGAGTACGTCCGGTACGTCGCGCCGCACCTGGCCGACCGGATCTCCAAGTGGGACGGCCCGGGCGACGCCTTCAGCGCGTACCGCATCGACGAGCAGATCGCCAAGGCGATGGAGCGCAAGGTGTGGCTGCCGTCCGGCGGCTCGCTGGTCATCGACCGCACCGAGGCCATGACGGTCGTCGACGTCAACACCGGCAAGTACACCGGGCAGGGCGGCAACCTCGAGGAGACCGTCACCCGCAACAACCTGGAGGCGGCCGAGGAGATCGTCCGCCAGCTCCGGCTGCGAGACATCGGCGGCATCATCGTGATCGACTTCATCGACATGGTGCTGGAGAGCAACCGCGACCTGGTCCTGCGCCGGCTGCTGGAGTGCCTGGCCCGGGACCGGACCAAGCACCAGGTGGCCGAGGTCACGTCGCTGGGGCTGGTCCAGATGACCCGCAAGCGGGTTGGCCAGGGCCTGCTCGAGGCGTTCTCCACGCCGTGCGAGTGCTGCCACGGCCGGGGCATCGTCATCTCGACCGAGCCGGTCGAGGGCAAGCCCGAGCCGCGCGGCACGCAGGGCAAGATGGCCGTGGAGAAGGCCGTGGCGGAAAAGCTCGCGTCCGCCGAGGGATCGGTGGCCGCGGCGTCCGGAGGCGGCCGTGACGGCGTCACCGACGCGTTCGAAGCCGATGAGGACGACTCTCCGCCGGCGCAGCCCCGTGGGCGGCGCCGTTCCCGCAGGAAGGCGGCGGACTAGCGACTTCATCTCCCGGCGGCCCACTCGGTTCGACCTCAGTGCCGGAAATCCGGTACCCTAGTCAACCGGTGCGCCTGGTGGCGTGCCTGGCTTCGCGCGCCTGCCCGGACCGCCGGTCGTGTCATCGACAGCAGCTGGATGCGGGGCGCGGCATCTCAGCATTTAGCCAGTAGAAGGGTTCCGCGGTGTACGCGATCGTTCGTTGCGGCGGCAGGCAGCAGAAGGTTTCCGTCGGGGACGTCCTCGAGGTCGACAAGGTCGCCGGAGAGGTCGGCTCCTCGGTGTCGCTGCCGGCGGTGCTCGTCGTCAACGACGGCGATGTCACCACCGACGCTGCCACGCTCAGCAAGTTCCTGGTGACCGCCGAGATCCTCGGCGAGACCAAGGGCCCCAAGATCCGCATTCTGAAGTACAAGAACAAGACCGGTTACAAGAAGCGCCAGGGTCACCGCCAGCGGTACACCCAGGTCAAGGTCACCGGCATCAACTCCGGCAAGTAACTCCCCGGGGGACCACCCCGGCTCAACCCCCGGAAAGGGAGTGAACCATGGCACACAAGAAGGGCGCCTCGTCCACCCGGAACGGCCGTGACTCGAACGCGCAGCGCCTCGGCGTGAAGCGCTTCGGCGGTCAGCTGGTGAACGCGGGCGAGATCATCGTCCGTCAGCGCGGCACGCACTTCCACCCCGGCGACAACGTCGGCCGCGGCGGCGACGACACGCTGTTCGCCCTGTCCGCGGGCCACGTGCAGTTCGGCACCAAGCGCGGTCGCCGCGCGGTGAGCATCGTCCCGCTGGCGGAGTAGATCCGCCCGGGAAACACGCAGTGGATGAGGCGGATCGATCATTCGGTCCGCCTCATTCTTTTTCGGCAAGAGGGGAAGCGGCTGATGGCTGACTTCGTGGACCACGTCATCCTGCACATCAAGGCGGGTGACGGCGGCAACGGCTGCGCCTCCATCCACCGGGAGAAATTCAAGCCGCTCGGCGGCCCGGACGGGGGCAACGGCGGCCGGGGCGGGGACGTGATCCTCGAAGTCGACCAGAACACCTCCACTCTGCTCGAGTACCACCACCGTCCGCACCGCAAGGCCGGCAACGGCAAGCAGGGCGCGGGGTCGCACCGGGACGGCGCCAACGGCGAGGACATCGTCTTGACCGTGCCCAACGGCACGGTCGTGAAGGACGCCAGGACCGGAGAGGTGCTGGTCGACCTGGTCGGCTCGGGCACCAGGTACGTCGCCGCGCAGGGCGGCTTCGGCGGCCTCGGCAACACCGCCCTCGCCAACTCCAAGCGCAAGGCGCCCGGCTTCGCGCTGCTGGGCGAGCCCGGCGACGAGGCCGAGATCGCGCTGGAGCTGAAGACCGTCGCGGACGTGGCGCTGGTCGGCTTCCCCAACGCCGGCAAGTCGTCGCTGATCGCGGCGCTGTCGGCCGCCCGGCCGAAGATCGCCGACTACCCGTTCACCACGCTGATCCCCAACCTGGGCGTCGTGACCACCGGGGAGACCGTGTTCACGGTCGCCGACGTGCCCGGCCTGATCCCCGGGGCGTCCGAGGGCAGGGGGCTCGGCCACGAGTTCCTGCGGCACGTCGAGCGTTGCTCCACGATCGTGCACGTCCTCGACTGCGCGACCATGGAGCCCGGCCGCGACCCCGTCACCGACTTCGACGTGATCGAGGCCGAGCTGGCGGCGTACGGCTCGCTGCAGGACCGGCCGCGCATGGTCGCCCTCAACAAGGTGGACGTGCCGGACGGCCGCGACCTCGCCGACATCGTCACGCCCATCCTTGAGGAGCGCGGCCTGCGGGTCTTCGAGATCTCCGCGGCGAGCCACGAGGGCCTGCGGCCGCTGACGTACGCGATGGGCGAGATGGTCGCCCAGGCGCGGGCGAGCAAGCCGGTCGAGGAGCCCACCCGCCTGGTGATCCGTCCCAAGCAGCTCGGCGAGACCGGGTTCGCGGTGCGCCGCGTCGACGACAACACCTTCCAGGTGACCGGCGAGAAGCCCGAGCGGTGGATCCGCCAGACCGACTTCACCAACGACGAGGCCGTCGGCTACCTCGCCGACCGGCTCGAACGGCTCGGTGTCGAGGAGGCGCTGATCAAGGCCGGGGCCCAGGCGGGCGCCGAGATCGTGATCGGCTCGATGCAGGGCGGCCACGTCTTCGACTGGCAGCCCTCGCAGGGGGTGCACGTGCCCCTGGGCCGCCGGGGCACCGACCTGAGGCTCGGCTAGGAGTAGACGGCGTGACAGGCAGGGACCGGATCAGTACGGCGTCGCGGCTGGTCGTCAAGGTGGGCTCGTCCTCCCTGACGACGCCGAGGGGCGTGATCGACGTCGACCGGGTCGACGCGCTCGTCGACGTGCTCGCCGCCCGCCGGCAGGCCGGCACCCAGATCGTGCTCGTCTCGTCGGGCGCCATCGCGGCCGGGCTCGGCCCGCTGGGGCTGCGCTCCCGGCCCAAGGACCTGGCGACGCAGCAGGCGGCCGCCTCCGTGGGTCAGGGCGTGCTGGTGGCACGCTACACCTCCTCCTTCGCCCGGTACGGCCTGCGCGTCGGCCAGGTGCTGCTCACGGCCGACGACATGATGCGGCGGTCGCACCACCGCAACGCGCGGCGGACGCTGGCACGGCTGCTGGAGCTCGGCATCGTCCCCGTGGTCAACGAGAACGACACGGTGGCGACCGACGAGATCCGCTTCGGCGACAACGACCGCCTGGCCGCGCTGGTCGCCCATCTCACCCACGCGGACGGAATGGTGCTGTTGTCGGACGTGGACGCCCTCTACGACGGCGATCCCCGCAAGGACGGCGCCACCCGGATCGCCGAGGTGCGCGGGCCGGAGGACCTGGAGGGCGTCGAGCTGGGCACCTCCGGCAGGGTGGGGACCGGCGGGATGATCACCAAGGTGCAGGCGGCCCGCATCGCCACCGGCGCGGGGGTGCCGGTCGTGCTCACGGCCGCCGCGCGTGCCGCCCAGGCGCTCGCGGGCGCGGACGTCGGCACGTACTTCCACCCCGGGGGCCGCCACCCCGGCACCCGGCTGCTCTGGCTCGCCCACGCCACCACCGGCAGGGGACGGCTGCACCTGGACGCCGGCGCCGTCGAGGCCGTGGTGGCCCGGCGCAAGTCGCTGCTGCCCGCGGGCGTCGTGAAGGTCGAGGGCGACTTCGCGGCGGGCGACCCGGTCGACCTGTGCGGCCCGACCGGCGTCCCCGTCGCGCGTGGCCTGGTCAGTTATGACGCCGCGGAGATCCCCGAGCTGCTCGGCCGGTCCACCCGGGAGCTGGCGAGCGCGCTCGGGCCGGAGTACGAACGCGAGCTGATCCACCGGGACGACATCGTCATACTTGAGCCCACCCAGGAGTAGGGAGCGCGAGGCAATGTCTGAGGCAGAGGACTTCGAGAAGGTCGCTCGTGCGGCGAAGGAGGCAGCGACGGCGCTCGCGCCGCTGCCGCGCACGCCCAAGGACGCCGCGTTGCGCGCCGTGGCGGACGCCCTGGTCGCCGCCACGGACGAGATCGTCGCGGCCAACGCGGCCGACGTCGACGGGGCCGTCCGAGCAGGCACCTCCCCGGCGATGATCGACCGGCTGCGGCTCGACGCGGGCCGCGTCCAGAAGATCGCCGCCGCCGTCCGCGAGGTGGCCGACCTGCCCGACCCGGTCGGCGAGGTCGTGCGCGGCAGCACGCTGCCGAACGGCCTGGAGCTGCGCCAGGTCCGCGTACCGCTCGGCGTCATCGGGATCGTCTACGAGGGCCGCCCCAACGTCACGGTCGACGCCGCCGCCCTGTGTCTCAAGAGCGGCAACGCGGTGTTGCTGCGCGGGTCGTCCAGCGCGTACGCGTCCAACACCGTGCTGGTGCGGGTGATGCAGGAGGCGCTGGCCGGCACCGAGGTCCCGGCGGAGGCCGTCCAGCTCGTCCCGGGGCGCACCCGCGAGTCGGTCAAGCACCTGATGCGCGCCCGCGGGCTGGTCGACGTGCTCATCCCCCGTGGCGGCGCATCGCTCATCAAGAGCGTGGTGGAGGAGTCGACGGTCCCCGTGATCGAGACCGGGGTGGGCAACTGCCACGTCTACGTGGACGCGGACGCCGACATCGACATGGCCCTCGCCATCCTGCTCAACGCCAAGACGCAGCGGCCCTCGGTGTGCAACACCGCGGAGACGCTGCTGGTCCACGCCGGCATCGCCGACGCGTTCGTCCCCCGGGCGCTGTCCGTGCTGAAGGACGCCGGCGTGACCGTGCACGGCGACGAGCGGATGCGCGGGTACAGCCCTGACGTGGTCCCCGCGACCGAGGAGGACTACACGGTCGAGTACCTCTCGCTCGACATCGCCGCCGCCGTCGTCGACTCGCTGGACGACGCAGTCGCGCACATCAGGAGGTACGGCTCGGCGCACACCGACGCCATCGTCACCCGGTCGCAGCCCGCGGCGCGCAGGTTCGTGGCGACGGTCGATTCGGCTGCCGTCGCGGTCAACGCGTCCACCAGGTTCACCGACGGCGGCGAGTTCGGCTTCGGGGCCGAGATCGGCATCTCCACCCAGAAGCTGCACGCCCGCGGTCCGATGGGGTTGCCGGAGCTCACCTCCACCAAGTGGATCTATACCGGCGACGGGCACGTCCGGCTCTGACGGCACCGCCGTGGGCGGGCGCCCGCCCGCCCACGCTCTGTCGGCGCGCCGATCGCGTTCACGAACCGGCGCATGCGCCGCGGCAGCGGCCGGTCTTGCCTGAGGTGATGTCCCTGGGGTGTTCTGACAGCGCTCCGGGGTTCGCGGCGGAAGCATCGGGGTGCGCCGTCTCAACGGAGATCAGGGGGGTCAAATGGCCTGGCGCAGATCGGTGGCAGTCAGTAGCGACAGCAAAGCCATCCCTTGGGCGGCGAGTGCTTCCGCGCCACCTTGTTCGCGGTCGATCACACACAGCGCCTCGCGGACGTCGGCTCCCAGAGCGCGCAGCTCGGTGGATGACAACACGATCTGACCGCCGCTGGTGACCACATCCTCCACCACAAGCACTCGGCGGCCGACAATGTCCGCTCCTTCGGCGAGACGGCAGGTTCCATAAGGCTTGGCCTGCTTGCGGACGAAGGCGCAAGGCAGACCCGTGTGCCGGCTCAAGGCGGTGACCACCGGAATGCCGCCCATCTCCAGGCCGGCCAACACCTCGGTGCTCGTGGGCACAAGCGTGGCCAAGCTCTCGGCGATGGCGTCCAGAAGGACGGGATCGCCTTCGAATCGGTACTTGTCGAAATACTCGGTGGTCGTGCGGCCCGACCGGAGCACGAAGTCGCCGGTCAGGTGGGAGACGGCGTGGATCCGGTGAGCCAGCTCTGAACGTGACATAGACATGAAGTTTCGCAGCCAGTGCGGTGACCATGGAAATCGACCGGGTTTCCGGTCGCCGTCGGCCGGTCGCTCAAGCACCTCGCGTTCCCGCCGGGTCGGCTCGATCGGCCGGTTCGGTTCGGGGAGAAGGCCGGCGGATGACGGCGCGCCTCCACGGCTCCGGCGTCCCGGGGCGCTATGGTTGGCGCTCCTATGGCTGGACGTCTCGGCCGAGTCGGCCCGTACGCGCTGCTGGAGCGACTGGGCCGGGGAGGCATGGGCGAGGTCTACCTCGCCGCGAACCGGCGCGGCGACCGCGTGGCGGTCAAGATGCTCCACGGCCAGATCGAGGACGACCCGGACGCGCGGTTACGGCTGGAGCGCGAGGTGCGGGCCCTGCGCAGGGTCGAGAGCCCCTACGTCGCCCAGGTGCTGGACGCGGACCTGTCCGGCGACCGGCCGTACCTCGTGATGGAGTACATCGAGGGGGAGACCCTCCTCGACGCCGTACGGCGGGGCGGGCCGCTCATCGAGCCCGACCTGTTGGCGCTGGCCCACGGGCTGGCCACGGCTCTAGCGATCATCCACGCCGGCGGGGTCGTCCACCGTGACCTCAAGCCGGCCAACGTGCTGCTGGGCGGCGACGGGCCGGTGCTGATCGACTTCGGTATCGCCCAGGTGCTCGACGCCACGCGGCTGACGATGACGGGCACCTTCCTCGGCACGCCGGGCTACTGCGCGCCCGAGGTGTTCGCCGACGAGACCGTCGGGGAGCCCGCCGACATGCACGCCTGGGCCGCGACGGTGGCCTTCGCCGCCACCGGGCGGCCCACCTTCGGGCGGGGCACGGCGGAGTCCCAGATGTACGCGGTGCTGAACGGGAAGGCCGATCTGGTCGGGGTGCCCGCCGCCCTGCTGCCCCTCGTCCGGGCGGCGCTGCACCGGGACCCCGCCCGCCGCCCCACGGCGGCCCTGCTCGCCGACCGGCTGGCCCGGCTGGACCGGCTCGCCCACGCTGAGCCGCCCGCCCGTACGCCGGGTCGGTCTCGCCGTACAGCGATGGTGCAGACGGACGCCCAGGCAGCGGCCCAGGCGGCGGCCCCGGACAGGGCGGACAGGGCGGCGGGCAAGGCGGGGAAGCCCCGAAAGGCGGGGAACGCGGGGAACGCAGGGAACGCAGGGAACGCGGCATCTGCGGGGAAGGCGGCCGACAGAGCGGCGGGGAGGCCCGACAGGGCCGAGGGGCCCGGTAGGGCGGACAGACCCGGCAGGGCTGAGGGGCCGAACAGGCCCGGCAGGGCTGAGGGGCCGGACAGGCCCGGCAGGGGCGAAGGGCCCGGCAGGGCGGAGAGCCCCGCGAGGCCGGACAGGGCCGTCAGGTCTCGCAGGCCGGAGGGCGCCGACAAGCGGGACGACGCGCCGGCCGCCCGGCGCTCCAGGTCCTCAGGCCGCGCGGAGCCCGCCGTGGCCGTCAAGGAGCCGGTGACCGCGTCGAGAGCGGAGTCGGCTCTCGGCATCCCGACGGGGAACACGGCTCTGGTGGTGCTGGGCCTGCTCGCCGTCCCGTGTGTCGTGGCGACGGTGATCTACCCAGTGGCGACGTTTGGCATCACCGCGGTCTTCGGCGTCGTGACGAGGGCAATGTGGACGAGCCACTGGCTGGTGCGCAACCGCAGGCCGGCCAGGACCCGGGGGCTGCTGCGGGTGCTCGCCTTCCCGGTGACCCTGGCCGGCTCGCTGGTGACCGCTCTCGCATGGCCCGGCCTCCCGGCCGCGGCCGCGGCGTTCGCCGCCCTCTGGGCGGCGAACGGGGCGCGCCTGGAGCCGGAATGGTGGTCCCAGGCGGTGCCCGTCACGGTCGCGGGGGTGGTCTTCGGAGTGGTGAGCGGCGGCATCGTCGGCCGGGAGATCGAGCGCGCCGGGGCACGGATGCCGGGCCTGCACAGGGAGGGCCTGCGGGCGCTCGCCGTCCTCGGCGGCTTCGTCGCCCTGTGCGCGGCCGCCGTGCGGACGGTATCGGTGTTCCTGTGACGGCCTGTGACGGGCCTGTGGAGGGCTGTGGAGGGCCGTGACGTGCCGCGGAGGGCCATGACAGGCCTGCGGCGGGCCCTGCGACGGGTCCGCCGATGAGTCCTGCGGATCAGTTCTCGCGGCGGGCGAACCGGTTGAAGATGCGCTCCCCGGCGTTGACGGCGCCCTCGGCGACGTCACGCAGCACGCCGATGAACGGATCCTGCGACTGGGCCCAGGACTCGCGGTAGGAGTTGGCCGCCGCCTTGACCTCCTCGGTGATGCTGGTGTTCCCGTCGTCCTCGCGGCGGGGGTAGTCGCCGGAAAGGACCCTCTCGTACTCGCCGCCCCGGCGCCAGCGGTCCAGCTCCGCCACCCGGGTCACCGCGAACGGGTGGGTGGTGCCGAGCATGTTGAGGACCTTCATCAGGCCGTCGCGGACGTCGCCCGCCGTGTCGTACTCCCTGGCCTGGTCGAGGAACGCCTCGATGTTCATCTCGTGCAGGCGCGAGCCGCCGGCGAGCTTCATCAGCGAGCGCAGCGCCGCGTCCGGGTCCTGGCCGCACAGCAGGCCGCCCCGGTCGGCGGACATCTCGGCCTTGCGCTGCCATTCCTCCAGCGCGGCGACGATGACCCGCAGCCCGATGTAGCCCAGCGGGATCCAGGCGACCCGCGTGGCGAGGCGGGTGAGGATGGCCAGCATGGTGCCGTAGACGGCGTGACCGGACAGGATGTGCGAGGTCTCGTGGCCGACGACGAAGCGCAGCTCCTCGGCGTCCATGAGGTCGAGCAGCCCGGTCGACACGACGATGAACGGCTCGTCGAAGCCGATCGCCATGGCGTACGCCTTGGGGTCCTGCTGGACGTAGATCTCCGGGATGCGGTGCAGGTCCAGGATGTACGCGCTGTCGCGGCCCATGTCGTACAGGGTGCGGAACTGGGTCTCGCTGGTGCGTACCGCCGAGGCGAGGAACATCAGGCGCAGGCGGCGCTCGCTGAAGAGCCCCGACATGCGCTTCAGCACCGAGTCGAACCCGCTGAGCGAACGCATCGCGACCAGTGCGGACCGGTCGGCGGGGTGCTCGTAGGCTCGTGAGCTGATGCCGGGCAGCTGCACGCGATTGCGATCGGGAGTGGTCATGCTCCGCATGCTATGTCTCACAGGCTGGGCGCGCGCGGCACGGCGTGACGACGCGAAACCGTGACCGGTGGGGCCCCCTTTCCGGGCGGCCGGAGCGCGCGCGTTAGGGTCCGTCCATGAGAAACGGGGCCGCGACCAGGCGGCTTGGCGTGATGGGCGGCACCTTCGACCCGATCCACCACGGGCATCTCGTGGCCGCGAGCGAGGTGGCGCACCACTTCGATCTGGACGAGGTGGTGTTCGTCCCGACCGGGCAGCCGTGGCAGAAGGAAGACCGGGCCGTGTCCTCCACCGAGGACCGTTATCTCATGACCGTGATCGCCACGGCCTCCAATCCGCGTTTCTCGGTCAGCCGGGTGGACGTGGACCGGCCGGGCCCGACGTACACGATCGACACGCTGCGGGACATCGCCGCCGTGTACGGACCGGACGTGGAGCTGTACTTCATCACCGGCGCGGACGCCCTCGCCCAGATCCTGAGCTGGCGCGACGTCGACGAGCTGTTCACGATCGCCCATTTCGTCGGCTGCACCCGGCCCGGTCACGTCCTGCAGGATCCGGGGCTGCCGGCGGGCAAGGTGAGCCTGGTCGAGATCCCGGCCCTGGCGATCTCCTCGTCCGAGTGCAGGCAGCGGGTCGCGGGAGGCCAGCCGATCTGGTATCTCGTCCCCGACGGCATCGTGCAGTACATCAACAAGCGGGGCCTCTACCGCGACACGGCCGACTGACCAGCGCGGATCTCACCTGCTCTCCATCTGAGGGCACATCAAGGGCACATCGGCGAAGATCGCATCAACCGCGGAGCGCGCCCGATCATCGGCGTCCGGCCACAGGTGGGCATAGAGGTTCAGGGTCACGGCTTCCGCCAGTACCACCACGGTCAGGCGACGCTGCGCGAGAAGAGCAGAGAGCGAGGGGCGGAGAAGTACCGGAGAAGACCTCGGGGCTCCGCCCCGAACCCCGGGGGGCTCCAACTCCGGGAGATCAGGACAGGGGAGAAAGTGCGGGACCGCACGGGCATTCACCGGTCAACAGGGCGAGAAGGACACGGGTGGATGTTGGAGCCTAATCTGTGCCTGTGAGCAGGAGGCGATACGTCGCGAGAGGCGTACCCGGCGGGTACCGAATCTGGGACAACAAGGTACGCCGCTGGTGGGGTGACCTCTACGAACTCTGCCCCGACGACCTAATTTGTGAATTGAACGGCGAGAGAAACTACGAGAAGATCACCGCACTCCTAAAGCAGTATCGCGCCCAGAAGCGATAGACATCGCTGTCAGGTGCAGCCGGCCCGCTGCCGCTACGCGGTGGGTCGACAGCAGGCGGCCGATCAGGATGCGGGGCCGCGTTTGTTGGGCCTGTCGGTAGAGTCCTGGCATGACGGCGCATAAGGGTCGATGGCCGAAGGTTGATCAGAAGAGCGGCATCGAAGATGCCGCGCTGCCCATCTTGGAATGGTTGGCCGAACAGGGCATCAACGCCATGATCAGAGTTGACCCGGAAAGACTGGCGGAGGGACGGCCTGCGTGGACGTTCGTCGCTAATGGTGGCCCGTTGAGTCTAGAAATGCGGGCTGACGGGATCAGCGCGGAGCAGTGTCTCTCTTTCGCGGTTGCCCGCTTGCGTGACGCTGGAGTCGAAGTGCCGTTTTGACATCGAAGCTGGTGTCGTACATGAGCGGACGCCGTGACCAGCGGTGGCTTAGAACCCAATGTCGCAGGTCTCGTAGCTGTGAAGGCCGATCGGCAGGAAGGGCGTCACCAATGCCTGGAGATACCAGGACAAATCGGTAAACGCCGGTGCTTCGGGAAGGCTTCGCCGGTTAATGGTCGGGTAGAAGGAGCACAGTGTACGG
Source organism: Microbispora sp. NPDC049125 (assembly GCF_040802045.1). Classification (NCBI taxonomy): domain Bacteria; kingdom Bacillati; phylum Actinomycetota; class Actinomycetes; order Streptosporangiales; family Streptosporangiaceae; genus Microbispora; species Microbispora sp. NPDC049125. Next base: position 58,373 of record NZ_JBEZDW010000038.1, on the reverse strand, counting down.
CCTGGGAAGAAGAGAAGCTGACCGCCCGTTTCCGCCTTCCTGTGGTAAATGCAGACACCTACGTGGAATCCCCGATTCTCGGGCGCATCCAGCAGCATGAGCACCTCGTCTGCGCAGTCGAGGCTCGTGGACTGCCAGTCATATAGGTCGTCGTCATTCACCACATACGAGAGACCGAGGGGCTCCTTCAGCGACCACCCGCCGCTGGCCAGACCGTCGACCACGGCACGTACCGTGACCTCGTGCGTAAAGGTGAATTCGATGGAAGATGTTCTGGACGACATGCTGACTCCTGCAAACCCAACCGTGGCCCGCATCGTCTCCAGATGACGTGGAGGGCCGTCCATTGACTTGAACCCCTGGCTGCGGTTCCGTAGCTACGTAAGCGCGCCTTGCGACGGCACGGGGCAACGGTAGACAACCTCGCTAAGGTGATCAACACCTTTCCCGGCCGGCTTGGCGTCGGCGAGGTGAGGGCACACCGAGGGCACATGACGGTCGGAAACCGTGGAGATCAACGAAAGGCGTTGCAAACTGATCTCGCAGCTTGGCCAGCATGCAATCTGTATTCATTTGGTCATGTGATCGCCGCTCGCGCTACATCAACAAGCGGGGCCTCTACCTGGCTCCCGGGACCTGACCAGCTTCTACGTCATCCATAAGCCAACAACCTGAGCGGCCGGACGCCAGATGCCGCTCCACGTGCCGCGCCCGCGCACAGTCCACTGACGTCGGTCGTGGTACGTTCGGCGGCGCCAAGTGCCGCTGCGAACTGAGGAGGTGAGACCGATCAACGCTGTGACAGGTCGGGGCTCCCTCCCTTGCATCGGCTAGGGAGTGCCCGCGGAAGGCATCCCGAAAGGCTCGCAACGCAAATGCGCTTTATCTCCCAGGCGTCGTCCGACGGCGTCACGGAACAGCTCTTCACCCTCGGTGAAATCCCCGGCGTGCTGTGGACTCCGGACGGCGCCGCAGGGTCCCGACCCCTGATCCTGATGGGGCACGGCGGCGGTCAGCACAAGAAGGCCCCCGGCGTCGTGGCCCATGCGCGCCGTTTCGTGGCTGAGTGTGACTTCGCGGTGGTGGCGGTAGACGTGCCCGGCCATGGCGACCGGCCCGAGGATGAGGAGTACAACCGGATCGCGACCGAGAATCAGGCTCGGGCGGAGGCCGGGGAAGAGTTGGCTCCGCTGATAGCCGGTTTCCAGGCGCTCGTAGCCCGTCAGACGGTCCCGGAATGGCAGGCGGTCCTGGACGCGGTCCAGCGACTGGAGCACGTCGGTGCCGGTCCGGTGGGTTACTGGGGTGTGTCGCTGGGGTGCGGACTCGGCGTTCCGTTTGTTGCCGCCGAGCCCCGAGTCCGTGCGGCGGTGCTGGGTCTGGGCGGGGCCGTGGCCTCGGCCGAGGAGGCCGCGCGGATCACCGTCCCGGTTGAGTTCCTGGTCCAGTGGGACGACGAGAGGGTGCCGCGGGCGGCGAGTCTGGCGCTGTTCGATGCCTTGTCCTCAGCCGAGAAGACGCTGCACGCGAACCCCGGCAAGCACGCCGAAGTCCCGTTGTTCGAGCTGGACAGTTCGCTGCGGTTCTTCACCCGGCACCTGAGCTGATGCCCCTGTTGCCCGCGACGCGCTGATCGGGTTCCGCGCCCGATCAGCGCGTTCAGCGCACACTGGCCGGGGCTCGTATCCGACGGGGCAGGGCACTTCGAGGGCACTGGACCGTGATCCCGGAGATCAGCGGGAGGCGTCGAAGGGCGAATGCATGGCATGACCAGGGATGCCGTACGTACGCCATGCTCACGGACCTGGCGTTCGCGCTTCATCGACGAGCGGGGCCTCTACCTGGACTCCCCGTCTTTGCCCTGAGCCGACCGGCTGACCTGCGAAGACGTCGTCGCCTCTCGCCGAGGGGCGCCGCCGGTTCAGCGGGTGGCAGTCAGCCTTTGCGCCGCGATGGCTGACCATGGCGTTTCTCACGGTTACCGTGAGAAGCAAGGACACGCGCCGACCCGGCGCCCGTCCCGGAAATTGATCCGGCACTCCGTAGGCCCAGGCCCATCCTGGCGCGATCATCACGATACGGAGTGGTCTGTAATGATCAAGGAAGCTATCGCCGCGGGCGCGATGACGGTCTCGGCCGTCCTTGTCCCCATGTCGATGCAGGTCCAGCCCGCGAGCGCAGCGGTCGCGGCGCAATCCGTACAGCAATCGCACGCGAAGCCGTGTCCCGCGTGGAAGTGCGGTCACAAGCATCACCGCCACCACGGCCGCCATCACCGGAGCCAGCAGCAGCAACAGCAGCAACAACAACAGCAGCAGCAGCAGCAACAGCAGCAGCAACAGCAGCAGCAACAACAGCAGCAGCAGCAGCAACAGCAACAGCAGGGCGGCGGCGGAGGAGGCCAGCAGCAGCAACAGCAGCAGCAGTAGCGACACAGATGCAGTGCCGGATCAAGGCGGTATACCGCCGGCCCCACGAGGAAGGTCCTCGCGGGGCTTTTCGCCGTCCTGCAGGGGCCCGTTGCGTGAACTCATCCAGAGGTGATTTCCTAGCCGGAATCAGCGGCGTGTGACGGACGTTGGAATTCTGATCCGGGGGCATAACTCTGGATCGCCGGGGTGTCGCCGGTAGGGTCGGCACAGAAAAGCCGGTTGTCCGGAGCACACGGACCGTGCACCCTGGAATAGCCCGTCAACGGAGGACAGAACCGCATCGTGACAGCAACTGAGAGATCCGTTCAGCTCGTGAGGGTCGCGGCCGAGGCCGCCGCCGACAAGCTGGCCGACGACATCATCGCGTACGACGTGAGCGACCAGCTGGTCATCACCGACGCGTTCCTGCTCTGCTCCGCCTCCAACGACCGCCAGGTTCGCTCGATCGTCGACGAGATCGAGGATCGGCTGCGGATCGAGGCGGACGCCAAGCCGGTCCGCAGAGAGGGTGAGCGGGAGGGCCGCTGGGTGCTCCTCGACTACCTCGACATCGTCGTGCACGTCCAGCACGAGGAGGACCGCACCTTCTACGCGCTGGAGCGCCTGTGGAAGGACTGCCCGTCCATCGAGCTTCCCGAGAGCGTTCAGAAGGTCGCCGCCCAGCGTGCCCGCGGGGCGGCTCAGTGACGTACGGACCTCGGGTGGCGGCGTGAGCCGCCGGATCGTCTGCCTGCGGCACGGGCAGACGTTGTGGAACGTGGAGAAGCGGTTCCAGGGGCACACCGACATCGCGCTCGACGAGACCGGGGTGGCGCAGGCCGCGCGCGCGGCGTCCCTGCTGGCGGCGCTGCGGCCGACCATGATCGTCTCTTCCGACCTGCGGCGGGCCTTCGACACCGCCTCCGCCCTCGCCCGGCTCACGGGGCTCGACGTGGCCGTCGACAAGGCGCTGCGGGAGCGCGGGGGCGGCGAGTGGGAGGGCCTCACCCGCGCGGAGATCAGGGCGGGATGGCCGGTCCAGTACGAGGAGTGGGACGCCCCGGGCGGCGAGACCGTCACGCACGTCGCCGATCGCGTCGCCGAGGCGGTCCTGCGCTGGGCGGCCCGCCTCGACGAGAACGGCCTGCTGGTCGTGGCCTCGCACGGCGCGGCGATCCGGCTGGGCCTGGCCCGGCTGCTGGGACTGCCGCAGGAGCTGTGGCCGGTGCTCGGCGGCCTGGGCAACTGCTCGTGGTCGGTCCTGGAGGAGGGCCGCAAGGGCTGGCGCCTGCTCGAGCACAACGCGGGGACCCTCCCCGAGCCGGTGAGCAGCGACGACAGCCCGGAGGCCGCCACAGCGGGCGGCTGAAGAGCTGAGGCTGCCGTTGCCGGTGACAATTAGGTAAACGGAGGGGCATCCTTATATGCTCGTGAAGCGCCGCGCCGGGATTACCCGGGGCGGTGGCAAGGGGCTATAGCGCAGCTGGTAGCGCACCTCCATGGCATGGAGGGGGTCTGGGGTTCGAATCCCCATAGCTCCACCCGAGTGACGTCGCCCATCGCCGCCTGATCAGGCGGCATCCCGGGCAATCAGAAATGGGCCGCCACCCGTGGCCAGCAGGTTCTTGAGATCCACCGCCGTGACAGCGACGACGGCATGATCTGGATCGTCCCTGACGACGTCGAGAATGAGTGCGGGAACGGTGACAACCGGGCCGCCATGCGGTGAGAGCAGCGTCACCCGGTCGCCGCGTCCCGCGCCGGAGGCGTCGGACACCGCGAGAGTGGTGACGACCTGCCCCGGCGCCGGGTCGCCGACCTTCGGCCCCAGTTCGTCCACGTCGAGCCTGCCCTTCGGCCGCGTGACCAGCGTGTAACGGCCGAGAAGATCCGGGTGCGCGCCCACGAGGTCGGCGGCGACGAGCACGTGGTAGGCCGGGAGATCCCGCGTTGTCGACGGGGCTTCGGGAACGGCCGGTCGCATGAGCGCTCCCAGCAACGCCAGCAGGCCCGCCGTCCCCGCGAGGCCCAGTGGCAGGGCGGCGCGCCGCGCCGCCCGGGTCGTCCGGCGCCGTCGCGCCGGAGCGGCGGCGGGCTGCTCCGAGGTCGCGGCGGGTTGCTCGGGGGCGAGGGTGGGCTGGTCGGTCATGGCGGGTCGTTCCAGGGCGTCGGCGGGCCGGTCCGGGATGGCGCGGGTGCCGTCCGGCTCGCCGTGCGTCACCGGAACGCCGGTGATGTTCTCCGCGGCGGGGATGGGCTGTCGCGCCGCGGGTGGAGTGTCCTGGGGAGACGGCCGATAGCGGAGCAGGTGCGCGTGATCGGTGGCCGGGGAGCCACGGCGCCACAACTGGTCGACCTGCTCCCACAGGGCGCGCTCGGAATCGAAGTCGTCGGGGCGTTCCAGGCCCATGGCGTCGAGCAGGAGGAGCCGGTGCACGTCGAAGGCGCTGCGAATCAGCTCGGCGTAGCCGGCCGCGGCATAACCGGCGGCCCGGTACGCGATGGTGGTGCTGATCGTGCCTGCCACCAGGCAGATCGCGACGACGTGCCAGGCAAGGCCCAGCCCGGCGCCGGCCCCGCTGAGAAGCGTGAACGCCGCTGACAGCCACGTCACGACGACCAGGAGCTCGAAGCGGGCCGCGGCCGCGGCGAACGCCTGGGTAAACGGATCGGGCAGGATCGCGTACAGCCTCGGCCACGCGAGGACGGCGTCGATGCGGTAGCGGCGGGCGTGCTCCTCCGCGGCGCGCAGGACGTTGCCGATCCTGGTCGGCATGATCCGGCTCTCGGCTATGGGGTAGGCCGGATCGGGGAACCTGCCCTCGGCCCGGAGCCCGCTCCACAGCTCCCGATGGCGAGTCACCAGCAGCCTCCGTACGAGGGCTCCCCCGGGGTGGCCCTCCCAATAGCCTTCGAGCGCCCGGACGAGCATGGCGCGGGACGCCGCGAGCGCCTCGGCGGCCAGTGCGGTCGCGGCGGCGGCCAGGACGATGAGGAGGATCCGGACGTCCGACTCCGTCCCGGCCCACCACGCGAGGGTCTCCGTCCAGCCGATCGTGCCGATCACCAGGGCGCCGGCCGCGGCGACGAAGACCAGCACGGGCAGCCATACCGTGGCCAGGGACCGGCGGCTGAGCAGGCCGCTCGCCGTGTCGAGCAGGCCGGCCATCAGGAGACCCGCCCGCAGGACGGGCAGGGCGTCTCGCCGGGGAGATAGGCGAGGTGCTCGCTCGTCACCCCGCAAAGCCGGCAGCGGATGGCGACACTCGGCGACAGCGGACTCAATTGCCCGTGAATGGCGAAATCGTCGTCTCGGCGATATCCGGGATGCTCGGGGCGTGACGCGGGGCCGTATGTCGTGTAGACGCGGACGAACGTGGCGGGCGCCACCACCCCCTCGATGTCGCCGCCGCGCATCGCGACCAGGACGGCGCGGCCGGGATGGCGGAGCAGAGGGGCCGCCAGGGCCGCGTCGATCGCCGCAACGGCCATGTCCGACGGCACCAGGTACGCGGGCCCGTCCCATCCCGGCCCGCTCACCCTCCTGGGCTGCCCCTCGTCCAGGACGATGGTGATCGCCTGCGCCGCCGAGTCGTCACCGGCGATCCCATATGTGGTTGAAATGAAGTCGCTGATCCGCTTTGGCCGCATCAGTCCACCTTTCTGTGCCGTACCGATTTCCGCCAGGCTGGCAGGCGTCGAGCGAATGGTGGCATAGTCCGGGGGAGGCGACCCACGCGTCTGAACGGGGCGGAATGACGGTTCTTACCCTGGCAATCCGTAATTTTCGTGATTTATCTCGCTGGCAATGGGAGCTCGCCGGCCCGACGGGGGAGGCCGTCGCCTTCCATGAGGTGGAGCTCGACCCGGCCGAATGGCAGTTCGCCGCCTTCCGGGATCCGTACTCCTACCTGATCCACTACGCGGCGCCGTTCCGGCGGGCGCAGCGCGAGACGGAGATCCTCACGAACTTGGGGGGCTGGGTCGCCGACCGGGTGTTCGGCCCTTTGATCGAGGTGATGGCCCGGCACGCGCCGGCGACCGTCCGGGTGGCCGTCCCTGAGGATGCGGCCCCGGTCATGCTGCTCCCGCTTGAACTGGCGATGGTCGAGGGCGTGCCGCTGGGAGTCCGCGGGATCAGCTTGGTCTTCGACGCGGGCGACGCTCCGCCCCCGCGCGGCGGGACGGGCCCGCCGCGCGTGCTCGGCCTGTTCAGCCAGCCGGACGGCGGCTCCGCACTCAACATGCGCCGCGAACGTCACCGGCTCGCCACGCTGCTGGCCGGCTCCGCCGAGTTCACCGCCCTCCAGTACGGCGTGACGCCCCAGTTGCTGAGCGAGGTCGTCGCCGAAGGCTGGGACGCCGTGCATCTGGCCGGGCACGGCGGCCGCGACGTGTTCCGGATGGAGGGATCCGACGGCAGGCCGCTGAACGTCACCTCCGGCGAGCTGAGCCGCCTCCTCAGCCCTCTCGCCGGGGTGGTCAGGCTGATCACCGTCACCTCGTGCTCGTCGGCGGCCGGAGCGCCGGAAGGGCATCCGCCCGCGACCGGCGCTCTCGCCGTGGATCTCGCGAGGCGGCTCGGCTGCGCGGTCACGGCGATGCGCTTCCCCGTCGACGACGACTTCGTGACCCCGCTGACCATCGGCCTGTACCGGAGGCTGATCATCGAGCGTGAGCCGCTGCCCCGTGCGCTCACGCGGACGCTGGGAGAGGTGGCGTCGTCCGGGGACCATCGGCCGCTGTCGCTGGGCGCCCCCGCGCTGTTCGGGGCGGGCGCCGCCGACCTGGTCCTAGCCGCCCCTGAGGTGCCGGACAGCTCAGACGGCGTGGCCGTGGCCGGCTCGGACGGCTCAGATGGCCTGGACGGCTCCGGGAGGGCCGCGCGCCGTACATGGCGGGCTGGGCTGCCGGAGCCACCGGAGCGCTTCGTCGGCCGCGTCGGCGTCATGACGAGGGCCAGCGCCGCCCTCGCCCCGCTCAGCGGGCGCTCCGGCGTCCTCCTGTACGGCATGCCGGGCATCGGCACCACCGCCTGTGCCCTTGAGCTCGCGCACACCCACCGCGCCTCCTTCGACGATGTGAGGTGGCTCGACACGGCAGGCGGCGACCTCGCGCCTCCTGCCGGGCGCTCGCTCCTCGTCATCGACGGGATGGACGCCCTGGTCGACGAGGAGGGGCGCTGGCTGGACCCGCAGGCCGGCGCCGCGATCACCCGGCTGGCCGCCCACGACGGCCCCGGCCGTGTGATCCTCACCTCCCACCGCCCTCTCTACCTCGGTGAGCGCATGCTCGTCGAGCGAGTCTCCCTGCTGGCGGAGGACGAGGCGTACCTGCTGGCACGGGAGATCCCCGGGTTCGCCGACCTCATGCGCGACAGCACGGAGGAGGCGGCGGACTGGCTGGAGAAGGCCGGCGGACATCCGGCCCTGGTGGCGGCGCGCGGCGACGACGGCGGTACCGCCCGCGCGCTGACGAAGTGGACCGGCCGGACGCTGGACCGGCTGGAGCCCGCAGCCGGAGGGCTGCTCTTCCTGTTGAGCGCACTGGAGGAGGCGGACCGCCTGAGCTGGATGCTCGAAGCGATCTGGCGGCCGTACCACGAGAGGCTCCCTCTGGCGGCCGAGACGCCGCTGGACGCGCTGCTCCTGGAGCTGGAGACCCAGGGGCTGATCATGTCGGAACCGGACGACGACGGCGAGGCGCGGTACCGAGTGCACCCGGTCGTCGCTGCGGCGGTCGGCGACCGGTACGACGCGGACGCGCGCCGCCTCGTGGACATTCTGGGCAACTCGGTCTGGCTGCGGGTCGGAGGGTGGGTGGACGACAGCGGTGAGCCCACCGGTGAGGGGACGGCGGCGGCCGTCCGCGGCCTGCCGTACATGGTCAGGCTGGGTGATCACATCGTCGCCCTCTACGTCTTGTCCACGGCGCTCACCAACTCCCGCGCGCTCGCGGCCGAGGTGCTCCCGTTCGCGCGCCGGATCCGCGACGCGGTCCAAGGGACGCCAGACGCGCCGGCCGCGGAACGGCTCCTGTCCTACCTCACCCGGCGCGCCACGCCCCAGCTCGCCTCCGAGGCGGATCTGGAGGCGGCCGCAGACTGGGAGTCCGCCAGGGAACGGTTCGCCGCGTTGACGCACGCGGGGCGGACGGAGGAGGCGCTCGCCTTACTGGAGGGAGCCATCGAACGGCTGCGCGGCGAACGAGGCGACCGGTGGTGGATGCTCGCCGCCGAGGCCGACCGGCTGGACGCGCTCGCCGAGCTGGGAAGGTCAGAGGAGGTGCTCGCCGAGGTGGACCGCCTGTGGGCGGAGCTGCCCGCCCCCACGGCGCTTCCCCCGCCGGACGGCGGCATGCTGCCCGCCTCCGCCGTTGAGCATCTCCTCGCCGCCGGGCGGCGGGCGGCGATGCGGCTGCGCCGCTGGGACGACGCGCTGCGGTTCGCGCAGGCGGTGGCGGACAGCGAGGTGGGCAGGGGCGCCGACAATCTCGCCCTGGCGACCACCTGGCTCAGCATGTGCGGGCCACTGCACAACCTGGGCCGCTCCGACGAGGCCTACGACCTCCTGCTGCGATGCAAGGAGATCTTCGAAGCCGACCGCGATCCCGGGATGCTCGCCGAGGCGTTCAACCTCCTGTCGGCGATCGAGTACGACCGTGGCCACGTCGACCTGGCTCTCACCCTGCGGCACGACGCGCTGCGCTTCAGCTATCTGGACAGCGACGCTCAAGCATGCGCGCTGAATCACAACAATCTCGGCAACATGCTGTCGCACGACATGCGCGACCCGGCGGGAGCACTGGTCCAGCACCTCGCGGCGGCCGTGATCAGGACAGCCATCGGTCACCCGTCGGCGGACGACTCGATCCAGATCGCCGCCTGCGATCTGCTGGTGCTGCCCGACGGCGCCTACCCCCTCACGATGTCGGCGCTGTCCCAGCGGGTGATGACCGACCCGGTCATCCGGCTCGATGTTCTCGTACGGAGGCTGATGTCCGACCGCCCGCGAACGCCCGGCTTCTTCCGCGACATCCTGGGCGACGAGGACATGCAGGTGGTCGATCTCAACGAGCTCCTCAGCGCCGGCGGCGGCGACGTCGACGCCGCCTTCCAGCTGCTGGAGCGGCAGCGGGAGACAGGGACCCTCGTGGGCACGGGGGCAGCGGGGGAGGACCTGTTTCAGCGGGTGCTCGAGGGCCTGATCCCGGTGCTCGACGGGCTGGCGCCGTACCTGGCGCGCTGCGAGCCGCTCGTCGCCGCCGTCCTGGAGGCGGAGTCGGGCAATGACAGCGCGCGACGGCTCCTGGAGGCGACGCTGGACCGGTGGGAGGAGGAGAGCAACCTGCGGGACGTGGCCACAGCCCTGCGCCGGATCACCGAGGGCGAGCGCGAACTGGCGGCACTCGCGTCGTATGGCACGCTGGCGCACGTGGTCGCCTTGCGCGTTCTCCGCTCGCTGGAGGGCGCGGTGACCGTGCCTGCGCAATTGTGGCACGCGGCGGCCATCGACGTGTTCCTGCACATCGCCGTCCAGGCGGCCCGTGGCGACTATCCGGTCGAGGCCGCCGTCGACGACCTCGGTCATCTCGCGGCGACCCGCGACCAGCGGCGCCTCACCCGGGCCCTGCGGCAGATCGCGCAGGGAAAGGCGGGCGACCGCCGGGTGGCCGCGGTACGGCGGGGCCCGGACCGCGCCGTGGTGGACACGGTCCTCCACTGGGCCGGCTTCGGCCCGGCGCGGAACGCCCCGGGCGGGCCGCCAACCGGATGGACGTCCAAGATGCTCCGCGGGTAGGCGGCCTTCTCAGGCACCCGCACAGGAGACGTGAGAGGCCCGGGGCGTCCGGCCGGGTCGCGCGCCGGCCGGACGTCCCGGGGGTCCGGAGGGTCAGAGATTCTTGAGATAGGCGAGCGACGGCGCGAAGAAGTACTCCCCGCCCTTCATCGTCACCGTCTGGGGCGCCTGCTTTTGCGGCGCGCTGAGCGCCGCACCGCCCCACGCCTTGGGATAGCGCACCGTGCCCGCCCGCTTCCCCTGGCCGATCACCGGGTCGTGACCGGTGCCCTCGGCGGGGAAGTCACGGTTGTCGGCCCAGCTCTGCTGGGTGAACTCGAACTGCTGCTGCAGGCTGGCGTTGAACGCCATGAACAGCAGCCCGACCCCGCCGGTCGGCCGGGTCTGCGGCGGAGCGTCGTCCCACGGCCGGTCGGTGCGGACGCCGTACGTCTGGCCGCGCCTGGCCATCATCACGCCGAGGAGGCGTTCGAGGCCCTCGTCGCGCGAGTCGCGCGGGTTGGCCTTGCGGATGTGCGCGCTGACCGGGCACCGAGAGCCCGCGTCGTCGCGGTAGCTGAAGTCGTTCTGCACGGGGAAGCCGTCCGAGCTCGGCTTGCCGTGCAGCCGCAGCGGGGTGCCGTTGCGGAACCGGCCGACCAGCATGGCCCCCGCGAGCAGCCGGTCGGCGCCTTTAAGGCCGAGCGCGTCGGCGAGGTCCTCCTCGGCCTGCCGGAACGCGCGGACGTTCTGCTCCAGCTTCCGCAGGACGAGGTAGCTGCCGAAGTGGCGGCTCGGCTTGGGGGCGAGGGGGTCGGGGACGAGGACATGGCTCAGCGGGAAGAAGGGATTCCAGTTGGTCCCCTTCTCCGCGGCGACCTGGTCGGCGAGGAACAGCGGCTGGCTGCGCCCGTCGACGTAGCCGAAGTGCTCGATCCCCCGGCCCTGGCCGTCGCGCAGGCCCGACCCCGTCTCCTCGCCGACGATCTTGGCGGTCTTCGGCAGCAGCGCGTGGACCCGTGCCCGGGTGGCGGCCACCGGCTCGGGCGTGGCGTCGCCGATCAGCACGATCGCGTGGATCTCCTGCTGGTACGGCGCCTCCCAGGCGCTCACCGGCGGGTCGCTGAGGGTGTCCTTGCGCCGCTTGAGCCCGGACTTGAAGGAGTTGTCGGTGAACTCCACGGTCGGCTCGCCGAGCTTGAGGTAGCCCGCCTTGCTGATCCCGACGCCGACGTACGGCGTGCCCGGCGTCCGCGCCCGGTTGAACGAGCGGACCTCTTCCAGGTGCTTGCGCGCCGACTTCATCAGCGGGACGAGGCCGCGCAGGAAGCGGCGGCCGTCCGCCTTGTCGCCGAAGCTCACCAGCAACAGGCTGAGGTGCTCCCGCACGTGCGCCTGCAGGATGTTCGGCTGCAGGTTGTCGAGCATCGCCTTCGTGTCGGCGTCAAGATTCGCCGAGTCCCACGCGAGCGGCTTGCCGTTGGCCAGATTAACCGGCATCTGCGGTCCTTCCCCGTCGTCAGTGTCGTACGGGCCCCCGATCCCTAAGAGTCTTGTTTCACGCGAAAGGTTCGCTTCGCCAGGGAATTCGTAGGTATGAGACCGGACCTTCACCGCCGCTCGCGGCGCGCGCAGGTAACCGGCCAGGTCAGGCCTAATTCCCGCACGGAGGGTAGCAACGGGCCATGACGAAGAGACGGCCTGTGGGTGTGGAAGAGGAGTTCCTCGTCGTCGACCTGGAGAGCCGGCGGCTGACGCCGCTGGCGCAGGCGATGCTGGACAAGCTGCCGGACGAGGGGTACGCCGCCGAGCTGCAGCGCTCCGTGGTCGAGACCAACAGCACTCCGATGGAGGACCTGCGCGACGTCCGGGCCGAGATCGTACGGCTGCGCCGGGCGCTCGTGTCGGCCGGGGAGCCGCTGGGCGTGGGTGTGATCGCGGCGGGCACGACTCCCCTGACCGGAGTCGACGGGTACACGTTCACGCCGGGGGAGCGCTACCAGTACCTGTCGGACGCCTACCAGTTCCTGGCCCAGGAGCAGCTCATCTGCGGGGCGCAGGTGCACGTGGAGATCGACGACCGCGACGTCGCCGTCCTCGCCGCGCAGCGGGTGGAGGCGTGGCTTCCGCCGCTGCTCGCGCTCAGCGCCAGCTCGCCGTACTGGCTGAACGAGGACAGCGGCTACGCCAGCAGCCGGGCCCTCGCCTGGCAGCGGTGGCCCACGGCCGGGCCCGTGGGCCCCTACGCGAACGCGGCCGAGTACGACCGGACGGCCGACGACCTGGTGGCCTCCGGGGTCATCGAGGACCGGGGGATGGTCTACTTCGACATCCGGCTCAGCGCTCACGTGCCGACGGTCGAGATGCGGATCTGCGACTCCTGCCCGCTGGTGAACGACGTCGTCCTGCTCGCAGGCCTGTTCCGGGCGCTGATCATCAGGGAGAGCGAGGCGGTGGAGAAGGGAGAGCCGCCGCGTGGCGAGGAGCGGCTGGCGCTGCTGCGCGCCGCCAACTGGCGGGCCGCCCGCTCCGGCCTGGAGGATGACCTCCTGTCCCCGCTGACCAGCAGGCCCATGCCGGCCCCTCAGCTGATCACGTGGATGCTCGACGACCTGCGGCCCACGCTGGAGGAGCTGGGCGACTGGGAGATGGTCTCCGAGCTTGCGGACCAGGCGCTGCGCCGGGGCAGCGCGGCGTCCCGCCAGCGCGGCGCGCTCGCGATGAACGGGCGCCCGGAGGACGCGGTCGACCTGCTGCTCGCCGAGACCCGCGAGGGGTGAAGCGGCCGAGCGGATCCACCTGATTGCCGGGGGGAACGGGCGGGCCGATACCCTACTCGCCATGTCCCCGAACCCGGCCGTGCGATGACCGGCGCGTACTCGGGCTGGCTGATCGGCGCCGCCCTCCTGCTCGCCCTCGCCGCCGTGGTCACCGCCGCCCGGGACCGGCCCATGGGCGCGGTGCTCCTCGCCGGGCTCGGTCTGCTTGAGCTGGCGCTGCTGGTCCAGGCGGGCCTCGCCCTGGGGAGGATCGGCCAGGTGGGGGAGAAGGCCACATTCATCGGTTATCTCCTGGGCACCCTCGTGATTCCGCCCGCCGCCGTCTGGTGGGGGCGGGCGGAGCGCACCCGCTGGGGCCCGGGCGTCATCGCGGTGGCCGCGTTCACGGTCGCGGTGATGACCGCACGGCTGCTGCAGATATGGAACGCGGGGGCATGAGCGGGGGAGACGAGGCGGTCCGGTCCGGCCCGGGGCGGGTGCTGGTCGCCGTCTACGGAGTCTTCGCGCTCGCCGCGACCTCCCGCGCCGCCGTGCAGATCGCCACGAAGTTCGCCGAGGCGCCCCTGGCGTACGTGCTCTCGGCGCTGGCGGCCGTCGTCTACATCGTCCTCACGGTGGCGCTCGCCAGGGGGGCCCGTCGTGTGGCGGTGGCCGCCTGCCTGGTCGAGCTCGCCGGCGTGCTGGTCGTCGGCACGCTGAGCCTGGCCGACCCGGCTGCCTTCCCGCACGCCACCGTGTGGTCCGGATTCGGCAGCGGCTACGGGTTCGTGCCCCTCGTGCTGCCCGTCATCGGCCTCTTCTGGCTCCTGCGCCGCCGCCGCTCCTTCTGATCCGTACGGCCGGCCGGGCCGTGCGAAGGCCCCACACCACTCTGGCCGCTCTGGCCGCCGCCGAACATGGCACGCGTTGTCAACGGATTGGCACTCAGGCATCACGACATCCGGCTGCCGGAATGCGATCGTCGCACCGTGATCCACGGTTTCGGGAGGGGGTGTCTCATGCGTATCCGTCGAATCATCGACTGGGCCTGAGCCCCACGGCGGGCCGCCCCGTACGGGGCGGCCGGGTTTTCCGCGCCCTTCGCGCACACCACTCAGGCCGCCGCCGTACATGGCACGCGTTGTCAACGGGTTGGCACTCGGGCATCACGACATCCGGCCGCCGGAATGCGATCGTCGCTCCATGATCCGCCGTTTCGGAAGGAGGTGTCCCATGCGCATCCGTCGAACCATCGACTGGGCCTGATCCCTGCAGCGGGCCACGCGGAACCGCCGGAACGTCCCCGGCGCGGATTCAGTGACGCGTCACGTCCCGCCATGCGCCGGCGCGGCGCCGACGAACGGGGGCCGATGAATCCGGCGTGACCGGGGCCATCAGTGGATCGGTGACGGCGCCTGGCGGCATCACCGATCCACTGCGCTCATCGAGGAACTGCGCTTTTCCGGGAGGAGTGGAATGACCGGCGCCGCTCGTCGGGGTTCGTACGGGGACGTCTTCCGAGTCCGGGAGTTCACGGCGTTGTGGTGCACGGTCGCGCTGTCGCGCGGCGGCAGCCAGCTGGCGCGGGTGGCCCTGGCCGTGCTCGCCTTCCAGCGCACCGGCTCACCGGCCGTCACCGCGCTGGTCTACGCGCTGACGCTGCTCCCGGCGATCGTCGGGGGGTCGTTCCTGGGCAGGCTCGCCGACCGCTATCCACGCCGCGACCTGCTGGTCGTGTGCGCCTGGTCGCGGGCCGGCCTGGTCGCGCTGATCGCCGTACCCGGGATCCCGCTGCCCGTGCTCTGCGGCCTGGTCTTCGTCGTCCAGTTGATCGAGTCTCCCGCCAAGGCGGCGCAGATGGCCCTGCTCCCCGACATCCTCACGGGCGAGACCCACTCGCTGGGCGTGGCGGCGGTCACCCTCACCTCGCAGATCGTCAGCCTTGTCGCGTTCCCCCTCGGGGGCGTGCTGGTGGGACTGCTCGGGCCGAACGGCGCGCTGGCGCTCACCGCCGCCGTCTTCGCGGCGATGGCGCCGGTCACGAAGCTCGGCCTCCACCACCGGCCGGCGACCCGCCCATCAGGTCCCGGGGACGAGGAGCGGTCACGGGGCCTTCGCGGAGGAGGCCGGCTCATCCTGGGCAGCCCTCCGTTGCGCAGCCTGCTGGCGCTCGCGCTGCTCGCCGGCTTCTACGTGATCCCCGAGGTGCTGGCGGCGCCGTACGCCGCCGAGCTGGGACGGGGCACGACGGAGGTGGGGTTGCTCATGGCCGCCATGCCGGTGGGCAACGTGGCGGGGGTCTTCCTGCTGACCCGGTTCGTTCCCGCAGGCGCGCGGCTGCGCTGGCTGGGGCCGCTCGCCGTCGCCTCCGGGCTTCCCCTGGTCTTCTCCGCGATGGCCCCGGGGTTCGTCCCTTCGCTGCTGTTGTGGGGTCTCGTGGGCCTCCTGAGCGCCTACCAGGTGACCGCCAACACCGAGTTCGTCAGGATCGTGCCGCGGGAGCGGCGTGGTGAGGCGCTGGGTCTGGCGTCGTCACTGCTGGTGACGGGCCAGGGGGCGGGAATGCTCCTCGGTGGCCTGCTCGCCGATGGGGTGGGGGTCTCGCCCACCCTCGCGATCGCCGGGGTGGCGGGCTGTCTCGCGGGGATCCCCCCGGCCCTGGGCTGGCGTCGCGCCCGGCAGGAGCTCCCGCGCGAGGCGTACGCGCCGGCGGGATGACAGGAGCCGCCCGGTCGTCCGCAGCCCGGCCGCCGCCTCCTCTTCGCCGCCGTCGGCGTCGGCGGCGCGCCGCCGATAGTCGAGCGGGCTCTGACCGTAGGCGGCGCGGAAGGCGCGGACGAACGTGGCGGTGTCGGAGAAACCCCAGCGGGACGCCGTGGCGTGGATGGGCCGCCCGGCGAGCGAAGGGTCGGACAGGTCGCGGCGGCAGCGCTCCAGCCGTTGGGCGCGGATCGACGCGGCGACGGTCGTCTCCTGCGCCTCGAACAACCGGTGCAGCGTACGCAGGGAGATGTTGTGGGCGGCGGCGATCGTCACCGGAGAGAGCCGGGGGTCGGCGAGATTCCGCTGGATGTGCTCCTGGACACGCAACAGCAGGGTCCGGGCGCGCGCTTCGGGAGGCACGGCCGCTTCCGCGTGGAGACGATGGGCGAGCAGCGCGGTGACCAGGTCCAGGAGCACGGCGCCGAGCCGGACGGCGTCGGCCCCGGCGTACGCGGCCGTGTCGGCGGCCAGGGTGGTGAGGAGGCTCGCCAGCAGCCCGCCGAAGTGGTCGTGTGCGGAGAACGACGTGGCCGTGAGCCGTTCGACCTGATGCGGGGGAAGGGCCAGCAGCGTGCCGGGGAAGACCATCATCAGCCCGTGCGCGGGCTCACGCCCTCCCGTCACCCATCGGCAGGGCCGGGAGGTGTGACACAGCACCAGCTCGGACGGCCGCAGCTCAGCGACCCTCTGATCCTGCGTCACGATGGTCCGCCCGCTGAGACCGAGCATGAGCTGGAACAGCTCCGGGTCGGACCGGCTGATCATCCGCGGGGTGCGGAACCCCTCGCAGCCGGAGACCATGTGCGAGGAGACCTGGATCGCGCCCAGGTCCGTCGCCGCGATGCTGCCGTGGAACCGTGCGGGATCGTCGCAGGCGGCCCTCACGGGCGCCACCATCCGCGATATGTGATCGAGCCAGCGGGGGAACCGCTCGGCCGGGGGCAGCTCGCCGGTGCACATCACCACCTCCACCGAGGTTCCCCTCCCCCTGGATCCGAGTCAGGCGCCGAATCCGAGTCACGCGCCGCCGTCGGGCCGTGATCCGTCCGGCGACACGCTACGAGGAGGGGATCGTGGAGACGCCGGGGTCGCGACCTGGCGGGAGCCGGCGAGGCCGCCGTGCCGGCGCCGTACGACTGTCCTCCGTCGACCTGGACAGACGTGCGGGAGCGGCAGGAAGATCGCGGTCACGGCGAGAATCGGCAGAAACCGGCAGAATCAAGAGGCAGAAAAGCCATCGGCAGCGATCGCGCGCGTAAGGGCTGGTGAGTATGCAGCCGGCACGGCACTCATTGGGAAGCCTGATCCGTCAGCGCCGTCTGAGCTCGGGCCTCAGCCAGGGGGAGTTGGCGATTCTCGCGGGTGTCAGCGCCCGTTCGCTGCGCGACATCGAGGCGGACCGGGTCGCCCGTCCGCGGGCGTCTTCGCTGCACCGGCTGGCGTCGGCGCTCGGGTTGACCGGCGACGACCTGCGCGCGCTGCTGGAGACCGTACGGCCCGCGGCCAGGCCGGTGGACGCGGTGCCGTTCCACATCGGGGTGCTGGGACCGCTCGTGATCCGGGACGGTGACAGGCCCGTCGAGATCCGGTCGGCGACGCGGCGTGACCTTCTGGGCCTGCTCGCGCTGCAGCCGGGGCAGCGGGTGCCTCGCGATGAGCTCGTCGACGTCCTGTGGGGAGATCGACCGCCCAGGACATACGCGGCCATGGTGCAGGGGCACGTCGCCGCTCTTCGAGGCCTGCTCCAGCCGGAGCGCCGGCGTCGGCCGGCCGCGTCGATCGTCACGCTGGAGCGCGGTGGGTACATGCTGGAGACGGTTCCGGGAGCGCTCGATCTCGCGGAGTTCGACGACCTCGTACGGAGGGCCCGCGACACGCGGGCCACGGCGGACCGGCGGGCCGCCTTGGACCTGTCGGACCAGGCTCTGCGCCTGTGGCGAGGCCCCGTGCTCGCCGACACCGGATCCCGGTTGCGTCACCACCCGCTCTCGGCGGCGCTCAACCAGCGCCGCATGGCCGCCGCGCTGGCGTTCGCCGACAGCGCGCTCGTGAACGGGAGCTTCTCCATCGCGGCCGATCACCTGCGCAGGCTCGCCGCGGACGAGCCGCTGCACGAAGGGCTGCATGCCCGCCTCATCCTGGCGATGGCCGGCGGGGGAGACCAGGCGGGCGCTCTGCGCCTGTTCGCCGATCTTCGCCGCAGGCTCGCGGAAGAGCTGGGCGTCGAGCCCGGACCCGAGCTCAGGGCGGCGCATCTGCGAGTCCTGCGCCAGGAGCTGCCGGTCCCCGGCTCGGCGGCCCCGGACACCCTCCCGGCCGTCCTCGGCGCCGTGGCCCTCCCGGAAGCGGCGCACACCGCTCCAGGGGCGGAGCAGGAGCGCGGAGGAGGGCTGCTCACCGGCACCGGCCACCCGTCAGCGGCCGCGCCCTCGCAGACGCGGGCGGAAGCCGTAGCCGTTCCTGCGCAGCTCCCGCTCGACGCCCGCGGCTTCGCCGGCCGCACGGCCGAGCTGGCCCGGCTCGACGCCCATCTGGCCGCGGTGGGCCACTCGCCCACCGCGTTGACGATCCTGGTCGTGTCGGGAACCGCCGGCGTCGGCAAGACCACGCTGGCGTTGCACTGGGCCCACAGGGTGCGGGACCGGTTTCCCGACGGGCAGCTCTACCTCAACCTCCGGGGGTTCGATCCCGCGGCCGCGGCCATAGAGCCGGCGGAGGCGATCCGGAGCTTCCTCGACGCGCTGGGAGTGCCTCCCCACCGCGTTCCACCGGGCTTCGAGGCCCAGACGGGTCTTTACCGGAGCCTTCTGGCGAACCGCCGGATCCTGGTGGTGCTGGACAACGCCAGAGACGTCGAGCAGGTCCGCCCGCTGCTGCCGGGCTCGCCGAGCTGTCTCGTGGTGGTGACCAGCCGCGACCAGATGTCCGGACTCGTCGCCATCGAGGGGGGCTGTCCGCTGACCCTCGGCCTGCTCTCCACATCGGAGGGCCGCGAGCTGGTGGTCCGCCGCCTCGGCGCCGAGCGGCCCGGGGCCGAGCCCCGGGCGGTCGACGAGATCATCGCCCAGTGCGCCGGGCTTCCGCTGGCTCTCGCGGTCGTGACCGCTCGCGCGGTCATGAATCCCCGATTCTCGCTGGCCTCGCTCGCCGGGGAGCTACGTGCCGTGCAGGGCGGTCTCGACGCGTTCCACGGTGGCGATCCGGCCACTCAGGTGCGGACCGTCTTCTCCTGGTCCTACCGCACGTTGAGCGCGGAGGCGGCGCGGCTCTTCCGGCTGCTGGCACTGCACCCCGGGCCGGACATCGGCGTCAACGCCGCCGTGTGCCTGGCCGGCGTGACAGAGGACCGCGTACGCCCACTGCTCGCGGAGCTCTCCCGCGCGCACCTGATCAGTGAGCACGTGGCCGGCCGGTACACCTTTCACGACCTGCTGCGCCTGTACGCCGCCGAACGCAACCGGGAGGAGGACGGTGAGGCCGAGCGCGCCGCCGCCACCCAACGGTTGTACGACCACTACGTGCAGGCCACGTACGCGGCCGCGCGCACGCTCTACCCGAACATGATCCGGCTGCCGTCGACGGTGCCCGCGGCCGGCCTCGACCCCGCCGGCCACGGCGGCGCACTGGCGTGGCTGGACGCCGAGCACCCGAACCTCGTGGCAGCCGTCACCCACGCCGCGGAATACGGGCAGCGCCCCGCGGCGTGGCGGCTCGCCGACGGCCTGCGGGGATACTTCGCCCGGCGGCGGCACTCCGTTCACTGGTTCGCGGTCGCCGAGGCGGGCCTCGCGGCCGCGCGAGCGGAAAGCGACCTGCAGGCGCAGGCGGCTCTCCATCTCAGCACGGCGCACGCCTACAACATCATGGCCAACCGGCAGGAGGCGCTCGCGCACCTGGGCCGTGCCCTCGACATGAGCCGGCGGGCGGGCTGGCGGGAGGGCCAGGCCGTGGCGCTCACGAATACCGGCTCCGTGCAGATGGACCTGGGCCGGCTGGAGGAGGCCGGCGCGAGCCTTCTGTCCTCGCTCGACCTCAGCCGGCAAGGCGGCGACGACGGCAGCGACGTCATGACCCACAACAACCTCGGGGAGCTGGAGCGGATGCGCGGAAGGCTACGGGCCGCCACCCGGCATCTCGACCGCGCCATGGAGAAGGGGCGGCGTCTCGGCGTGAGCGCGGGCCTGGTGACGACGCTCGAGACCACCGGTCAGGTCCACTACGACCTCGGTCACCTCGCCTCCAGCGCCGCGTACCTGAACCGGGCCCTGCGATTCGCCCGTCTGATCGGAGACGACGCCAACCGGGTCAACTCCCTGGTCTTCCTGAGCTACATCCACCGGGACGCGGGGCGGCTCATCGAGGCGGTGGAGTGCGCCCGCGTCGCCCTCCGGTTGAGTGAGGACCTCACATACCGCCACAGGGACTGCGCCGGCCACAACGCTCTCGCCGCGTGCTACCACGACCTCGGCCGCCACGCGGAGGCGATCGATCACTACAGGAGCGGTCTCCGCCTGGCCCAGGAGGCCGCCATCCGCTACTCCGAGTCGGAGGCTCTCGTCGGCTTGGCACTCGTCAACACCCGCATCGGGAACCACGACGAGGCCCGAGGCTTCGCCCACGACGCCCTGGCTCTCGCCCGGCAGGCGGATTTCCGCGTGCGGGAGGGCCAGGTGCTGACCGTCCTCGCCGAGACGCACCTGCGCGAAGGTGACCACGCCGAGGCGGCCGAACATGCCCGGCACGCGATCGACCTGCACCGGGAGACCGGGCACCGCCTCGGCGAGGCCAGGGCCCTGACGCTTCTCGGGACCGCGTCGCACCGGTTGCACGGGCCCGGGAGCGCCCTGTGCCACTGGGGTGAGGCACTCGCTCTCTTCACCGACATCGGCACGCCCGAGGCCGGCCGCCTCCGTGAGCTCATCGGCGGAAGCGGCGACGCGGCACCCGGCGTTCCCCGGCCCTGACACCGCGGGCCTGCCGGCGGGCATTTTGACGGCCTTGATATGGTTATCGGGTCATAGGATGTTTGACCGCTGGGTGCGAAGGAGTTGTGTCGGCATGGGTGCCGCAGTCTTGATCAGGGAACGCCGAGGGCTGATGGCCTGGCTCATCGCGGCCGGGATCACGCTCGCGGCGCTGAATCTGCGCACCGCTGTGACCAGCGTAGGCACCATCCTCGACCAGGTCAGCTCCGGCCTGGGGATGTCCGGGGCGGCGACGGGGCTGCTCACGACGCTGCCGGTGCTCTCCTTCGCCGTCTTCGGCGCCCTGACCCCGGCGCTGTCGCGGCGGATGGGCGAGCACAGCCTGCTGCTGGCCGCGCTCGTCCTGCTCGGCGCCGGTCAGGCGGCGCGCTCCCTCGCGGACTCCGCCGTGCCGTTCCTGGCGGCCAGCGTGGTGGCCCTCGCCGGTGGGGCCATCGGCAACGTCGTCATCCCCACGCTGATCAAAAGGCACTTCCCCCGGCGGAGCGGCGCGATGACGACGGTCTACTCGACCGCACTGGCCGCCGGGACGATGGTGGCGGCCGCCGCGACCGTTCCCGTCCAGGAGGCGGCGGGCGGCAACTGGCACCTGGCACTGGGGGTGTGGGCGGCTCTGGCCGCCGTGGCCGCCATTCCGTGGCTTGCGCTGTCGCGCAGTGAGCCGGAGCGGCGCACCACCCGTGCCCGGGCGGGGGAGAGCGGCCTCCTGCGCAGCAGGCTGGCCTGGGCCGTGGCGGGATACTTCGGGTCCCAGTCGCTCATCGCCTACGTGATGTTCGGCTGGCTGCCCCTGCTGCTGCGGGACAACGGATACACCTCCGGCCAGGCGGGGCTGGTCCTCGCCGTCTTCACCGGCATCGGCATCCCCATCTCGCTGGCCGTGCCCGTCGTGGCGGGCCGCCTGCCCGACCAGCGGCCGATGGTGGCCGTCTTCGCGGGCCTCTACGCGGCCGGGTTCGCCGGCCTGCTGACCGGCCACGCGCTGTGGCTGTGGTCGATGCTGGTGGCCGTCGGGATGGGCTCCTTCCCGCTCGCTCTGTCGATGCTGGCCCTGCGCACCCGGTCCGCCGCCGCGACGGCGGGGCTGTCCGCGTTCGGACAGAGCACGGGCTACCTCATCGCGGGCGCGGGCCCGATCACGTTCGGCCTGCTCCACCAGGTGAGCGGCGGCTGGGCGCTGCCGTTCGGGCTGCTGTTCGCCGCGACGGCGGCGCACCTCGTGACGGGCTGGTACGCGGGAGCGAACCGGACGCTGGAAGACGAGGATGGGGCGGTCCACGCCGGGAGAGCCGAGGGAGATGCGGCTGAAGACCCCGCCGGGAACGCCGGAGGGGATGCGGACGGAGATGCCGCCGGGAACGCCGGCGGTGACGCCGCGGGGAATGCCGGCGGCGATGATCACGCCTCCCGTGGCGTCCGCGACCGGGTCACCGGCCGTTCCCGAGCCGGGAAGGGCGTTCACCGAGCCCGGCGCGGCTCCGGCGCGGCGCCGGCCCGGCCGGCCGCGCGGCACGGGAGGCGCCGCGGGGCTCCTTCGCGCTGACCGCGTCCCGCCTTCGTCTCACGTGGTTTAGCTCCCCGAGTGGGGGCAGGGCTTGTCTTGTAACCACGAGAGAAGGAGGAGGCATGAGCTCGATCGAACAGTCCATCGACGTCAATGTCCCGATCCGTACGGCGTACAACCAGTGGACCCAGTTCGAGAGCTTCCCGGAGTTCATGGAGGGCGTGGAGTCGGTCAAGCAGCTCGACGACACGCGCACCGACTGGGTCGTCGAGATCGCCGGAGTTCGTCGTGAGTTCGAGGCGGAGATCACCGAGCAGCACCCGGACGAGAGGGTGGCCTGGCGGTCCCTGGACCGGCCGAGGCAGGCCGGTGTCGTGACGTTCCACCGGATCGACGACGACACCACTCGCGTGACGCTCCAGATGGAGTACGACCCCGAGGGCTTCGTCGAGAAGGCGGCCGACGCGCTGCAGATCGTCCGCCTGCGCGTACGGGGCGACCTGGAGCGTTTCAAGACCTTCATCGAGTCCCGCGGCGGCGAGACCGGCGCGTGGCGCGGTGAGGTCCCCGGCCCGCACCAGCAGGGGGGCGCCGGCACGGGCTCCACGACCGGTGGCACGGCACCCGGTGCCGCCCCCGGGTACGACATCGGTGAGCCGATGCCGCCCCAGCCCGTCAACCCGGAGTACCCGCGGGAGACGCCGCTGCCCGCACCGGGCCCCGGCCCCATCCCGCCCGTTCCCGGCACGGGCCCCGCGCCCGGCAGCGGCACGCTGCCGCCGCGTGACACTCCCGGATCGGTGATCTGACCCGTTCGCCAGGTGGCCCACCTTCCCCGTACGGGGGAGGTGGGCCTCTTTTCGCTCCTTTCGGCCTGCGCCATCGCGTGGACGGCACAAGCCGTGATGGTGATCCGTTCGCGGCCCGCCCGGCGACTCGCATATTGATATCATGCGGTTATCAACGGGAAATCGAAAATTTATTTTCACCTGTTATACTGCCAATTGTATGCTTTAGCATTTCGGTCGTCTCCTTTCTTTCCGGAGTTCGACCGAAGGGATTTCCCCCGCCCATGTGCCATGACGCCGACGCCGCCCCGCCCCTGTACGGCTCTCCGATCACCACGACGTCCTCCGAGCGTGCCGTTCTCACCTCGGCCGACGGCACGCGGTTCGCCGCCTTCCTGTCCAGGCCGGGCCGTACGACCGGAGCCGGCGTCCTCGTCCTTCCGGACAACAGAGGGCTGTCGGCCTTCTATGAGCGGCTCACCGAGCGCCTGGCCGAGCAGGGCCATCCGGCGCTCGCCATCGACTACTTCGGCCGTACGGCGGGAACGGAGAGCCGGGGGCCGGGCTTCCCGTCGATGGAGCACCTGGGAAAGGTGACCAGGGCCGGCCTGTACGCCGACATCGAGGCCGGGGCCGGGCGCCTGCGGGCGGAGGGATGCGACGCCGTCGTCTCACTCGGCTTCTGCTTCGGCGGACGGCTCGCGTTCATGTCGGCGCTGTCCCGGTTCCGCCTCGACGGCGCGATCGGGCTGTACGGGTACCCGGGCGTCCTGTTCGGGAGCGACGGGCCCACGCAGATGGCGCCGGATCTCACCGGGCCGATCCTCGGCATGTTCGGCGGGGCGGACGAGGGCATCTCCCCTGAGGTGATCGCCGAGTTCGGCGCGGCGCTGGAGGGCGCCGGGGTCGAACACGAGATCGTCATCTATCCGGGCGCGCCGCACAGCTTCTTCGAGTTGGACAAGCCGGACTACGCGGAGGCGTCGGCGGACGCCTGGTCGCGCGTCCTGGCCTTCCTCGGCGAGATGACAGCCCGAGGCGACCTGACCTCGCCTCGGGCTGTCACCAAGCAAGACTAAGCCCTGCTCCCCCCGGCGTGCGCCCCACCCCCCGGAAAACGCCCGGAACAGGGGAAAGAGCTCTTCCGAATGCCCCTCCGCCAGGGGGCCGGGCGCACGCGTGCGCCCCCCGGCCGGGAAAAGCCGGTGCGGGGGGCCGCGTGAGAGCGATACCGTTCCCCCATGCGATCGATCATCTCTCCTCCGCCCGCCCGATAGCGGGCGGATCCCTCCGGTGAGCCGGGCCCCGAGTGGCCCGGCCGGTGGCCGCCGCCCGCATCAGGGCAACGGCAGACCACTCACCTGGAGAGACGTCGATGACGCATGTCCCGGCCCTGCCCGTACGGCGGGGCCTCACCTATCTGTCCATGGCCGCGATCGCCTGGGGAACCGGCGGCGCGGCCGGGGCGATGCTGAACCACACCGGCCACCTGAGCCCGGTGGCCGTGTCGTTCTGGCGGTTCGCCTGCGGGGCGCTGCTCCTGCTCGCCGGAGCACCCCTCAGCGTCCGACTCAGCGCCCGTTTCAGTGCTCGCTTCGGTGCTCGCTTCGGCGCCCTCCTCAGCGTCCTTCGCGGCGCCGAAGCCGGTGCCGGAGCAGGTGCTCGAACCGGCGCCCAAACGGGTGCTCAAGCGGGTGGCCGAGCCGGTGGCCCCTCCGGTGACTGCGCGGGCCCACGGCCGGTCACCGGGATGCGGGCTTCCGCCTCCGGACGGCCGGTCTGGCGGGTCGTCCTGCTGGTCGGCCCGGCGCTGGCCGTGTGCCAGGCGGCCTACTTCGCGGCGATCGCCGCCGCCGGAGTCGCGCTCGCGACGATGATCACCATGGGGGCGAGCACCGTGTTCGTGGCCCTCGGCGGGCGGGTGTTCCTGCGGGAGCGGCTGAGCCGTACGACCCTCGCGGGCGTCGGCCTCGCAGTGGCGGGCCTGCTCCTGCTCGCCGGGGGAGGCGCCGGCGCAGGCGCCGGGGAGGACGCCACGGCCGCCGGGGTGACTCCGGCGGGAGTGGCGTACGCGCTGCTGTCCGCCCTGGCCTACTCGGGGGTCACCCTGATGACCCGCCGCGCCCGTCCGGAGGGGCTGGCGGCGTGGGGCTTCGCGGCGGGCGCCGCGTGCCTGCTGCCGTTCGCCGCGGCGGACGGGCTGCTGCCGCAGGCCGCCCGGACGGGCACGGCCGTCATGCTGGTGGCCTACCTCGCCGCGGTGCCCACGGCGCTGGCGTACGGGCTGTTCTTCGCGGGGCTCGGGGCGGTCGGCGGCACCACGGCCGCCGTGGTCGCCCTGCTCGAACCGCTGGTCGCGGCGCTCATCGGCGTCGCGCTCCTGGGCGAGCGGATGACCCCCGCCCAGGTCTGCGGAGGGCTCGCGCTCATGGCCGCCGTCGCCTGGCTCGGCCGGGCCGAGCTCACCGGCCCAGGCGGATGACGTTCCACGACACCGGCGGCAGCAGCACCCGCAGGGGGTCCTGCTGGATGTCGGCGTTCGGGCGGGGCGCCACCCGCCCGGGGCTGTCCGCCGTGTTCCGCGCGTAGACGTCGGGGCCGCTCAGCGTGGTGGCCTCGATGACGCGCACGGCTCCGAGCGCCCGGGTGTCCACCTCCAGCGAGAGGGGCGCACTGGTCGATCGGTTGACGGCGAACAGCGTGGTCTCGTCCTCCGCGTGGGTGGCCACCGCGTGGAGGACGGGCACCTCGCCGAACTCCGCCGTCTCGTAGAGCGGCCCCGACGGCTCGACGCGCAGCACCTCGCCCCTGGCGTGGGCGGACGCCTGCGCGAAGGGGTGGAACGTCGTCTGCCGCCACGCCCGCCCTCCGGGCTCGGTCATGATCGGCGCGATGACGTTGACGAGCTGGGCGAGGCATGCCGCGGTGACGCGGTCGCTGTGCCGCAGCAGAGTGATCAGCAGGCTGCCGAGGACGACGGCGTCGGCCAGGTGGTAGTGGTCCTCCAGCAGCGGCGGGGCGACCGGCCAGTCCCGTGGGGGCTCCTGCGCCTGGAACCGGCTCAGGTACCAGACGTTCCACTCGTCGAACGACAGGTCGATCCGCTTGCTGGAGCCGTTCCTCGCCCGCACGTGGTCGGCGGTCGCCACGACGGAGGAGATGAAGTGCTCCATGTCGGTCGCGCAGGCCAGGAAGCTCCCGAGGTCGCCTTCCTTCTCCTCGTAGTAGGCGTGGCAGGAGATGAAGTCGACCAGGTCGTAGGTCTCTTCGAGGACCGTGGCCTCCCATGCCCCGAAGGTGGGCATCGACGAGCCGGAGCTGCCGCACGCGACCAGCTCGATGTCACGGTCGATCATGCGCATGGCCCGTGCCGTCTCGGCGGCGAGCCTGCCGTACTCCCTGGCGGTCTTGTGGCCGATCTGCCACGGCCCGTCCATCTCGTTGCCCAGGCACCACATCCGGATGTCGTGCGGCTCCTTGGCCCCGTTCGCCACCCGCATGTCGGACAGCGCGGTGCCGGACGGGACGTTGCAGTACTCCAGCAGGTCGAGCGCCTCCGCGACGCCCCGGGTGCCGAGGTTGACCGCCATCATCGGCTCGACCCCCGCCTTACGGGCCCAGCGCATGAACTCGTCGACGCCGAAGAGATTGGGCTCGGTGCTGTGCCATGCGAGGTCAAGCCGTCTCGGGCGGCTCTCCACCGGCCCGACGCCGTCCTCCCAGCGGTAGCCGGAGACGAAGTTGCCGCCGGGATAGCGGACCGTGGAGACGCCAAGCTCGCGCGCCAGCTCCAGAACGTCGCCGCGGAAGCCGTCCTCGTCGGCGGTGGGGTGGCCGGGCTCGTAGACGCCCGTGTAGACGCAGCGCCCCAGATGCTCGACGAACGTGCCGAACGTCCGGCGCCGCACCGGGGCGACACGGAAGGCGGGGTCGAGCGTCAGACGTGCTGTGGGGACTTCCGGGCCGGGAGCGGGGATGTTCACGCGACTCCTTGGTACAGAACCGTCAAGTGTGTGTGATTGTTTGCGTTATCACTCCTTGCGTCAAGGGAGCGGAAGACCGATGATCGGGCTTCAGCAGGCCCGTCGTCCGTCGTTTCGGCCGTGACGCAACGGTGACGGCACGAGCCTTGACACTGTTTGTGTTATCGCAAACACTCGGGAACTGAGTCGGAACATCAGCGGGGACGGGCGGATGACGACACTCCAGCCAGGCGAGAGCCCGGCCGCACGCCTGAGCGAGCGGCACAGGGCGGCCGTCATGGAGGACGTCGCGGAGCTGGCCGGAGTGTCGGCCATGACGGTCTCGCGTGTGCTGAACACCCCGCAGAAGGTGCGGCCCGAGACCCGGGCTCGCGTTCTGGCCGCCGTCCGGGAGCTTGACTACCGTCCCAACTCGGCGGCGCGGGTGCTCGTGACGGGCCGCTCGGGCGTGCTGGGGGTGGTCTCCTTCGACACCACCCTGTACGGCCCCGCCTCGACCCTCTACGGCATCGAGCAGGCGGCGAGGGAGAACGACTACCTGGTCAGCATCGCCAGCCTCCCGGCGCTCAACCGCAGGTCGATCGAGGAGGGCGTCGACCGTCTGAGGTCGCAGTCGGTGGACGGGATCATCATCGTCGCGCCGCACGAGTCGGCGGCCGAGGGGCTGCGGCACCTGCCGCCGGGCCTCCCGGTGGTCGACGTGGGCGGCGGCGACGACCTGCCGGTGCCGGTCGCGGCCGTGGACCAGCAGGCCGGCGCCGCGCGGGCGACCCGCCACCTGCTGAGCCTGGGACACCGCACCGTGTGGCACCTGTCCGGCCCGCCGAACTGGATCGATTCGAGCGGCCGGGTCGCGGGCTGGCGGTCGGCGCTGGAAGCGGAGGGCCGCGAGGTCCCTGAGCCCCTGGTGGGCGACTGGAGCGCGCACTCCGGATACGAGATCGGCAAGCGGCTGGCGCGGGGGCGGGAGATCACCGCGATGTTCGTCGCCAACGACCACATGGCGATGGGCCTGCTCCGCGCGCTTCGCGAGTCGGGAAGGCGCGTCCCGGAGGACGTGAGCGTCGTGGGGTTCGACGACGTCCCCGAGTCGGCGTACTTCTGGCCGCCCCTGACCACGGTCCGGCAGAACTTCGGCGAGGTCGGCAGGCGGGCGTTCCAGTTGCTGCTCGACCGGATCGGGGGGACGGAGGGCGACGCCCGGCGACTGGTGGAGCCGGAGCTCGTCGTGAGGGAGAGCACCGGCATGAGTCCCTGACGTTCTGACGGAAAGTCACCGGCGCGTCGCGCGACGCCTTCTCCCGGCCCCCGGGGCGCCGCGCCGTGGCGCAGCCATGCCTTCAGGAGGGCGCCGTCCACAGGCGGGCAGGAGGCGTCAACAGGGTGTTACCACAGTGTTTCGGTGTGATCGGACCGTGACCGGCAACCTCCTTGACGACAGGTTGTGTTAACGCTCACAGTCTTCCCAGGTCGTAGAGAGGAGCAAGCCGGTGGGATCGAATCCGGGGCGTCGTCCCCCCGTCATGGCCGACGTGGCCAAGGTGGCGGGCGTGTCGCACCAGACGGTCTCGCGGGTTCTCAACGACCATCCCAACGTCCGGTCTGAGACCCGCACCCGGGTCCTGCGGGCGATCGACCAGTTGGGCTACCGCCGCAACCTGGTCGCCCGCGCGCTGGTCACCAGGCACTCCCGCACGCTGGGTGTGATCAGTTTCGACAGCACGCTGTACGGCCCGGCGAGCACCGTCTACGGCATCGAGCAGGCGGCCAGGGACGCCGGTTACTTCGTGAGCATCGTCAGCCTGCGCACCATCGACAAGGCCGGTGTGGACGACGCGATCGACTATCTGGCCGAGCAGGGCGTGGACGGCATAGTGGTGGTCGCCCCGCAGCGATCGGCGGCGCAGGCACTCGAGAGCCTGCCGATGGGGATGCCCGCGGTGGCGGTCGAGGGCGGCCACGCGGGCGACGTCCCCGTCGTCAGCGTGGATCAGGTCAAGGGCGCCCGGCTGGCCACCGAGCACCTGCTCGATCAGGGGCACGAGACCGTCTGGCACGTCAGCGGGCCCACCGACTGGCTGGAGGCCGAAGGGCGCATCGAGGGCTGGAGGGCGGTCCTGACCGCCGCCGGCCGGCCCGTGCCCGAGGCCCTGGCCGGCGACTGGAGCCCGCGTTCGGGGTATCGGGCGGGCAGGCGGCTGGCGGCCATGGCGGGCGAGGTCACGGCGGTGTTCGTGGCCAACGACCAGATGGCGCTCGGCGTGCTGCGGGCGTTCACCGAGGAGGGAGTGAGGGTCCCCGGGCAGATCAGCATCGTGGGCTTCGACGACATTCCGGAGTCGGAGTTCTTCTCCCCTCCTCTCACCACGATCAGACAGGACTTCGGGGCTGTGGGCAGGCACAGCATCAAGGTGCTCCTCCAGGAGATCGAGAGGGGGGAGCCGATCGGGCCCGAGTGCCACGTCGTGCCTCCCCGCTTCGTCTCCAGGGCGAGCACCTCGTCCCCGCGCTAGCTGTACAAGACACATTGAGCAGCGCACCCCGGGTTCGGGGTGTTAGCGCTATCAGGTAGAAAGGACACCCCCTGTGTTCAGAAAGATCTCGGTGCTGGTCTTGGCCGGCGCCACGGCGTTGACGATGGCCGGATGTGGGAGCGGTGGCGGTTCGGGCGACTCCACCGCGACCAGCGGCGGTGGCGATAGCAAGATCACCATGGGCTTCTCCCAGGTCGGTGCGGAAAGCGGCTGGCGTACGGCGAACACCAAGTCGGTGCAGGAGTCGGCGAAGGACGCGGGCATCGACCTGAAGTTCTCCGACGCGCAGCAGAAGCAGGAGAACCAGATCAAGGCCATCCGCTCCTTCATCCAGCAGAAGGTGGACGTCATCGCCTTCTCGCCGGTGGTGGAGTCGGGCTGGGACACCGTGCTCAAGGAGGCGCAGAGCGCCAAGATCCCGGTCATCCTGACCGACCGGGCCGTCGACTCCAAGGACACCAGCCTCTACAAGACCTTCCTCGGCTCCGACTTCGTCGAGGAGGGCAAGAAGGCCGGCCAGTGGCTGGTCGACGAGTACAAGGACAGCAAGGACACCGTCAACATCGTCGAGCTGCAGGGCACGACCGGCTCGGCGCCCGCGAACGACCGCAAGTCGGGCTTCCAGGGGGTCATCTCCGCCGACCCCAAGTTCAAGGTGATCGCCTCGCAGAGCGGCGACTTCACCCGGGCGAAGGGCAAGGAGGTCATGGAGGCGTTCCTCAAGTCCAACCCGGACATCGACGTGCTCTACGCCCACAATGACGACATGGGTCTCGGAGCCATCGAGGCGATCGAGGGCGCCGGCAAGGTTCCGGGCAAGGACATCAAGATCATCACCGTGGACGCCGTCCACGACGGCATGCAGGCGCTGGCCGACGGGAAGATCAACTACATCGTCGAGTGCAGCCCGCTGCTTGGCCCCCAGCTCATGGACCTCGCCAAGAAGGTCGTGAAGGGCGAGCAGGTGCCGGCCCGTGTGGTGACCGAGGAGACCACCTTCACCCAGGACCAGGCCAAGGAAGCCCTCCCCAACCGCAAGTACTGACCGGACCCCGGGCCGTCCCCCCGTGGACGGCCCGGAACCGGAGCAGGGGCCGCGCAGGCCCTGGACAGCGGCCGCCCCCCCCCAGGGCGGCCACCATGAGGGGCCGTGAGGCCCGGCGGCCGGGCCGCCTCCCCGGAGGCGGCCCGGCCACGAGGCGATGAGAGGGGCGCCACATGGCCGTACCCGAGCCGATCCTCCGGATGAGGGGGATCGGCAAAGAATTTCCCGGAGTCAAGGCGCTCGACGGCGTCGACTTCCGGCTGCTGCCGGGCGAGATCCACGCCCTGATGGGCGAGAACGGCGCGGGCAAGTCAACGCTGATCAAGGTGCTGACCGGTGTGTACGGCATCGACGCCGGCGAGATCGAGCTTGAGGGGCGCCCCGTCGCCTTCGCGAGCCCGCTCGCCGCGCAGCACGCGGGGATCAGCACGGTCTACCAAGAGGTCAACCTCTGCGCGAACCTGTCGGTGGCGGAGAACATCTTCATCGGCCGCGAGCCCCGCCGCTTCGGCGCGATCCGGTGGAGCGCGATGCGCGACGCGGCGGAGGAGCTGCTGGGCCGGCTCGACCTCGACATCGACGTGGGGGCCACGCTGTCGACCTACTCGCTGGCCATCCAGCAGATGGTGGCCATCGCGCGGGCCGTGGACGTCGACGCCAAGGTGCTCATCCTCGACGAGCCGACCTCCAGCCTGGACGCGGGGGAGGTCGCCCAGCTCTTCCGGGTGATGCGGCGGCTGAAGGAGCAGGGCATCGCGATCCTGTTCGTCTCCCACTTCCTCGACCAGGTCTACGAGATCTCCGACCGCATGACGATCCTGCGCAACGGCAGGCTCGTGGGGGAGCACCTCACGGCCGAGCTGAGCCAGGTCGAGCTGGTCGGCAAGATGATCGGACGAGAGCTCGCCGAGCTGGAGAAGCTGGAGGG
This sequence comes from Microbispora sp. NPDC049125, assembly GCF_040802045.1. NCBI lineage: Bacteria > Bacillati > Actinomycetota > Actinomycetes > Streptosporangiales > Streptosporangiaceae > Microbispora > Microbispora sp. NPDC049125. Next base: position 26,895 of record NZ_JBEZDW010000038.1, on the reverse strand, counting down.
CAAGCCGCTCGCCCGGGAGAACGCGGCCCTCGTCGAGGCGCAGGACGTGGGACGCACGGGGGCGATCGAGCCGTTCACCCTCACGATCCACGAGGGCGAGGTGGTCGGCCTGGCCGGGCTGCTCGGCTCCGGCCGCACGGAGATCGCCCGGCTGCTGTTCGGCGCCGACCACGCGAGCTCGGGAACCGTACGGATGGGCGGGAAGCCGGTCACGCTGCGCACCCCGCGCGCCGCGGTCAACCACAAGATCGCCTTCAGCTCGGAGAACCGGCGGGCCGAGGGGCTCATCCCCGAACTGACCGTCCGCGAGAACATCGTGCTGGCCCTGCAGGCGGCACGCGGCTGGACCCGCCCGATCCCCCGGCGCAGGCAGGACGAGCTGGTCGACAAGTACATCACCGCGCTGAACATCCGCCCGGCCGACCCGGAGCAGCTCATCCGGAACCTCAGCGGCGGCAACCAGCAGAAGGTGCTGCTGGCCCGCTGGCTCATCCTGGAGCCTCGTCTTCTGCTCCTCGACGAGCCCACCCGCGGCATCGACGTGGGGGCCAAGGCCGAGATCCAGCGCCTGGTGGCCGAGCTCTCCGACGGAGGCATGGCCGTGCTGTTCATCTCCGCCGAGCTGGAGGAGGTGCTGCGGCTCAGCCACAAGGTCGGCGTGCTGCGGGACCGCAAGCTCGTCGCCGAGCTGGACAACGACGACGAGCTGACCACCGACATCCTCACGGAGACGATCGCGAGCGGAGCTCGATCATGAGCCGGTTCCTCAGACACCGCCTTTTCTGGCCCGTGGTCATCCTGGCGCTGTTGCTGCTGCTCAACCTGGTGTTCACGGACAACTTCTTCAGGATCCAGATGAAGGAGGACCACCTCTACGGCAGCCTCATCGACATCGTCCGCTTCGGCGCGCCGCTGATCCTCGTCTCGCTCGGCATGACGCTGGTGATCGCCACCAGCGGCATCGACCTGTCCGTGGGGTCCGTCGTGGCGATCACGGGGGCGCTGGCCTGCCTGCAGATCAGCGATCTCGGCGATCAGAACTCGACCGGCGGAGTGCTCGGGGCCATCGGCGTCGCGCTGGTCCTGTCGATGATCCTCGGCGCATGGAACGGGTTCCTCGTCGCCGCCGGCATCCAGCCGATCATCGCGACGCTGATCTTGATGGTCGCGGGGCGCGGCCTCGCCCAGCTCATCACCGACGGGCAGATCATCACGATCAACAGCTCGCCGTACAAGCTGATCGGCGGCGGCTACTGGCTGACGCTGCCGTTCGGGATCATCATCGTGGCCGCGGTGCTCACGCTGACCGCGTTCCTCACGCGGCGGCTGGCCCTGGGGCTGCTCATCGAGTCGGTGGGCGGCAACGCCGAGGCGAGCCGGCTGGCGGGCATCAGCTCGCGCGGCGTCATCATGATGGTCTACACGTTCTGCGCGCTGTGCGCGGGGGTCGCCGGGCTGATGATCAGCTCGAACGTCTCCAGCGCCGACGGCAACAGCGCGGGGTTGTGGATCGAGCTCGACGCCATCCTGGCCGTCGTCATCGGCGGCACCCCCCTGGCAGGGGGCCGGTTCTCCCTGAGCGGTACGGTGCTGGGTGCGCTCATCATCCAGACGCTGAGCACGACGATCTACTCGATCGGCGTGCCGCCGGAGACCACGCTGCTGTTCAAGGCCCTCGTCGTCACAGTGGTGTGCCTCATCCAGTCCCCCGCATTCCGCGAGAAGGTGTTCCACCGCCGCAGGCGCCCCAACGCCCCGGGCCCGGTGGCCGAAGAGAAGGTGAAGGTGCCGGCATGACGACAACCGCTCCTTCGGGCGCCCCTCCCGGCGCCCCGCCTGACGCGGGCCCCGGCGTACTGTCCCGGCTGGCACACCAGGCCCTCGGCCCCGTCCGCAAGGGTCTCGCCGTGGTGGGCGACCGGGTCCCGAACAGGCACATCCCCGTCCTGGTGACCGCGGTCCTGCTGGTGGTGATGTTCGTCACCGGCGGGATCCGCTACGAGGGCTTCGCGAGCGGGCAGGTCATCCTCAACGTCTTCGTCGACAACGCCTACCTGCTGGTCCTCGCCATCGGCATGACCTTCGTCATCCTGACCGGCGGCATCGACCTGTCCGTCGGTGCCGTGGCCGCGCTGGCGACGATGGTCGCGGGGACGCTCATCAAGGCGGGCTGGTCTCCCTGGCCGGTGATCCTCGCGGTGCTCGTCATCGGCACGGTCCTCGGGCTGGGGATGGGCGCCATCATCCAGTACTTCGAGATCCAGCCGTTCATCGTGACGCTGGCCGGCATGTTCCTCGCGCGCGGCCTGTGCTTCGCGATCAGCACCGACTCGATTCCCATCGAGAACTCCACGTTCACCAGCCTCGCCCAGGACAAGATCCAGCTCGGCGGCGACCTGTGGATTTCGCCGAGCGTGGCGATCGCGGGTGTGGTCGCGCTGATCGCGGCGTACGTTCTGCACTACACCCGGCTCGGCCGCAACGTGTACGCGACGGGCGGCAGTGAGCAGTCGGCCCTGCTCATGGGCCTGCCGGTGGCCCGTACGAAGATCATGGTCTACACGGTGAGCGGCCTGTGCTCGGCTCTCGGCGGGCTGCTGTACTCGTTCTACACGCTGTCGGGCTACGGGCTTAACCTGGTCGGCACCGAACTCGACGCGATCGCCGCGGTCGTGATCGGCGGCACCCTGCTCACCGGCGGCAGCGGCTACCTGCTCGGCACCGTCCTCGGTGTCCTCGTGCTGGGCCTGATCCAGACGATGATCAGCTTCGAGGGCACGCTGAGCGCGTGGTGGACGAAGATCTTCATCGGCGTCCTGCTGTTCGCCTTCATCCTCATGCAGCGCCTGTTCTCGGCACGGTCACGCCGGTGAAGGACGCGCCGGAAAGTTACCTGAAAGTTTCGGCGACGTTATGCCGAACCGTTGACATGGGGGTTGTTAACGATAACACTCGTTAGGCGCAGTTTGTCCTAGTTTAGCCATGTTTATTACGTATCTGCTACTTTACCGGCAGCAGTCGCATCCAGCTCTGCTGCGACCCCCAGCGCAAGGAGATGTACATGAGGTTGGGAAGAATCGGGGGCGTGGTGTCGGCCATCGCGCTCGCCGCGACCATGTCGGCCTGTGGCTCCAGTGAGAAGACGGTCGACGCCGGGGCCACCGCGGCCCCCGCCTCCGGCAGCGCCGGCGCCCTGATCGGCGTCACCATGCCCACGAAGTCGTCGGAGCGCTGGATCCACGACGGCGACAACCTGAAGCAGCAGCTCGAGGGCCTGGGCTACAAGGTCGACCTCCAGTACGCGGAGAACGACATCCCCACCCAGGTCAACCAGATCGAGAACCAGATCACCAAGCACGCCAAGCTTCTGATCATCGCCTCGATCGACGGCACCGCGATCACCTCGCAGCTGCAGGAGGCCGCGGACAACAAGATCCCGGTCATCGCCTACGACCGGCTCATCCGCAACAGCCCGAACGTCGACTACTACGCCACGTTCGACAACTTCAAGGTCGGCGTGCAGCAGGCGACCTCGCTGCTGAAGGGCCTCGGCGTCGACAGCGGCAAGAAGGGCCCGTTCAACGTCGAGCTGTTCGCCGGCTCGCCCGACGACAACAACGCCACGTTCTTCTTCAACGGCGCCATGTCGGTGCTCCAGCCGAAGATCGACGACGGCACGCTGAAGGTCAAGAGCGGCCAGACCGACTTCAAGCAGGCCGCCATCCTGCGGTGGGACCCCGCCACCGCGCAGAAGCGCATGGAGGACATCCTCACCAAGACCTACGGCAGCGCCAAGGTCGACGGCGTGCTCTCCCCGTACGACGGCCTGTCCATCGGCATCCTGTCGGCGCTCAAGAGCTCCGGCTACGGCACCGGCGGCCAGCCGTACCCGGTCGTGACCGGCCAGGACGCCGAGCTCGCGTCGGTGAAGTCGATCATCGCCGGTGAGCAGTACTCCACGATCTTCAAGGACACCCGCAAGCTCGCGGAGCAGACCGTGAAGATGGCCGACGCGGTGCTGAAGGGCCAGAAGCCCGAGGTGAACAACACCAAGGACTACAACAACGGCAACAAGGTCGTCCCGTCGTACCTTCTGGACCCGGTGGTCGTCGACAAGGACAACTACAAGGAAATCATCATCGGCAGCAACTACTACACCGAGGATCAGCTCAAGTAGGGAATGAGGCCCGGGGACGTGTCCCCGGGCCTTCCCTGAGCGAGGGGCATATGACCGAGCACATCTTGCGGATGAGCGGGATCACCAAGACGTTCCCCGGCGTGAAGGCGCTGCAGGACGTCAACCTGTCCGTCCGGCGGGGCGAGATCCACGCGATCTGCGGCGAGAACGGCGCCGGCAAGTCGACGCTGATGAAGGTGCTGTCCGGGGTCTACCCGCACGGCGACTACGAAGGCGAGATCACCTTCGAGGGCAAGCGCTGCGAGTTCGGCGGCATCCGCGACAGTGAGCACGCCGGCATCGTCATCATCCACCAGGAGCTGGCCCTGAGCCCGCAGCTGTCGATCGCCGAGAACATCTTTCTCGGCAACGAGCGGGCCAAGCGCGGCATCATCGACTGGAACCGGACCAACTACGACGCCGCCGAGCTGATGAAGCGGGTCGGGTTGCGGGAGAACCCCACGACGCCGATCTTCGACATCGGCGTCGGCAAGCAGCAGCTCGTGGAGATCGCCAAGGCCCTGTCGAAGGAGGTCAAGCTCCTCATCCTCGACGAGCCGACCGCGGCGCTCAACGACGATGACTCGGCTCACCTGCTCGACCTGCTGCGCGGGCTCAGGGACCAGGGCATCACCTGCGTGATCATCTCCCACAAGCTCAACGAGGTGATCGCCATCGCGGACGCCGTCACGATCATCCGTGACGGCCGCACGATCGAGACGCTGAACATGGCCACCGACCATGTGACCGAGGACCGCATCATCTCCGGCATGGTCGGCCGCGCTCTCGAGAACCGCTTCCCGGCGCACGAGGAGTCGATCGGCGAGGAGGTCTTCCGCATCGAGGACTGGACGGTCTACAGCCCCAGCCAGCCCGGGAGGAAGGTCGTCGACGGGGCCGCGCTGACGCTGCGCCGCGGCGAGATCGTGGGGCTCGCGGGGCTGATGGGCGCCGGGCGGACCGAGCTGGCGATGAGCGTGTTCGGGCGGACCTACGGGACGCACATCTCCGGCAAGGTCTTCAAGGACGGCAAGCCGATCGAGATCCGCAACGTGCAGGACGCGATCAGGCACGGCATCGCCTACGCCACCGAGGACCGCAAGAGATACGGCCTCAACCTCATCGAGGACATCAAGCGCAACACCAGTGCGGCAGGGCTCAAGGGCCTGTCCAAGCGCGGGTGGGTCAACGAGAACGAGGAATACCGGGTCGCCGAGCAGTTCCGCCGGAGCATGAACATCAAGGCGCCCAGCGTCAACAGCGTCGTCGGGAAGCTGAGCGGCGGCAACCAGCAGAAGGTCGTCCTCTCCAAGTGGATCTTCACTGAGCCGGACGTCCTCATCCTCGACGAGCCGACCAGAGGCATCGACGTCGGCGCCAAGTACGAGATCTACACGATCATCAACCGCCTGGCCGACCAGGGCAAGGCCGTGCTGGTGATCTCTTCTGAGCTGCCTGAGCTGCTTGGCATATGCGACCGCATCTACACGCTCTCCGAGGGGCGCATCACAGGCGAGGTGCCGCGCCGGGAAGCCACGCAGGAACGCCTCATGCATCTCATGACCAAGGGACAGGAGTAGCTCCAATGAGCAGCATCACGCCCGCCGACGTCGAAGTCGGTGCCAAGGGCGACGGGGGAGCGCCACGGCAGCCGGGACGGGTGTCGCTCGGCGGTCTGTCGCTCAACCTGCGCTCCAGCGGTATCTACATCGCCTTCGCGTTGATCATCGTGCTCTTCTCGGTGCTCACCGACGGGGCTCTGCTGGAGCCGCAGAACATCTCGAACATCATCGTCCAGAACTCATACGTCCTGATCCTCGCGATCGGGATGATCCTGGTCATCATCGCCGGCCACATCGACCTGTCGGTCGGCTCGGTGGTCGCGGTCACCGGCGCGCTGTCCGCCGTGCTCATGGTGAACATGGGCATCGCCTGGCCGCTGGCCATCGTGATCACGATCATCGCGGGCGCGCTGGTCGGGGCATGGCAGGGGTACTGGATCGCGTACTTCGGCATCCCCGCGTTCATCGTGACGCTGGCCGGGATGCTGCTGTTCCGGGCGCTGACCATGACCGTGCTGGGCAACCAGGGCATCGGCCCGTTCCCCGACCAGGTCCGCACGCTGGCCAACGGCTTCACCGACGGCTATGTGGGCAACATCGGCCTCGGGCCGCTGGGCGGCGCCGACCTGTTCAGCCTGCTGGTCGGCATCGTCGCGATCGGCGGCATGGTCACCGCGCAGTGGCGCACCCGGGGCGCCCGCAAGGGCTACGGCCAGGCGGTCGAGCCCATCGCGCTGTTCGCGCTGAAGATGGCGGCCGGAGCCGCGCTGATCCTCTTCGTCGTCGTGCAGCTCGCGCGTTTCAAGAACCTGCCGTGGGTGCTGGTGCTGCTCGCGGTGCTCGTGCTCGCGTACTCGCTGATGGCCAACCGCACCGTGTTCGGACGGCAGATCTACGCGATCGGCGGCAACCTGCAGGCGGCGGTGATGTCCGGTGTGAAGGTCAAGTCGGTCGTCTTCTGGATCTTCGTCAACATGGGTGTGCTGTCGGCCATCGCCGGCATCATCTTCGCCGGCCGCCTCAACCAGGCGGGCCCCACCGCGGGCAACTCCTTCGAGCTGGACGCCATCGCGGCGGCCTTCATCGGCGGCGCGGCCGTGCAGGGCGGTGTCGGCAAGGTGGTCGGCGCGATCACCGGTGGCCTGATCATGGCGGTCATCAACAACGGCATGTCCCTGATCGGCTCCCCCAGTGAGCGGGTCATGCTCGTGAAGGGCGCCGTCCTGCTCGCCGCCGTGGCGTTCGACGTGTGGACCAAGCGCAGAGCGGGTGCCGCGCGCTGACCGGATGACAACAGTGTCGTGGCCTGAAGCCGATCGACGCCGTCGCGACCTCGCCGATCAGGGATCGGCGAGGTTGCGGTGTGCGGATGCTGTGCATGCCCCCAAGAATCACTGGAGTTCAAAGTGAACGTTAACAACGAGCGCTACGTGATCGGCGTCGACTTCGGCACGCTGTCTGGTCGCGCCGTCGTGGTGCGCGTGAGTGACGGCGAGGAGCTGGGCGCCGCCGTCCACGAGTACGCCGAGGGGGTGATCGAGACCGCGCTGCCGGGCGGCGGGACGCATCTCGGACCCGACTGGGCGTTGCAGTCGCCGCGCGACTGGGTCGACGTGCTGCGCCACGCCGTGCCCAAGGCGCTGGCCGCGGCCCAGGTCCCGGCCGAGCAGGTGATCGGCATCGGCACGGACTTCACCGCTTGCACGATCCTCCCGGCCACGGCCGACGGCACGCCGTTGTGCGAGACCCTTCCCGACCGCCCGCACGCCTGGCCCAAGTTGTGGAAGCACCATGCGGCGCAGCCGCACGCCGACCGCATCAACGCGCTGGCCGCCGAGCGCGGCGAGCCGTGGCTGCCCCGGTACGGCGGCAAGATCTCCTCCGAGTGGGCCTTCGCCAAGGGGCTCCAGGTCCTGGAGGAGGACCCGGAGGTCTACGACCGGGCCGACCGCTGGATCGAGGCCGCCGACTGGATCATCTGGCAGCTGTGCGGCGCCGAGACCCGCAACGTCTGCACGGCCGGCTACAAGGCGATCTACCAGGACGGCGGCTACCCGTCGAAGGACTTCCTCGCGGCGCTCAACCCCGCCTTCGCGGACTTCACCGGCAAGCTCGGCCAGGAACTGGCGCCGCTCGGCGGCCTCGCCGGCCGGCTGACCGCCGAGGCCGCCGGATGGACCGGCCTGCCCGAGGGGATCGCCGTCGCGGTCGGCAACGTCGACGCCCACGTCACCGTCGCCGCGGCCGACGCCGTCCGGCCCGGCCAGATGGTCGCCATCATGGGCACCTCCACCTGCCACGTCATGTGCTCCGACCAGCTCGCCGAGGTGCCCGGCATGTGTGGCGTCGTGCGGGACGGCATCGTGCCCGGCCTGTGGGGCTACGAGGCCGGCCAGTCCGCCGTCGGCGACATCTTCGCCTGGTTCGTCGACACCTCGGTCCCGGCGTCGTACGCCGAGCGGGCCGCGGAGCGGGGGCTGAGCCTCCACGAGCACCTGACCGAGCTGGCCTCGGCACAGAAGGTCGGCGCGCACGGGCTGGTGGCGCTCGACTGGCAGGGCGGCAACCGCTCGGTGCTGGTCGACCACAACCTCTCCGGCGTGATCGTCGGCCAGACGCTGGCCACCCGGCCCGAGGACGTCTACCGGGCCCTGATCGAGGCGACCGCGTTCGGCGCCCGGCTGATCGTCGAGACGTTCGAAGCGGCCGGCGTGCCAGTCGAGGAGTTCGTGGTCGCGGGCGGCCTGCTGAAGAACCGCTTCCTCATGCAGGTCTACTCCGACATCCTGCGCCGCCCGCTGTCGGTGATCGGCTCCGACCAGGGCCCCGCTCTTGGATCGGCCATCCACGCGGCCGTCGCGGCGGGCGCGTACGCGGACCTCGGCGAGGCGGCGGCGGCGATGGGCAAGCGCGAGACGGCCGCCTACCGGCCCGACCAGGAGCGGGCCGACGCCTACGACCGGCTGTACGCCGAGTACCGCCGGCTTCACGACCACTTCGCGGACGGTGGGATGCACCACCGGCTCCGCTCGATCAGGAACGAGGCCAGTGCATGATCGCGGGACTGAGGGAGACCGTCTGCCGGCTCCACGCCGAGCTGGTGCGGTACAACCTGGTGGCGTGGACGGCGGGCAACGTCTCCGGCCGGGTGCCTGGAGAGGATCTGTTCGTCATCAAGCCGAGCGGGGTGTCGTACGACGACCTGACGCCGGAGTCGATCGTGGTGTGCGATCTCGACGGGAACCTGGTCGAGGGGGATCTCTCCCCGTCCAGCGACACCGCCGCGCACGCGTACGTCTACCGGCACATGCCGGAGGTGGGCGGCGTCGTCCACACCCACTCGACGTACGCCTCGGCGTGGGCGGCGCGCGGTGAGGCGATCCCGTGCGTGCTCACCGCGATGGCCGACGAGTTCGGCGGCGAGATCCCCGTGGGCCCGTTCGCGCTGATCGGCGGCGACGACATCGGCAAGGGCATCGTCGCGACGCTGACCGGCCACCGCTCCCCGGCGGTGCTCATGCAGAACCACGGGGTGTTCACGATCGGCGATTCGCCCAAGGCGGCCGTGAAGGCGGCCGTGATGTGCGAGGACGTCGCCCGCACCGTCCACGTCGCGCGTCAGCTCGGCGAGCCGCTGCCGATCCCGCAGCATGACATCGACAGCCTGTACGACCGCTACCAGAACGTCTATGGACAGAGGAGTGCCCGGTGAAGGTTTGGTTCCTGACAGGCAGCCAGGGCCTGTACGGCGACGAGACGCTGCAGCAGGTCGCCGACCAGTCCCGGCGGATCGCCGAGGAGCTGGGTGCCGCGCTCCCGGTCGAGCTGGTGTGGAAGCCGGTGCTCACCGACGCCGGGGCCATCCGGCGGGTGTGCCTGGAGGCCAACGGCGACGACGACTGCGTCGGCCTGATCGCGTGGATGCACACGTTCTCCCCGGCCAAGATGTGGATCGCCGGGCTCGACGCGCTGCGCAAGCCGCTGCTGCACCTGCACACGCAGGCCAACCGGGAACTGCCGTGGAGCTCCATCGACATGGACTTCATGAACCTCAACCAGGCCGCGCACGGCGACCGTGAGTTCGGCTACGTCCAGACGCGGCTCGGCGTGGCACGCAAGACCGTGGCCGGGCACGTGAGCGACCCGTCGGTGGCGGCGCGGATCTCCACCTGGGCGCGCGCCGCGGCCGGGCGGGCCGAGGTCGGCTCGTTGCGCCTGGCCCGGTTCGGCGACAACATGCGGGACGTCGCGGTGACCGAGGGCGACAAGGTCGAGGCGCAGCTGCGGTTCGGGGTGTCGGTCAACACCTACGGCGTGAACGACCTGGTGGAGGCCGTGGACGCCGCCGCCGACGCCGACGTGACGGCCCTGGTCAAGGAGTACGAGGACGCCTACCACGTCGCTCCCGAGCTGCAGGCCGGCGGCGACCGGCACGACTCCCTGCGGTACGCCGCGCGCATCGAGCTGGGCCTTCGGCACTTCCTCGAAGCCGGCGGCTTCAAGGCGTTCACCACGAACTTCGAGGATCTGGGCGGCCTGCGGCAGCTCCCCGGGCTCGCCGTGCAGCGGCTGATGGCCGACGGCTACGGGTTCGGCGGTGAGGGCGACTGGAAGACCTCCGTGCTGCTGCGCACGCTCAAGGTGATGGGGGAGGGCGTCCCCGGCGGCACCTCCTTCATGGAGGACTACACCTACAACCTCACGCCGGGCGAGGAGCTGATCCTCGGGGCCCACATGCTGGAGGTCTGCCCCACGATCGCGTCGGGCACGCCGTCCTGCGAGATCCACCCGCTCGGCATCGGCGGCCGGGAGGACCCGGTGCGCCTGGTGTTCGACGCCGAGCCGGGGCCCGCGGTGGTGATCGGCCTGGCCGACATGGGTGAGCGGTTCCGCCTGGTCGCCAACGAGATCGACGTGGTGGCGCCGCCCCAGCCGCTGCCCAACCTGCCCGTGGCCCGCGCCGTGTGGAAGCCGCGGCCGGACATGCGCACCTCGACCGAGTCGTGGCTGACGGCGGGCGCGCCGCACCACACCGTGCTGTCGGCCGCCGTCGGGGCGGAGGAGCTGACCGACCTGTCGGACATGCTCGGCGTGGAGCTGCTCGTCATCGACGCGGAGACCACCTCCCGCCAGTTCGCCAAGGAGCTGCGCTGGAACCAGGCGTACTACCGGCTCGCCAAGGGGATGTGACGCCGAGCGCGTGAACGGCCGGCGGAGGTGGTGATCGGGTCCTGAGGGGCACGGTCCCGTACGGCCGGCCACGGGCGGCGCTCGGCTGAGCCCGTGTGGCGCCTGGAGCATGGGCCCTTTCCCCGGCCGGGAGACCGGGGGAAGGGCCCAAGTGCTGGGAGCCGCTTCTTCATGCGCTCCCAGACGGATCCGGGCCCGCGATCCGCGACATCTTGTCCGGATTGGCGATGAGATAGATCGTCTGAATGACCCCGTCGACGACCACGAGCGAGATGACCGTGATCGCCCGGCCTCCGGCCCATGCCACGATCGCGGGGCCGCCGTTCAGCTCGGCGATCTCCAGTTCCATCTCCAGCGACGGGGACGCGCCCAGTGACACCATGAAACGGCGGCGGCCCTCGTCGCTCGCGATCGCGGCGAGGAACCGTGTGACCGGCCCGGCCCCGGACAGCTCGCGCAGCGGAGCCCGCACCTTGCCCCCGCCGTCGCCGACGAGGTGGACGTCCCCGGCCAGCAGGGCCGTCAGGCCCTCCATGTCGCCCTCGGCGCAGGCGGCGGCGAACCGCTCGGTGACCTCGCGGCGCTCCCGGCGGTCCACGTCGAAGCGCGGCCTGCCCTCCCGCACGTGGTCGCGGGCCCGCCTGGCGAGCTGCCGTACGGCGGGCTCGCCCCGGCCCAGGATCTGCGCGATTTCGGCGTGGGTGAAGCCGAACGCCTCCCGGAGGACGAACACGGCCCGCTCCAGCGGTGAGAGCGTCTCCAGCACGACGAGGAGGGCCATCTCGACGGTCTCGGCGAGCTCGGCCCGTTCGGCGGCGTCCGGCGAGGTGACGATCGGCTCGGGCAGCCACGGCCCGACGTACGCCTCCCGTCTGGCCTGCGCGCGCCGCAGCCGGTCGATGGACAGGTTGGTGGTGACGCGTACGAGGTACGCCTTGGGGTCGGCCACGGCCGAGGCGTCCACGTCCGCCCAGCGCAGCCAGGCCTCCTGGACCACGTCCTCGGCGTCGGCGACGCTGCCGAGGATGCGGTAGGCCACACCGGTCAGCAGTCCCCGGTGCTCGGTGAAGACATCGGCGGTCATAGACGACAAGACGTATCACGGGACGCCCGCCGTGACATCCCGCTCCGGTTACCGCCGATCGCACCGGCTCCTATACACTTGCTCGCATCGCACGGGGCTATAGCGCAGCTGGTAGCGCACCTCCATGGCATGGAGGGGGTCTGGGGTTCGAGTCCCCATAGCTCCACCAGGGACGGTTCAGTGAACCACCGGCTCAGTAGGTGCCGGTGAAAAGGGCGTGTCGCGGTAGTCAGGTGACGGGCGCCGAGACGACTGCGGACATCATGCCGGATGGTCTGGACCGGCAGCTGTGGCGGCGCGGGCAAGAACCGTCGCCGGCCACCTCCGGCTCTTCCGCCTCCTCCGTCTCCATGAGACGGCGAGCGTCACGACGAAGGCGGTGGCTCCCACGCGCCACGACCCCATCAAGAGCCCGGTGGCGATCGCGAAGCCGATGTGGCGCGCGGCTCTCATCCATAAGGCTCTGTGGAGCGGACCAGGGACGGTGGACATGCGGCCTCGGCGTGCCCGGACCCAGCACGCGGCCGCCCAGAAGGCGAGCGCGCCGGCCAGCTTCAAAAGTTTGCCGGGCCGCTCCTCGATCACCGAGGTGAGCTCTTCCGCGCGGACGGCGGCGCGGACAGGGTCGGTGTACCTGAGACGGGCGGCGATCCGCACCAGCTTCCGAGCGGCCCAGGGGGAGACGTCGCACGCCTCGTTGATCAGCAGGCCGGTGCCGATCCCGATCAGGATCTCAAACGATGTCATCGGGCCTCACCCGCGACGTGCCTGCCGAAGAGCCGGTCGAAGGCGTGTCCCCCTGCCAGGCGCGCGGACACGGCGCCGGGCCGGCGCTCGGCGAGCAGAGCCGGAGCGCGGCGGGCCCCCTCGCCGGTGAGGGAGTAGAAACGGCGGCGGGGCCTGCTGGGATCGGGGTTCTCGGACTCCCATCGGCCGGAAATCCACTTGGCGTCCTCAAGCCTGTCCAGGACGTTGTAGACCGTCGGACCGGTTCGGCCGACGGCCTTGATGATCGCCCAGCCGTGCAGCTCCTCGCCTCGGCGATGCGCGTCGACCAGTGCCTCGATGACGTCGAGAGTGGGTTGCGTGATCCGTCGGATCTCGGCCATTCTCTTATCTTACCTAAGTCAATCAGGCGGTCACTGGCCTGCCGAGTAAGCTCTTCGTTCAGGTCCAGGCGGTTCGATTCGCATCTCGGAGCGTCCATTGGAGGGCCGGGGTGAGGTGGCTCGGGATCGTCGCCGGTATCCCGTCGAGAACGATCTCCTTGGGTGCGGCCCATCACGGCGAGCGTCAGGGTCAGCCGTCCAGGCCGGCCTTGCGCTTGGCCCACTGGTCGAGGAGGTCGGGCATCGCCTCCTGGACGAAGACGTAGAAGTCCCGCATGCCGGCCAGGCGTGCCCCTGAGGGGGTGTCCGGCCCCCCGGCGGCGGCGACCCCCTGGTCCGCGGCCTCGGCGAGCACCTTGATCAGGGTCATCTTGGCGATCGTCACCTCGTACCACGAGTCGTCGACCAGCCGGTAGCGGTCCCGGCGCGACCCGGGGACCGGCTCCCGCGCGACCATGTTGATCTGGATCAGGTAGCGCACGGCCCCGGAGATCGCCGCGGGGCTCACCCCGAGCCGCTCGGCGAGCTCGCCCGCACTGAGGGAACGCTCGTCCGCACACATGATCACGAAGAGCACGCGGGCGGCCATCCGCGGGACGCCCCAGTCGGCGAGCATCATGGCCATGCGCTCGACGAAGTCGCGGATCGCCTCCTCGTCGCGCCGTGGTGCCTGAGACATGTGCCACTCCCTACCCGTCGACGTCACATACATTCGCAGCTTCTGAATATTCACAACTATGTGAAACAAGTGTAGCTTCTGAAGCATGGAACATGCCATCTCAGTGTCCGGCCTGAGGAAGACTTTCGGCCAGACCAAGGCGCTCGACGGTCTCGACCTGACCGTCGCTCAGGGCGAGGTGCACGGCTTCCTCGGCCCGAACGGCGCGGGCAAGACCACCACCATCCGTGTCCTGCTCGGGCTGCTGCGCGCCGACGCCGGCACGGTCACCCTGCTGGGCGGCGATCCCTGGCGCGACGCGGTGTCGCTGCACCGCCGTCTGGCCTACGTGCCGGGCGACGTGACGCTCTGGCCCAACCTGACCGGCGGCGAGGCGATCGACCTGCTCGGCCGGCTGCGGGGCGGGCTGAACCCCAAGCGCCGCCAGGAGCTGCTCGAACGGTTCGACCTCGACCCGAGGAAGAAGGGCCGGGCCTACTCCAAGGGCAACCGGCAGAAGGTCGGGCTGATCGCGGCGCTCGCCTCCGACGTGGAGCTGCTGCTGCTCGACGAGCCGACCTCCGGCCTCGACCCGCTGATGGAGGAGGTCTTTCGCCAGGTCGTCATGGAGGAGGCCAAGCGCGACGGGCGGACCGTGCTGCTGTCCAGCCACATCCTCGCCGAGGTGGAGGCGCTGTGCGACCGGGTGAGCATCATCCGGTCCGGCCGGACCGTCGAGTCCGGCAGCCTGGCCGAGCTGCGCCACCTGACGCGCACGTTCGTCTCCGCCGATCTCGCCCGCCCGCCGGACGGCCTGGCGGGCCTGCCGGGGGTGCACGACCTCGACGTGGACGACACCCATGTGCGGTTCCACGTCGAGGCCGGCGACCTCGACGCCGTGCTCCGCCACCTCACGACGTTCGGCGTACGCGGCCTGACCAGCCGGCCTCCGACGCTGGAGGAGCTGTTCCTGCGTCACTACGAGACGCCGGTGGTGACGTCGCGATGAGCGCCTTCACCGGGACCGGGGCCCTGGTCCGGCTCATCCTGCGCCGTGACCGGGTGCTGATGCCGATCTGGGTGCTGTGCCTGGCCCTGATCCCCGTCGCCATGGCGGCGGGCACCGCCGGGCTGTACCCGACCGACGCGGCGCGCCAGGGATACATCGACGACCTCAGCAGCACCCCCCTGCTGAGCATGTTCTACGGCCGCACACCCGGGCCGAGCCTCGGCGCGCTGATCTTCTGGCGCTCCGCGACCGGCATGATTGTCATGGCGCTCGTCGGGCTGCTGACCGTGATCCGCCACACACGGGTGGAGGAGGAGGCGGGCCGCCGCGAGCTCGTCGGGTCGGCCGTCGTCGGCCGCCACGCCGGCCTCGCCGCGGCGCTGGCCGCCACCTCCGGGGCGAGCCTGGTCACCGGCGTGCTGGTGGCCCTCGGCATGATCAGCCAGGACACGCCGGCCGCGGGAGCGTTCGCCATGGGCCTGGCGTGGGCGGCGGCCGGGATCGTGTTCGCGGCCGTCGGGGCGATCACCGCGCAGCTCAGCTCGGGCGCCGGCCCGGCCCGCGGCATCGGCATCGTGGTCCTCGCGCTCGCCTTCGCCCTGCGGGCCGTCGGGGACGTCGCCGCCGGGAACGGCGGCGACGGCCTGGCATGGCTGTCGTGGACGCCGCCGCTCGGCTGGATCTACCAGGTCCAGGCGTACGAGGCCGACCGGTGGTGGATGTTCGCGCTCATCGCCGTGCTGGTGGCGGCGCTGGCCCGCGTGGCCTTCGCTCTGTCGGCCCGCCGTGACATCGGCGCCGGCCTGCTGGCCTCCCGGCTCGGCCCCGCCGCCGCCGCGCCGGGCCTGCGCACACCGCTGGCGCTGGCCTGGCGGCTGCATCGGGGCACG
Source organism: Microbispora sp. NPDC049125 (assembly GCF_040802045.1). Lineage (NCBI taxonomy): Bacteria > Bacillati > Actinomycetota > Actinomycetes > Streptosporangiales > Streptosporangiaceae > Microbispora > Microbispora sp. NPDC049125. The sequence goes on along the minus strand of NZ_JBEZDW010000038.1, from coordinate 11,216 downwards.
CTGTACGCCTGGACCGCCGGCCTGGCCGTCTACGGCCTGCTGATCGGGGGCATCGCGAAGTCGGCGGCCGACCTGATGGCGGACAACCGGCAGCTCCAGGAGATCATGGAGCGGATGGGAGGCAGCTCCGCGGTCAGCGACGTGTTCATCGCCGGGACGCTGGGCCTCGGCGCGACCGCCGTCTCGGCGTACGCGATCTCGGCGGCGCTGCGGATGCGCGGCGAGGAGGCCGGTCAGCGCGCCGAGCCGCTGCTGGCGACGCCGGTGAGCCGGGCGCGATGGGCCGCCGGTCACCTGGTCTTCGCCCTGCTCGGCCCGGCCGTGGCCATGACGGCCGCCGGCCTGGCGGCCGGGCTGACGTACGGCCTGTCCACGGGCGACATGGGCGCGCAGCTGCCACGCGTCCTCGGCGGAGCGCTGGTGCAGCTTCCCGCGGTCTGGCTGCTCGCCGCGCTCACCGTCGCCGTGTTCGGGCTGCTGCCCCGGCTCGCCCCCGCCGTCGGCTGGGTGGCGCTGTCGGTGTGCCTGCTCCTCGGCCAGGTCGGGGCGGCGCTACGACTGGACGACGCGCTCCTGGACGTGTCGCCGTTCACGCACGTCCCGCACGTGCCCGGAGGCTCCGTCTCCGCGACGCCCCTGCTCGCGCTGACCGGGATCGCCGCCGCCCTGCTGCTGGCGGGGCTCGCCGGCGTCCGCAGGCGTGACATCCCGGCCGGATGACGGCTCGTCAGCCGCCGTCGCCGCCGTCGCCGTCAGGGGGAAGCGGGCGACGGCGGTGACGGGTCACGGCGGTGACGAATCACGGCGTCCCAGGCGGCCACGGCCGCCGCGACGGCGGTCGCGCAGGCGGCCAGGACCAGGGGCGGCGCGACGAGCCCCAGCGGGGCGGACGCGGCCAGCGCCGCCAGCCCCGCTCCGTGGGAGAGGGGGAAGCGCCCCCAGACCGTGCGCTTGAACAGACCATGCCCGGCGAGGAACAGCGCCGGGCCGCCGAGACAGGTGAGCGCGACCTCGGCCGGAGTGGGCCCGAGCGGATGGTGGATGACCAGCTCGTCACCCACGGCCGACACCACGATCCCGGCGACCATCGGCAGGTGCAGGAAGGTGTACGCGGAGCGGGCGAGCCGCCCCGGGTCCCGCGAGGCGGCGATCACGCGGCTGCCCGCCTCCGCGCTGCGCCCGAAGTAGACCCACCACAGCGCGACGCTGCCGAGGAACGCCACGACGAAGGCGGCGGCCGGGGCTCCCGAGGGGTGCTCCCCGAAGGTCGCGCCGGTGACCACGATGGACTCGCCGAACGCGATTATCACAAAGAGCTGGCAGCGCTCGGCCAGGTGGGCGCCGTCGATCGTCCAGTCGGAGGTCTCCGAACGGCCGAGGCCCGGCGTGGCGAACCTGACCCAGGGCGCCAGGAGGTCGGTGCCGACGGCGGCCACCCAGAGCAGCTCCCTAGCGCCGCCGCCGGTGAGGGCGCCCGCGCCCCAGAAGACGCCGGACAGCACGGCCCAGGCGAGCACCCGCAGCAGGTTACGGCGTAAGGGGCCGGCGGGGGCCTGGAGCACCGAGTGCGTGGTGCGGCCAACCTGGATGGCGACGTACGCCGCGGCGAACAGCGGGCCGTGCGCGCCGAACGCCTCGGGGATCACCGCGGACATGATCAGGCTCGCCAGCATGACCCCGACCAGCACGAGCCGGACCGTCGGCCGGTCGGGGTCGAACCAGTTGGTGTGCCAGGCCGTGTAGATCCACGCCCACCACACCGCGAGCAGCAGGAGCAGGGTCTGTGCCGCGCCGTGCCAGGACAGGTGGCCGAGCAGCAGATGAGAGAGCTGGGTGATCGCGAACACGTACACGAGATCGAAGAACAGCTCGGTGAACGTGACGCGCTGGCCCTCCGCACGCGAGCGGAGTGGCCCCGCCGGGGTGGTCACGGCTGTCCACGCTAGGGATCTTCGTGACAGAAGGGAAGGATATATCTTGATATACCAATACTCGCTGGTATCTTCGGGCAGATGAGGCCGGAAGAGCTGCGCAGTCATCGCTGGTACGGCACCGGCAGCCTGAGGTCGTTCAGTCACCGCGCGCGCACCCGCCAGCTCGGCCTGTCGGCCGAGGAGCACCTGGGCAAGCCGGTCATCGGGATCCTCAACACCTGGAGCGAGCTCAACCCCTGCCACATGCATCTGCGCGATCGGGCCGGGGACGTCAGGCGCGGGGTGTGGCAGGCCGGCGGCTACCCGGTGGAGCTGCCGGTCATGGCGGTGGGGGAGACGTTCCAGAAGCCGACCGCGATGCTCTACCGCAACCTGCTCGCCATGGAGACCGAGGAGGTCCTGCGCTCCTACCCGGTCGACGCCGCGGTGCTGATGGGCGGGTGCGACAAGACCACCCCGGCGCTGGTGATGGGCGCGATCAGCGCGGACATCCCGGCGATCTTCGTCCCGTGCGGGCCGATGCTGCCGGGCGACTGGCGGGGCCGGCGACTCGGCAGCGGCAGCGACATGTGGAAGTACTGGGAGGACAAGCGCGCGGGTCTCGTCACCGGCGAGGAGATGGACGAGATCGAGGAGGGGATCGCCCGCTCGCCCGGCCACTGCATGACGATGGGCACGGCGTCCACCATGACATCGGTGGCCGAGGTGCTCGGGCTGACGCTGCCCGGCGCGGCCTCGATCCCCGCCGTGCTGTCCGCGCACAACCGGATGGCGGCGGCCAGCGGCCGGCTGGCCGTCGGGCTCGCCTGGAACGGCGTGCGGCCCTCGCAGTTGCTCGACGGGCGTGCCTACCAGGACGCGCTGACCACGGTGCTGGCCCTCGGGGGCTCCACCAACGCGGTCGTCCATTTGATCGCGATGGCGCGCCGCAGCGGGGTCGAGCTGACGGTGGACGACTTCGACGCGGTCTCGCGCCGCGTGCCCGTCCTGGCCGACGTACGGCCGGGCGGGGTGCACCTGATGGAGGACTTCCACCGGGCGGGCGGCCTCCCCGCGCTGCTCCACCGGATCCCCGACCTGCTGCACCTCGACCGGCCAACGGTGAACGGGAGGGGCATCGCGACGCGGGAACCTTACGACGACGCGGTGATCAGGCGCAGGGACGACCCGCTGTCAGCGGAGGGCGGCCTCGCGGTGCTGCGAGGCAACCTGGCGCCGGACGGCGCCGTCATCAAGCATGTCGCGGCGGACCCGGGCCTGCTCACGCACACGGGCCCGGCCGTGGTGTTCGAGGATCACCGCGACCTGCTGCGCCGGATCGACGAGGTGCCCGCCACCGCCGGCAGCGTGCTCGTGCTGCGGGGATCCGGCCCGAGAGGCGGCCCGGGGATGCCCGAGCACGGGATGCTCCCCATCCCCGAAAGCCTGCTCAAGCAGGGCGTACGCGACATGGTGCGGATCTCCGACGCCAGGATGAGCGGCACCAGCTACGGCGCGTGCGTGCTGCACGTCGCCCCCGAGTCCCACGTCGGCGGGCCTCTGGCGCTGGTCAGGGACGGCGACCTGATCACGCTGGACGTGCCCGCGCGCAGGCTCACGCTCGACGTGCCGGAGGAGGAGCTCGCCCGCAGGCGGCGTGAGTGGGAGCCGCCCGCGCCGCGTCAGGCCCGTGGGTACGGCGCGCTCTACGACGCCCACGTGCTCCAGGCCGATCAGGGCTGCGACTTCGACTTCCTGAGGGGAGCCAGCGGCGTCCCGGAGCCCGAGGTCGACTGAGCGGCGACTGAGCGGCGACTGACCGGCGGCGGGCGGCGGCGGCCGAGGCATGGTGCGGGGCCTGCCGCTCGGGCCGCGGCGGACGGCGCGCCTCGATCAGGTGCCGTCCAGGGTGCTCAGAATCGCGGCCACCTTCTTCTGGTCGTCGGGGGCCAGCTCGGAGATGGGCGGCCGGACCGCCCGGCCGCAGACGCCGAGCTGCGCCAGCGCTTCCTTGATGACCGAGACGTTGTGCTCCGCGCCGTTCCTGGCCCGCAGGTCCTCGATCGGCTTGAGCCGCCGCCACACCTCCATCGCGCCGGCCCGGTCGCCCTCACGCAGGAGGCGCAGGAGCTCCAGTGACAGCCGTGGTGTGATCACGGCCAGGCCCGAGGTGAACCCCTCCGCTCCGCCGGGCCAGAAGAACGGGGCCCATCCCTCGGCGAGCCCGCACACCCACACCGGCCCGTCCACCTCGCCGGCCAGGGTGGCGAACGCCACCGGGTCGGCCACGGCGTACTTCACGCCCACGACGTTGGGGCAGCGCCGCACCAACTCGCGCAGCGCCCGGGATGTCACGGCGGGGGAGCGGACGTAGCAGACCACGCCCAGATCGGGCACGGCTTCGGCGATCGCGCGGTGGTAGGCCGTCCAGCCCTCCTCGGACCGGTACGGATGCACCGGCTGGTGGATCATCACCCCCTGGCAGCCGAGCCGCTCCGCGTCATGCGCGAGCCGTACGGCACGGCGCACGTCGTGCCCCACCCCGGCGATCAGGACGGCGCCGGGGGCGGCCTCCCGGGTCAGCGCCACCGCCCGGGCCGCCTCGTCGTCGTCGAGTGAGTAGAACTCGCCGGTGTTGCCGTTCGGGGTGAGGGCCGTCACGCCGCCGCCGACGAGCCGCTCGACGGCGGCGCCGAGGGCCCGCTCGTCGATCCGGTCGTCCGCGCCGAACGGGGTGACCGTCACCGCCACGACGGACCGCAGAGCCCACCTGACGTCCTCGATCATGGGGCCTCCTCCGGTGACGTGGTATATCAGTACACCACAGCGTCGACCGCGGCCCACGGCGAAGGGGGCTTCGCGAGGTTGACATCGATCATTGACTGACTGTCGTCAAGATGCCAAATAAGTACCGAAATGTCTTGACTTAAACGATCGCTGCCCCCTATCTAGGAGAAGGCATAGACGGCTGATCACCAATGGCGGCATAGATGACGACCGACTCCGGGCCGGACAATCTCCGGCGCGAGTACCGTGCGCTCCACGCTGACGCGTTCAATCGCATCGGTGGCCGATATGACGAGGCGTTTCCCCGCAAGGAGGGACAGATCGCCGCCGGCGAATGGATGATCAAGCAGCTCAAGCCGGGATCGCGGGTGCTGGACGTGGGCTGCGGCACCGGGTCGCCCACGGCCGAGCAGCTGGCCGACGCGGGATGCGAGGTCACCGGCATCGACATCTCGCCGGTCATGCTGCAACTGGCCAGGAAGAACGTCCCCGTCGGCACGTTCTTCGAGCTCGACGTGCTCGACCTGAACGGCTCGCTCGGCATCTACGACGCGGTCACCGCGTTCTTCAGCCTGCTCATGCTGCCGCGCGCCGAGATCGTGACGGCTCTCGCCAAGGTGCACGCCGTCCTCGCCCCTGACGGCCTGTTCTCGCTGAGCATGGTGGAGCTCGACCTCGACGACATCCCTTTCCAGTTTCTCGGCGTTCCGGTCCGGGTCACCGGATATCTCCGCGACGAGTTGCATGAGGTCGTGAAGGCCGCCGGTTTCACGGTGCTGTCGGAGAACCGTGTTTCGTACGCCCCGGCGACCACTCTGGCGCCGCCCGAAATCCAGCTTTTCCTCAATTGCCGCCGCGATTACGTCTGAGCGGTTCCTCCCGGATTGGTTCCTTCCAGACCGGTTCCTCGCGGTCAGGTGAAGCGGTCCGGTTCGCCGCAGACCGGTGACGCGGAGCCGGTGACGCGGAGCGGTCGCGTGGGTGGTCCTTGGCCGGATTGACGGGGAGCCGCCCACGCCCGTAGGTTCAGATACCGACTGGTCGGTCTGGAGGTCTCATGCGGGTTCGGGACAAGGTCGTCGTCGTGACCGGCGCCGCGAGCGGCATCGGCCGGGCCATGGCGCTCCGCTTCGCCGGCGAGGGGGCCGCGGGCGTGCTCGTGGCCGACCTCGACGAGGCCGGGGCGTCGGCTGTCGCCAAGGAGATCGGGGACCGCGCGGTCGCCGTCCGCGCCGACGTGTCGGTGGAGGCCGACGTCCGGGCGCTGGCCGACACCGCCGAGCGGGCGCTGGGACCGATCGGCCTGTTCTGCTCCAACGCCGGGATCATCACCGGCCACGGCCTTGATGAGGCGTCCGACCTCGACTGGAGCCGGACGCTCGCGGTCAACACGCTCGCGCACGTGTACGCGGCGCGAGCCGTCCTCCCCCGGATGGTCGAACGTGGCGGCGGCTACCTGCTAAACACCTGCTCGGCCGCCGGGCTGGTGAGCTGCCCGGGCGACGCGCCGTACGCCGTGAGCAAGGCGGCCGCGATCTCGTTCGCGGAGTGGGTGGCGATCCACTACCGGGCCAGGGGTGTGCGCGTCAGCGTGCTGTGCCCCCAGGGCGTTCGTACGCCGATGACGCTTGGGCTGGGAGAGGACCACGTCACGGCACGGGCGGTCGCCGCCTCGGGGGCCGTGCTCGACCCGGCCGACGTCGCCGGCCACGTCGTCGAGGGCCTCGAAGCGGAGCGGTTCCACATCCTTCCGCACCCCGAGGTGGCCGACTTCGTCCGCATGAAGGCCGCCGAGCCGGACCGCTGGCTCGACGGCATGTCGCGATTCGTGGAGTCGATGTACGCCGGCGGCGCCTGAGTGCTCCCTATGACCGGTAGGTCTCCAGGCCGCGGAGGAAGATCTCCAGGCCGAACTCGAACCTCTCGTCGCCGCTGCCGGTCATCAGCGAGTCGATGTTGGCGCTGATCGCCGGGAAGCTCTCCCCGGGCAGGCTCAGGTAGTACGCCTGGAGGGGGCGGAGGATCTCTTCGAAGAACGCGCTCTGGTCCTTGCCGCTCGCCCGCAGCTTGGCCGCGTAGAGCGAGCCCTCGTAGACATCGGACATCACGTAGAGGTACAGCCGGTCGAGGGCCCAGGCCGCCACCTGTGGGGGCAGCCCGGCAGCCAGCATGATGGCGAGCATCCCCTCGGCGAGGCGCAGCGCGTTCGGGCCCCTCGGGATGTTGGCCATCGGGACCCGGGCGATGTCGGCGTGCGCGTGGAGGACGCGGTACATCCGCCAGGCGATCTCCCTGAGCTGGTCGAGCCCCCGTTCAGGCTCGGGCGCCGGCACCTCCACCTCGCCGATGACCTGCTCGAAGATGAGCTCCAGGAGCTCCTCCTTGTTCGCCACGTGCGCGTACAGCGAGGCGGGGCCGGTGCCGAGCTCCTGCGCGATCCGGCGCATGCTGACGGCGTCCAGGCCCTCCGCGTCGAGGATGCCCAGCCCCTTCTCGACGATCAGCTCCTGGCTCAGCGGTCGCCGGGGTGCGTGCTTGGGCGGGGTCCGCCACGGCGGCAGGGGAACGGCCTCCATGCGAACACCGTATCCCGGCCGAACGGCATTCGTGCGACGAACAGCGTTTGACGTCTTGCGAGTCCAGACCTTATAACGGAGTTCGAGCAACGAACGGTGTTCGCCCGACGAATGGAGTTCCCCCGTGGTCACCGCAATTCCGGCAGCGCCTTCCGCGTATCGCACGCGCTGGGCCGCCCTCTTCGTCATCCTCGCCGCCGAGGTGATGGACCTGCTCGACGCCCTCGTCACCAACATCGCCGCGCCGACCATCCGCGCCGACATCGGCGGCGGCTCCAGCCTGATCCAGTGGCTCGGCGCCGGCTACACCCTCGCAATGGCCGTCGGCCTGATCACCGGAGGGCGGCTCGGCGACCTCTACGGCCGCAAGCCGATGTTCCTCCTCGGGGCTTCCGGCTTCGTGCTCGGCTCCCTGCTGTGCGGGCTCGCCGTGTCGCCGGAGATGCTCGTCGGGGCCCGAGTGCTGCAGGGCCTGTTCGGCGCCGTCCTGCTACCGCAGGGACTCGGTATGATCAAGGAGATGTTCCCGCCCAAGGAGATGGGCACCGCCTTCGGCGCCTTCGGGCCCATCATGGCTCTGTCCTCCGTGGGCGGGCCGGTGCTGGCGGGGTGGCTGGTCGAGGCCGACCTGTTCGGCACGGGCTGGCGAATGATCTTCCTGATCAACCTCCCGCTGGGCCTGCTCGCGCTGGCCGGAGGCGTCCGCTTCCTGCCTCGGTCGCGGTCCGAGCACGCCGCCCGCCTCGACCTCACCGGGGCCGGGCTCGCCTCCGCGGCCGCGGCCCTGCTGATCTTCCCGCTCGTGCAGGGACGCGAGTACGGCTGGCCGGCGTGGACCTTCGTCTCCATGGCCGCCTCCGTCGCCCTTTTCGCGTTCTTCGGGTGGTACGAGTCACGCAAGCACCGTTCCGGCGGCGACCCTCTGGTGGTGCCGACCCTGTTCCGCAAGCGGGCCTTCGCCGGCGGTCTCGTCGCCGGGCTCGTCTTCTTCTCCGGCATGGTCGGCTTCTCGCTGGTCTTCACCCTCTACACGCAGATGGGCCTGCACTACTCGCCCCTCAAGGCGGGTCTGGCCGCGCTTCCCCAGGCCATCGGTGTGATGGTCGGTTTCGTGGTGGCGAGCGCCGGGCTCACCGAGAAGCTCGGCCGCAGGCTCCTGCACGCCGGCGCGCTGATCATGGCTGCCGGCGTGGCCGGCTTCGGCGTGACGCTGCACTCCGCAGGCGTGGGGGTCACGCCCTGGCAGATGGCTCCCACGCTCGCCGTCGCGGGCATCGGCATGGGCCTGCTGATGGCGCCGTTCTTCGACATCGTGCTCGCGGGGGTCGCGCCGGAGGAGACCGGCTCGGCCTCCGGGACGCTCACCGCGATTCAGCAGCTCGGCGCGGCCCTCGGCACCGCCGTCCTCGGCACCGTCTTCTTCCACCTGCTGGACGGCGGCACCGGTTTCGGCGATGCCATGCAGGTCGTCATCTGGATCGAGGTCGGCATGCTGCTGGTGACATTCGTCACCGCCTTCGCGCTGCCGATGCGGGCACGGCACGAGGAGGTCACCGGCTGAACGTCCTCCGGTACGCCGAGGGCGACGTGTGCATCGAACGGCTGAAATGGTGGCGGAACGTCACCGGGCTCTCGAACCCGACGGCGGCCCCGATCTCCTCGATCGGCACCGCCGTCGTCTCAAGCAGGGGCAGGCTCGCCGCGACCCGCTGCGCGATCACCCAGCGGAGCGGGCTCGTCCCGGTGCGCCGGTTGAAGTGCCGGACGAAGCTGCGAGGGGACATCCCGGCCACCCGGGCCATCGCGGCGACCGTGATCGGGCGGGCCAGGCCGGCCAGCGCCCACTCCATCGCCCTCCCCACCGCGTCGTCGTCGTCGAGGGCCGGGACGGGGGCCTCGACGTACTGGGCCTGTCCGCCCTCCCTGTGGGGCGGGACGACCAGCCGCCGGGCCACCGCGTTGGCGACGCTCGGGCCGTGGTCACGCCGTACGAGATGGATGAGCAGGTCGAGCCCCGCCGCGCTGCCGGCGCTGGTGAGGACGTCGCCGCCGTCCACGTACAACACGCTGGGATCGACCTGGACCTGGGGGAACCGCCGCCGCAGCAGCGCCGCGTACCTCCAGTGGGTCGTCGCCGGCCGGTCGTCGAGCAGGCCGGCGGCGGCCAGCGCGAAGGCGCCCGAGCAGATCGACACGATCCGCGCGCCCCGGTCGCTCGCGCGCCGCAACGCGGAGACGAGCGCGGGGGAGACCTCCGCGCGGACGTCGGGCACCCCCGGCACGATGACCGTGTCCGCCTCCGCGAACGCGTCCAGCCCGTGGGCGGCCTGGACGGTGAAGCCGCCCACCGCGCGGAGCGGACGGTCGCGCTCGGCGCAGACGACGAGGTCGTACCAGGGCACCTCCAGTTCGGGGCGGGGCAGCCCGAAGACCTCCACGACGCACCCCAGCTCGAACGGGCTCATGCCGTCGAAGGCGAGCACCGACACGGTATGGCGGTTGTCGCTGTCGTCGCTGTCGTCGCTGTCGTCGCGGCCGGAGCCTCGGCGGCCTTCGAAGCGGACATCGGCGAGAGTGGTCGATCGGGTGTCGGGCTGGATCTGGGGGTGGGCATAGGGATGGACATGGGGGTGGGTATCGGGCTGGGCGTCCGTGCGGATGCCGAGCTGGACGGCGGAGTGGACGGCGGGCTGGACGGCGGAGTGGACGGCGGGGCCCGGGAGCATGGCCGGATATTAGCGTCATTAGGCATTCCTGCCACTGTTGGGTGAATGCCTTCGGCGGGCACTGTTGGGGCGCAAGGCGGGACATCTGACCAGGGGAACGCATGCCGGGACGCCCAGCCGTCCGTCTCGAGCGGGAGGCATTCGCCTGCCTGTCCGTCTTCATGAACTGTCTGCCGTCCGAGGACACCACGTCGGGCGGAGGCATTGTCCGTCCGAACCAGACTTGGAGGCCTGTTGTCCGCCGTTCTCAGTACTCCCGCCGCCCACCCCGCCGAGGCCGCCGCCCACTTCGCGGGACGCCTGTCGTTCGAGGCCGACGTCTCCGACGTACGAGCCGACCTGCTGGCAGGCGAGACCGGCATCGCCGTCGTCGACTCCCGTAGCCAGGAGAGCTGGCGGCAAGGTCACATCGAGGGGGCCGTCCACCTGCCTACGGCGGAGATCGCCTCGCGGGCGGCGTCCCTGATCCCCCCGGACGTCACCGTGGTCACCTACTGCTGGGGGCCGGGCTGCAACGGCGCCACCCGGGCGGCCCTGGAATTCGCCAAGCTGGGCTACCACGTCAAGGAGATGATCGGCGGCTTCGAATACTGGGCGCGCGAGGGCTTCCCCGTCGTGACCGCAGCCGGTGCCGAGACACGGCCAGTTGATCCCCTCACGGCCCCACTCGCCCCATCGGCCGCCGGCGTGATGTGCGGCTGCTGATCAGGCGGCCCGAGCACAATCGATGCCCTACGGCGTTCCGGTACGACGATCCCCTGGAGGTCCTATACACTGGCGTGGCGCCGCGAAGCCTTCGATGTCGCGGTGTCACCAAGGGGCTATAGCGCAGCTGGTAGCGCACCTCCATGGCATGGAGGGGGTCTGGGGTTCGAATCCCCATAGCTCCACCATCAGGAGCCCTGTCCACGGTTTCGTGGGCGGGGCTCCTTTTATGTGGGCATCCCGGCTTGTTATGGCCCCGGCGCCTCACACCTGGGCGGGTCGCGCTCGGCATTGGGCCGACTTGAGTCGTGCTTAGATCTTCAGCCTTTTGGATCTTCAAGTCTGCTGTGGTCGCCTGGTGGCGCCTCGCCGTGTTGTCGCCGTGTTCATGGTTATTCATCGGCTCGGCAGAGGTCCCATAGGGCGCTTTCCGGAGATCCGTCGGCTGGATCAGAACGGGGGGACGTCAAGGTCGTGTCCCATCGTCGGGTGGTGATCTGGGGGTGGGG